>DATMVU010000101.1:0-3972 GCA_035562875.1 Actinoplanes sp. | reverse complement strand
GGCCCATCTCGTGCTGGATGATCTCGGTGACCTCCTGATCGTTCTCGGGCAGCACCTTGCCCGACTTCAGCACGATGTCGCCGTCGATGCCGTTGAGCGACACCTGGTAGCCGACTGACCACGGCGGCCGGGATCCGCTGTACCAGGTGCTGTACGCCTTGTTGTCGGCGAGGTAGATCCGGTAGCGGTTCTGCGGGTTGTTCATCGTCACGGCGTAACGGTCGGCGACCACCGCCGCCTTCTCGGCGAGACGCAGGACCCGTTTGACGTTGGTGGCCTGCGACTCGGGGCCGGCCACGATCACCCGCTTGCCCGCCGCGACGGTCAGTCTGGTGCTCTCCCAGGGGGCCGGCTGGAGCGGGTTGCCGACGTCCGCCGCGACCGCCTTGGTGATCACCCAGGAGCCGTTGCGGAACGTCCAGGTGACCGTGTTGATGATCTTCGGGGCGCCGGCTCCGGGATCCTGGCGGTACGCGGGGCACTCGATGCCGCTGAAGCAGTAGCTGAGCCCGACCCGGCCGGTCATCGTGTCGCCCTTCGCCGTCAGCTTGTCGGCGATGCCCGCGTCGGCGGTGGTGATCTCGAGCGCCCGCAGGTTTCGGAACATCGTCCGGTAGCGGGTGCGCAGTCTCCCGTCCACCGAGGCGAGCCAGCCCGCCTCGTCGCCGGCGACCAGGGCCCGGACCTGGGCCGCGAGCGTGGCGTGCACCTGCTCGGACGGGGTCAGGGGCACCGCCGGGACCACCGCCGCTGACGCCGACGCGACGGGGGTGGCGGTGGCCGGCTCCTGTCCCTCCGGCCAGAACCCCACGGCGGTGGCGGCCAGCACCACGACGGCCAGACCGGCGACCGGTACCAGCGACCTGTTCCGAGAGGGCTGTTCATCCATGGTCGGGAATCCAACCATGGAACCGGGGTGATCATCTATCCCGGCCAGCCGCCTCCGTCGAGGAACTCGCGGACCACAGCGGCCGGGGGCGCGAGGTCGAGTCCCTGATCGGCGACCCAGGCGTCGGAGTAGTACGTGTCGGCGTACCGTTCGCCGCCGTCGCAGATCAGCGTGACCACCGATCCGGTCCGTCCGGCGGCGAGCATCTCGGCGATCAGCCGGAACGAACCCCACAGGTTGGTGCCGGTCGAGCCACCGAGCCGGCGGCCCAGGACTGCCGAACCGGCCCGCATCGCGGCGAGCGAGGCGGCATCCGGCACATGGATCATCCGGTCCACCACCGAGGGCTGGAAGGACGCTTCTACACGGGGCCGGCCGATGCCCTCGATCCGGGAGCCGGTGCCGGTCGCGACGGTCCAGTCGCCCGCGAGGTAAGCCTGCCAGAACGCGGACCCTTCGGGGTCGACAACGCAGACCTTGGTGTCCAGCCGCTGGTAGCGGGCGTACCGGCCGATTGTCGCGCTGGTCCCACCGGTGCCGGCGCCCATCACGATCCAGGCCGGGACCGGGTGCCGTTCGCGGGCCATCTGCTGGTGGATCGACTCGGCGATGTTGTTGTTGCCACGCCAGTCGGTGGCCCGCTCGGCGTAGGTGAACTGGTCCATGAAGTGCCCGCCCAGTTCGGCGGCGAGCCGGTGCGCCTCGGGCACCACCAGGGTGGCGTCCGGCACCAGGTGACATCGGCCGCCCTGGAACTCGATGAGCGAGATCTTCTCCGGTGACGTGGCGGCCGGCATCACCGCGATGAACGGCAGCCCCAGCATCCGGGCGAAGTAGGCCTCGCTGACCGCTGTCGAACCGGAGGACGCCTCGACGACGGTGGCGCCGGGGCCGATCCAGCCGTTGCAGAGCGCGTAGAGGAAGAGCGACCGGGCCAGGCGGTGCTTGAGTGAGCCGGTGGGGTGCGAGGACTCGTCCTTGAGGTACAGGTCGATGCCCCACGAGGCGGGGAGCGGGAACGGCAGCAGGTGGGTGTCGGCGGACCGGTTGGCGTCGGCTTCGACCTGGGCGATGGCGGTACGGGCCCAGTCGCGGTTGACGCGTTCGGTGCGCCCGAAGTCGGTGATCATGCCTGACCGGGCTGGGGACGGTTCTCCCACTTGGTGGAGAGGGCGATCGCGGTCCGGGTCGAGGCGACCCCGGGGGTCCGGTTGATCCGCACGATCAGCTGTTCCAGCTCGGCGATCGTGCCGACCCGGACGGTCAGCTGGTACGACTCGACGCCGGCCATGAAATAACAACTCTCCACCTCGGGCATGGCCCGCACGGCGGCCAGCACGTCGTCGGTGTCGGCACCGGAGTCCTCGATGATGCCGATCAGTGCGGTGACACCGAGACCGACCGCTTCGTGGTCGACGTCGGCCCGGTAGCCCCGGATGGTTCCGGCCGCTTCGAGCTTACCGACCCGCTCGTGCACGGCGGGGGCGGAGAGGCCGACCTTACGAGCCAGTTCGGCGTACGACGACCGGGCGTTCTCTCGTAGCAGGTCGATCAGCCGTAGGTCGATGGAGTCCATGCTTGAAACCCTAATCGGGTGGCGCTCCGACCTTCACGCCCGGTAGCGGCGAATGGGAGGCAGGATAATGATCACTGTCGCAATCGGGGCTTTTTCCGCATTTCACGGACTTGGTTCGGGGGCGGTGCTCTAATGGCTTTACGTCCCGATCGAGCACGCCGACACTCTCCGTGACCACCGGCCGCTCCAGATAACCGAACCGAGGAGGGGGTTGTGGACACTGGAGATCGTCTGCTGACACCGGGCGAGGTGGCCGCGTTGTTCCGCGTCGACCCCAAGACGGTCACGCGTTGGGCCGCCGCCGGCCGTATCGGCAGCATCCGCACTCCGGGTGGACACCGCCGATTCCGTGAATCCGAAGTTCGTGCACTCCTCGAAGGCGATGGTGTGATCGAGGAAATGCGCGAGGATGACGCCGCCAACAAGCCCAGGAACAACGGACCGACCAATCCTGGAACGGGCTACGGCCCACCCAACGGTCTCCGCTAGTTGTTCCTCTCACCCAATTCGCCGGTCCATCTGCGAAAAAGCGTGTGATCCACGCCCATCGCGTCGAGCACCTTACCGGCCACGAAGTCGATCAGTTGTTGTGCCGTCGCACCGGCCCCGGAACCATAGAATCCGGGACTGGCCGGCAGCACCACGGCCCCGGCGTCGTGCAAGGCGATCAGGTGCTCCAGATGACTGCGGGTGACCGGGGTTTCCCGGGGAACGACGACAGTGCGCCGTCTTTCTTTCAGATTCACTTCGGCTGACCGCTGCAACAGGTCTTTCGACAAACCGATGGCTATTCCGGCGCATGCCGCCGTACTGGCCGGAACCACCGCCATGCCGCGGGCCGGGTAGGAACCACTACTCGGACCCGCGGCTAGGTCGTTGGCGGGCCAATAGGTCAGATCGCCCAAATCGCGGCCGAGCCAGGCCGCCACGTCGTCCTTCCAGTGCGCGTCGCGCACGGTAGCGCCGGTCTCGTCCAGCAGGGTGAGCCGGGCCGCCTTGGAGATCACCAGGTCGACCGCTTCCCCGGCATCGAGCAGACCGGTCAAAACCGCTTTTGCGTACGGGGTACCTGATGCTCCGGAGACACCGACGATCCATGGTTCACGCATGTGGTCAAGTGTGCCGCTACTTCGTGGTGAACCCGGCCGACGTGGGGAACGCCTCCTCCAGTGGGAACCATCCGGCATCGCTGGCCAGGTCGGTCGCCACCGCCGTCGAGTCGAAGATCTTCCGGATCTCGGCCGGCGGCAGGTCCCCGCTGATGTAGAGGTAGTAGGTGCCGGACATCGGGATCATGCAGGCCTTGGCGCAGTACGGCTTGAGCTCGTCGCCGGTCCAGTCGCCCTGATGGTTGTAGATCCGGAACTTGATCTCGTCCGACCCGTGCGCCAGCACCACGTTCGACGTGTTGATCTCGGTCCCGGGCTGGGCCGCGACCTCGGTGACCCGGTACCCGGCCGGGATGTACCCGACCTGGTAGGCCACCCGCACCGGCCGCCCGCCACCG
>DATMVU010000100.1:0-5854 GCA_035562875.1 Actinoplanes sp. | reverse complement strand
CGGTGATCGCGCTGGGGGCGCACATCCTGGACACCCTGGTCACGCCGGTGGAGGTGATCCCGGACGGGCAGGTCGGGGTGATCGTCGACCGGATCAAGCTGACCGCGGCCGGACCGGCCGGGGGCCGGGCTGTGGCGCTGGCCAAACTCGGCGCGACAGTGCTGTGCCGGCGTTCGCCGCTGACGTGGTCGACACCACCGGCTGTGGTGACGCCTTCTCGGCCGGTTGTCTGCGCGGCCTGAGCCTGGGACAGCGGCCGGAGCAGGCGGCGGTGCTGGGTTGTGCCGCCGCCGCGCAGGTCGCCGCCGGACTGGGCACCGATCACGGCGACCTCGACCTGGCCACGATCCAGTCGTCCATCGCTGAGGCCCAGCACCTCCGGAGCGGTGCCGCGGGCCCGCGGCGCCGCTCCGGAGAGCCCGGGGTCAGCCGCCGATCTTGGCGAGGATGAACTCCTCCGCGTCGCGGTTGTACTTGCGGGTGTAACCGAGGTGCACGGCGATGCTGGCACCGCCGGCGCAGAACGTGTCACCGGTGTCGCAGTACGACTGGGTGCGGTCGGCGAAGGCGTCCAGGGAGGCGTCGTCGCCGCGTTCGAACAGGCCGGGGGTGCGGGCGGTGCCCGCGTTGAACGCCTCGCCGGGCACATGCCGCGGGTCGCCCATCAGGACGACGGCCACCACCTTGCCGGAGATCCCGGCGTCGATCGGCGCGGACCGGGTGAACCCGGCGGCCCGCCCGGTACCGGCGAGGACGTCACCGATGACGTGGGCGCCCTGCGAGTACCCCATCAGCACGATCTTGGTGTCGGGGCAGTTGCCGGCCTCGTCGGTGAGCTGCTCGGTGAGGGCTTCGGCGCCGGCGGCGACACTCGGCGCGTACGGGTTGAGTGCTGCCGGATAGTCGGTGGCCTCGACGGTGATGGTCTGGTCGCTGGCCCGGGTGACGGCGTTGGCCAGGGAGCCGATGATGCCGGTGCCGGGTGCCTCGGTGGAGGCCCGGGTGACGATGATGTGCGCGTCGGGGCAGTTCCCGGCACTGTCGCCGGTGGTCGCGACGGCGGTGCGGGAGCCGAACGACGGGAAACTGCGGCCGCCCATCGACAGACCGCTGTCCGCGGTGGCCTGGGATCCGCCGAACCGCCCGAAGCCCGGGATCGACGCGGCGAAACTGTTCTGGGTGACGACCATGGCGCCGGCCACCACAGCCGCGACGGCCCCACCGAGTGCGATCCGCTTACGGAACCTCCTGGTAGACATCGACACTCCTCTCTCTATCTGCACTCGCTGTGCAGATACCCGCCCCGAGGTACGGACCGGAGAGCGAGAAGGTTGTAAGACCGCCGTCTCACAAAACCGCCGCTGTGGCGCGTTCCCTCTCCTTCGCGGTACGCAGGTGCAGGTATCCGGCCAGGCCGGCCGGCAGCATCAGCCAGAACGAGATGAGCCGGTACCCGAGGACGATCCCGACCGACTGGGCAGCCGTGGCGCCCGCCGCGGCCAGGCCCGCCAGCAGGCTCGCCTCGATCACGCCGAGACCGCCCGGGGTCAGCGGGATCTGCCGGACCACCTGCACCGTCAGGTACACCCCGGCCAGATGCTCCCAGCGCAGATCGGCGCCGAAGGCCGCGGCGACCAGCATCAGACAGGCCAGGTCGAAGACCCATTTCCCGGCGGCGAACACGAACACCGTCGCCCAGTCCCGGATCCGCACCTGCCGGGCCAGCCGCAGCACCCGGTACGCCTCCCGGGCCAGCCGCCGCATCCGCGGATGACCGGCCAGCCGTGCCTTGACCCGCGCCGTGTCGATGCGCAGGAACGGCCGCAGAGCCACCACCACCAGCACCGCCGCCACCGGAACCGCGAGCAGCGCCGGAGCCGCGGTGAGTGAACCACCGGCGGCGAGAACGATCAGGGCCAGCGCCGACACCACCCCCGACAGGACCGTGACAGCGGCCGCGGCGGCGGACGTGGAGCCGTGGGCCACATATTTGCGGAAGGTGTAGGCGGCCGAGACGACGGCACCGGCCGGTACCACGGTGCTGATCGCGTTGGCCGCGCTGGTGATCGCGATGGTGTCGGACCGCCGCACCGGCACCCCGAACGCCCGCAAGAGCCCGTGCTGCTGCAACGCGAACGCAAGCTGCGAGGTGAGCCCGGCGATCAGGGCCAGGCCGGCCCACCCCAGGTCGACAGCGCCCAGCAGATCACCGAGCGACCCGAGATCGGGGAACTGCCGCTGCACGAGCAGCGCGGTGGCCGCCAACAAGGCGATCACCACCGTGGCATGCCACCACTTCCGGTACTTCGCCCCTGGCTTCACAACGCTCGATCATGCAGGACGCGCGCCACCCGTCAACCCGGCTGCCCGCGGAGGAGTGTTCGGACACACAAGGCAACCACCGGTGTCTACGGTGAGACCGTGACGATGGTGCGCTGCTTCGAGACCGACGACTACCACCCGGCCTACGGGATGTTGCTCCTCGCGGACACGAACCAGGCCTGGGACCCCACCGAGGATCCCCCACTGCCCCACCACCGGGACCGCGGCGACATGCCGACCGGCTCGTTCGCCGGCACCGGGGCCGGCTGGCTCAGCGCCCAGGCCCCCGACCTGGGCGACCACACCGTGCGCCTGGAATTGCACGACACACCGCCCCCGCCGGATCCAGTCGTCTTCGAGGACGTCGTCGAGGCGCCGTTCCGCTCCAGTTCGGGCGAGCTGACGCTGACCGACGTCACCGGCGGCTACGGCGAGGCCGACCTCGAACTCGGCGACACCGAATGGTTCCGGGTACGCGTCGCCCGCCGCAGTGCCGGCGACGACTTCTCCTGGCTGATCCGGTTCTGGCCGGACCCGCTGGGTGAGCCACCCACCTGGCTCGCCCGCGGCCCGGAGACCGGCGAGCATGCTCAGGAGGTAGCCGAGGACGTCGAGGCGCTGCTGCGCTGGATCCCCGGCCTACCGCTGGAGACCAGCGTCGACGACCTGTCCCACCGCCTCCTGGTCAGCACCACCACCGTGCGGGCGGCGCTGGAGGCCGCCGAAACCAAGGGCCTGCTGCACATCGTCACCACCGACCCGCTACGCCTGACGGTGGGCCGGACCTGACCATCCCGGGCACCCCCGCGCCGGCGAGCACGGCGGGCAGCAGGCCGGGGAAGCGGGACTCCACCTCGGCCCGGCGCAGCTCGCACAGGCGGAAGCGGCCCTCCTGGGTCACCCGCACCAGTCCGGCGTCGGTGAGCACCCGCAGATGGTGCGACAGCGTCGACCCGGTCACCTCCACGTCGAAAGCGCCTTTGAGTACGCCACCAGAGCACGCCAGTTGCCGGATCACGTCGAGGCGTACCGGTTCGGCGAGGGCGGTCAGCATCGTGGTGAGGGCGACGTCGCCCAGTGCGGGGTGCTGCCAGCCCTTCGGGCGCCGTCGTCGGATCATCATGCGAACCCGCTCCCCTCACGTGACCGGATGCCTCCGTTCAGTGAGTCGCCGGAGCGGCCCGGAAAGTTCCGGCTACTCCGCGGCGGGCTCGTCCAGGTGCCACTCGTGGACGGCGTCGCGGACGACGCTCCGTTCCGCCTCGGTCAACTGGTCGATCTCGGCCAGCAGATGTGGGGCGGCGGCGGCCCGTTCGCCGGCCAGTTCGGGCCGGTAGAGCATGGTGAGGGCGGCCCGACGGGCGGCCACCCGGGCCACCGGGTTCGGGTGTTCGAAGTTGGCGGCCACCGCCGGGTAGAGCGACGGGATCGCGTCCCGGACCGCGTCGGCGTCCGGCTCGTGCTCGAACTCCTCGAACTCGATGGCACTGCCGGCCACCGCGTTGAGCCAGCTCAGCATGGCCGCCTTCCCCTTCTGGGTGCGGGGGTCGGTGAGGACCGCGGCGACGTACCGCGCGGCCGGCAGCGTCGCCGAGTAGAGGGTGCCCTGGTGGTTGAGGTTCCAGGTCAGCGTGTGCATGGCCGCCGCGAAGTCACCGGTGTCCCCGTTGATCAGCGGCTGCAGCAGCGCGGGCAGGTCGTCGGCCGGCCCGTAGGCGTGCTCCAGCTCCGCCCAGGCGGTGCCGGCGAGGATGTCTTCCGGTGTGGTCACGTGGGCATGCTAGCCGCTTTGATCTTGACTTGCTCAAGTCGCCGACCCGGAACCGGTAAAACCGCCACTCGTCTGCCGGAGAGCCTCCGAAAGGCGACGCAGCGTGATCAAAAGCCGCAGACCAGTCGGCGAACCGATCACCCACCTCACCTGATCACCGCGCTGCCGGCGCCGGTGGGCTGATCACCGACAGTTGCAGGATCGGCGGGACCTCGGCAACCCCCGGCCCGCCGGCCCGCACCCACGTGATCAGGTCGCCGAGCACGGTGTCGTCGAGGACCAGGCCGAACCAGACAGGTCGGGCGCCGGCCCGTCGGGCGGCCGGCGACGGCTGCACCACCACCACGTTGGACTGGGCACACACGTCGAGGCAGAGGCTGGTCCGCACCCGGTTCGCCGGCTCCAGTTCGGCGCGCAGGGTCTCCAGCTGGCCGTCGTGGTCGACGCCCGGGTGTTTGCGCAGGCTGCCACAGCAGCAGTCCCGGCACACGGTGATGGTGCAGGCCGTCATCGGTCAGCCCAGCCAGGCGTTGCCGGGCAGCTCGCTGAGCTTGCCGACGTCCAGGGTCGGGGTGATGCCCGACTTCGGGGCGAGTCCCCAGTGTTCGACGGATCGGCGTACCCACTCGGCGGCGTCGATGTTGAGCGGGCCGGAGACCCACATGGCGTACGGCAGGTTGACGAACCGTTCCTCTTTCACCGCGGTGAGCGTACGGGCCGCCGGGTGGGCTTTCAGCGTGTCGATCTTCTGCTGGTACGTCTGGCCGGGGTAGTCGACGAAGTAGATGACGTCCGGGTTCGCGGCGGCGAGGCGCTCCCAGCCGACCTCGGTCCAGGTGTCCTTCACGTCTGCGGTGGCGTTGACGACTCCGGCCGCGTCGAAGACGGCCTGCGGTCCGCCGTACGAGCCGGACGTGAAGATGGCGTCGGTGCCGGAGTCGAACAGGAACGCGGTCGGCTTCCTCGCCCCCTGGGGCGCCGCGGTCAGGGCGGCCCGCCGTTTCTCGATGTCGGCGACGACGGTGTCCGCGGTCGGGCGGTGGCCGGTCAGGTCGCCGATGTTGCGCAGGTCGGTGGTGAGCGCGGTCCAGGCGTCCATCGTGCCGCGGGCGCCGTCGTCCTGTTTGCAGGTCTCGCTGAGCAGGTACGTCTTGATGCCGTGGGTGGCCAGGTCCTCGGGCATCAGGTTGCGGGATTCGCTGAACCCGTAGCCGTACCCCGCGAACA
Source organism: Actinoplanes sp. (assembly GCA_035562875.1). Classification (GTDB taxonomy): domain Bacteria; phylum Actinomycetota; class Actinomycetes; order Mycobacteriales; family Micromonosporaceae; genus Actinoplanes. The sequence continues at coordinate 534 of DATMVU010000100.1, read as the reverse complement.
TCATCTCCGGTTTGACCGCGAGGACGTTCTCCAGCGTGGGCTGTTGGTCCCCGACGTTCGTCAGCTCGCCGACGCGCAGATCGGGATAGGCGAGTTCGAGCACCGCCCGGTCCTGTTCCATCCCGGTGACGGCGACGAGCTGGTCCCGGGCGCCGGCGGCGAGGACGATCGAGATGATGCCGCCGTCGTACGCGTACAGCTCGGTGACGGTTTTGCCGACGCTCACGCTCTGCCCGCAGTTCTGGACGGTGATGGCGCCGGTGGTTGCCGTGCCGGTCGCGCCGGACGAGCAGGCGGTGAGGGTCGTCAGCAGAAGGAGACCGAGGCGTTTCATGCCGGTGAGATGTCCTCTCGAGGGTGGATGAGCAGGTGCAACTGGTCGATCGTGGGGTGTGGCACCTGAACGGAGCCGACACCGAAGTGCGCCGCCACGTGATCGGCGCTGAGGACGTCGGCGGGTGGCCCGAACGCGACGATGCCCGCCGGGTTCGCGGCGCCGGACGGACGGCCGACGACAGCGAGCAGGTCGAAGTA
>DATMVU010000099.1:0-4518 GCA_035562875.1 Actinoplanes sp. | reverse complement strand
GTGCGCCGGTAGGCGGGCGCGCCCGGCGGCCGGATCAGCGGGGCCAGGGCCTGCTCGGTCAGGTCGTGCCACGCCTGCCCCACCGCGGCGTCCACCTCGTCCAGGTAGACCACCGCCCACAGCACCGGAGGTTCGGAATCCCTGATCACGGCTGGTGTTTGGCCCACTTCGCGCAGTCCGCGCCGTACGTGGCCGATGTGGCGGCTTCGGTCTCGCCGCCACCCCGGAACAGCCAGCGGGAGGTGCCGTCGGCGGTCTTGACGTACTGCATGTCCTGTTCGACGAGATAGGCGCGCTTCTTGCGGACCGCCGTCGACTCGGTCGCCGAGTAGCGCAGATGGCCGATATCGGCGCAGAAGACCACTTTAGCCTGGTACGGGCGGATCTGGTCCACGCCCGCGGTCCTGAGCCAGACGGTCCCGTTGTGATCGGCCCCGGAGTCGGTGGAGCCGGCGAACTGCTCCATGATCGTCCGGTAGTACGTCTCGGTGACGAGCGGCCGGCCGGCCGGGACCACCTGGGTCCAGTCGGACACGCTGCTCTTCCAGTAGTCGAAGGCCAGAGCCCGCCGGGCCGCGAGGACGATGTCGGTGTCCGGAACCCCGGAGGTGTCCCAGTGGACCTTCAACTGCTCCGTCCCGTCCATCGGAATCCGCCCGACCGCCTCCTCATAGGTCAGCGACGGCGCGGCACTACCCGACACGGCCGGGGACGGTGCCGCCGGGCTGTCGGCCCCGGTGCAGCCCGCCGTCGTGAGGACGGCAGCCGCCGCGACGAGCGACGTCAACCGGCTTCCACGTTTCCCGCCCACAGGTATTCCTCCGCTGGTCACGGCTGGTGCTGCGCCCACTTCGTGCACGCCGCCTGATACTTCGCCCGCATCTCCGCATCGAGCGGGTCGTAGTCGAGGACCACCCACGCCTTGTAGCCCGAGGAGTCCCTCTTCTCCTGGGTCATCGAGAACGTCTCGAGCTGAGCCCGGTTCGTCCGCGCTCCCGGGGAATCCTCGTCGTCCCGCCAGTGACCCCGGTCGGTGCAGAACGTCACGTCCTCCCCGTCGTAGCCCATCAGCTTGACCCACAGCGGGCCGGTCGCCGGTTCCTGGAAGTCGGTGACGTTCTCGAACTCCGACAGGCGCCCTTCGTAGTACGGACCCCAGTGCACGATCTTCCCGACCGGCATGATCGGCGTCCAGTCGGTCGAACCCCACTGCCAGTAGAGGAACGCCAGACCACGCTGGGCGCCGAGCAGCAGGTCGGCACTCTTGCGCCCGGACAGATCCCAGGTGATCGGGACCTGATCGGTCCCGTCGAGCGGCAGTCGCGCGAAGGCCTGCTCGGCCGTCAACGACGGCGAGACCGACGGCAACGTCTGCTCCAGAGGCGGATCCAGGTCACCCGTGCAACCCGCCGCCGCGAGGCACATCACCACCGCAGCGACCGCCTTCAGCCAGGACGCCCCCGCACCGCTTCGCACTGATGCGTCTCCCCTCGCTGATCCGCAGTTCCGGGCACTTTACAAGAACCAGGCTCCATTACTCTGTCCGGACCCGGTGATCAGCCGGGACGGGGACGGAAGGGAACGTGCGCGACATGACTGCCACGGACAGTGGGGAGCGGCTGTCGCTGCGCCGGCAACGCCGCTGGGCGTACGACCTCCTCATCGTGGGAGGTGTGCTGCCCCCGGTCCTGGTCTTCACGGGTGCGATGTTCCTCCACGGGCTGCCCTTCGACTACCTGTGGATCCCTCGACTGGCCGCCGTCACCGCCTGGATCTGGGTCCTGCTGGTGCTGCCCGCGTTCGTTCTGCGGATGACACTCCTCCGGCGCAAGGAGGTGACCCTGACTCCGGAGGGGATCCAGAACTCCGATCCGGCGAAGGAACCGGTGCCCTGGAGCAACATCGTCGACCTGAAGGTCGTCTGGCGACCTGCCGGGTACGGGGTGCGAGTCCTGAAGGAATGGGGCCCGCCGGTGCTCCTCTACGCGCCCCGATCCGGGTGGCTACCCGACCGGCGGTTCCACCAGGACGTGGCTGAACTGCGGGAACTGGCCATCCAGCGGGGCGCCCCCATCAACGCGGCCACGCCGCCACGGCCGCAGTCGCCGCTGCTGGCCGTCGGGCTGATCATCGCGGTGGTGTTCGCGGCGACGGTCGCCCGCATCGTCCCGAGCGGAGCGGTGTGGCCCTGGACGTCGACCGCCTCGACCGCCCCCGACGCCTGCGTGGCAGCCGACGCCGCCGGACTGGAACAGTACTGGCCGGCCCGGTTGCGGGTGCTGACCGCCAAGGAGCGTTACGAGGACGCCGGATCCCGGTGCGAGTGGCTGGAACAGAACCTCATCGACGAATTCGCGCCGTACCGCACCCTCGACGTGCGCATCGGGCGGTTCTCCTCGGACGGCGAGACCAGCGGCGTCGCCCAGGCGTTTCGCGACTTCAAGACCGACCGGATGGACGAGACCAAACCCAGGACCGTGCCCGATCTGGGGGACGAGGCGTACCTCGCCACCTACTCCGGCCAGGTGCGGGTGCAGGCCCGCAAGGCCAACGTCACGGTGACGGTCACCGTCGACTTCCGCGCGGGGAAGAGTGGCGAAGCCGAATCGCAGGCGCGAGCCCTGACCGAGGGGATCATCCACCTCGTCCGCCGGGACACCACCGAAGGCTGATAACCCGGTCCTCAGGTGAGGGACTCTGTAGGCGAATCCGCCCGTCGTCCGGTTTTGTTCATGAGATGGGCTTCCGGTCCTGAAATCGGGAACCGGAGACCGGGGCCGCCGACGTATCGGCGGCCCCGATCGTGCTCTTGCTAGGCCGTGACGGCCTGCTCAAGCAAGGTGCGGTGGCGGATCATCCACCCGGCGGCGCGGGCTCGCCAGGCCAGCGCCCACAACGGCGCCGGGTCGGTCGAGTCCGGAGTGATCCCGGCCTGAACCGCCTCGGCGGAACAGTCCCGGATCGCGAACTCGATCATTCTGCTGACCACTGCCTGCCGATCAGCCCTGGGCAACTCGTAGCCGTCGAGGAACAGCCGCAACTGCCGGGCGCGGGTCTCGGCGTCGGGCAGGCCGTGCCGTTCAGCTACGTCGTCGTCGTGGAGTTGAGCGTTCCACCACGCGGTGGCAACCACCTAGTCGAGACGGTCGACCGGTCCCGCCAGGGTCCAGTCGATGAACGCCACGGGTTTCCCATCCCGGGCAACGGTGTGCCACGGTCCGGCGTCGCAGTGACCGATTACTGAATTCGGCCCTTGCTGGTGCATCCACCAGCGCTGCCACACCGCGTCCGGCGGGGGCCGGAAGGTGTTCGTGGCGGTGTGCAGGTCGCGGAGCAGTTTGCCGACCTGCCCGACACCTTCGTCCGACCACGCATGTGGGTGAACGATGCTGCCGTCGACGTAGGTCAACACCTCGTTGCCGTCGACGTCGATACCATCGCCGACCACCCGTGGGGAGCCGGCGAACCCGACGTCCTCGAGGTGGTGCAGCAGTGCGTGAACGGTGCCGGTCCAGGGTCGGGCGGGACGCTTGATCGTCTCGCCGGAACGGATGACATGGCTGGGTCCGCCTTCAGCCGCTGTGAGCGGCTCGAAGGACGATGCGGGAACCACGAATTCTCCTCGTGTCAGCGCGGTAAGCGGTGAATCAGCGCCGAATCACGGCGCCGAGAGCTGCCAGCGCGGACGAACCGCGGCCGGCTGGACCGCTACGAGGCGAGAAGTTCGCGAATCTCGCCGGCAATCACCGGCGACATGCCGCCGACGAGGGCGGCAACGTTCAGATCGCGGCGAACTCACAGGTCGGAGCGGTGATGGCCACCTCGCTGGGAACCATGCACATCATCAAGACCTCCTTGCCGAGCCGGAGATCGGACGCTATCGGCTCACGCGCGGCCCCGCCACCGAATTCCATCGCCGCCCGGGCGTAACAGCGTCGCTCCGCAGACCCGCCGTCCTGCAGCGGTGGGGTGTTCGTCGTCAGGCGACGGGGCGGAGGGCTGCGAAGTGGGACGTGCGGGTTCGTCCATGAGGGCGGCCGTCGAGCCAGGCTCCGCGAACGGCAACACCGACACCAAGGCAGGAGACAACGCCGGTTTGCCCCGCGAGGGGAACGCGTCGCGGAACAAGTCGTCAGGGGGGATCGGACACAGGGCGTCCCGCACCCGCATCGCGGCAGTCCCGGACGGGAACGCGGTCCGGGCAACACGAGCAGTCAGTTCCGGAACCTCACACAGGCCCATCGGACGCAGTGACACCCCAACCTCCACGACAAACGCCCCGGCAAGATCAGGAGAGATCATGCCGGGGCGAGCATCTACATCGGAACTCGCCAGCAGAGTCCCTCCGGTGAGGACCGGGCATCAGTGGCGGGTCAGTCAGTAGCCGAAGACCTGGGTGTAGTACGGGCTGCCGTCGGTGGCGAAGGCGACGCCGACGCCGACGGTCGTGGATTTGCAGTTGACGATGTTGGCGCGGTGGCCGGGGCTGTTCATCCAGCCGTCGACGACCTGGGCGGC
>DATMVU010000098.1:0-13050 GCA_035562875.1 Actinoplanes sp. | reverse complement strand
GGTGGAGTCTACATAGTACGATCGGCGTCGTGGCGGAGCCGCCATCAATACCGGACTCGGACCAGCCACTACCTGCGCAGACTCCGGACCTGAAGGTGCGGCTGGAGTACGTCCGCAGCCCCATCGAGTTCCCATCGATGGCCATGCCCCGCAACGAGGCACCGCGGGCGTAGGCCTCATACGCAGCCTTCGAGGTCTCCCGGAGTGACTCGTCGATCCGGTAGCGCTTATTCTCATCGACCCCGGTGCGCTCCCCTGCCATTCCTCGCTCCTCCTTGATCCAATGTAGGCAGGTTTGGAGCGCCTGACGCCGGTCAGCCAGACCGGGTTTCCGGCGGCGCCGACGATCTGGTTGCCGTTGACGTGCAGCCAGTCGGCAGCCGGCGGGGCGGCGGACAGGGCGGAGGCAGCGGAGGACAGGGCGGGCGCGGCGGAGGCGACGGTGGGCACGGCGGACGAGCCGGTCAGGGCGAGCGCGGCGCCGTGAACAGCGGCGACGACTTTCTTCCTGGACCGCGACGAACTTCTGGTACGCGAGGGCAGAACGGTCACGGACTACTCCTGGGGACGGGTCTCCGAGAGCCAGGTCGAGCGCGGGCGGCACATCCATCAGGACATGATGCCCGGCCCGTCGCAGCGGATGGCCGGGCGAGGCGTGGTCCATCGAGGCGGCAGGCCCGGCGAGGTGCGCGGCGGCAGTCCCGGCGAGGCGGCTCGGAGCAGCAGGCAGGCGGGGTGACCCGGAGCGGCGGCAAGAGCCGGCGGGCGGGGCGCGGGGCGGCGTTACGATCGCCCGGGGCTGGCGTCTCACGCAGCCAGCGTGACCCGGTCCCGGCCGGCGTTCTTGGCCTTGTAAAGTGCCGCGTCGGCGCGGGCGAACAGGGCGTCGGAGGACTCCTGGCCGTCCCAGACCGCGATCCCGGCGGAGAAGGTCTGCCCGTCCGGCGTGGTCGGGCGGATCCGGTCCAGCAGTTTCGCCGCCAGGGCGCCCTCGGCCGCCGGGATGAGCAGGGCGAACTCCTCGCCCCCGTAACGGGCCAGGAAGTCACCGGACCGTAGCGTTCTCGACCAGGCGGCGGCCGCCTCCTTGAGGAGGCGGTCGCCGGCCTGGTGGCCGTACTGGTCGTTGTAGCGTTTGAAGTGGTCGATGTCGAGGACCGCCAGGGAGAGGGCGTGGCCGTCCCGGCGGGCGTGGTCGATGGCCTGTGGCAGGGCCTGTTCCCAGGCGCGCCGGTTGGCCAGGCCGGTGAGGGTGTCCCGCTGGGCCAGGTCGGCGAGGTCGACGGCCTGCTGTTCGAGCACCGACGCCTGCCCCTCGACCTGCCGGATCAGGACCACCATCCGGGCCACCACCAGCAGGAACATGAAGACGCAGCCGACCGCGATCGCGGTGGCGTCGGACACCCGGTTCTTGTGCTGCCAGGCCTGCTCGACCAGCAGCAGCGGCGCGATCATGGTGGCCGTGGTGAGCAGCGCCAGCCGCCAGCGGGAGAAGCGCCAGTCGACCACCTCCACCGGTTCGGCCAGGTCCCGGATGCCGGGGTGCAGGCCGGCCGCGCCGTACAAGCCGAAGGCGAACAGGTAGCCGGAGTCCATCAGGTGGCTGGACAGGCTGCCGGCGGTGAACTGGAAGTGGTCGGTGAACGCCCACGCGTAGTCGGCCGCGAGATAGCTCATCATCCCGGCGGCGAGCAGCAGGAACGCGCCGTTGCGGTGGCCGCCGCCGACGAGCATCCGGGCCAGCAGGGCGAGCAGCAGCAGGTCGATCATCGGGTAGCTGATCGCGACCAGCTTCCCCATCACGGTGAGGTCGGTGGAATGGGCGATCGGGTTCATCAGGTAGACCCAGACGATCAGGCCGGTCGCCCCGGTGATGATCATGGCTTCGATGATCCCGGCCCGGTCCTGGGTGGGCAGCCGGCGGCGCAGGATCAGGATCAGCGCCGCCACCTCCAGGAACCCGGCGGTCAAGTAGAGCACGTCGGCGGGGGCCGGGTAGAGGTCGGACTGGAGCCGGCGCGCGTAGTAGGCGTAGGTGAAGTCGCCGGCGATCGCCAGGAACTGGCAGCCGGCGAAGAGCAACCACAGCCGGGCGGCCGGCACCCGGTTGACCCGGATGCCGATCACCATGGCGATCGCACCGGACAGCCCGATCGTGTTGTAAGCGATGGTCTGTGCCCAGGTGTCCGGTGTCCGGAAGTAGGCGATCACCGCGGCGGTCAAGGCCATCAGGTACCAGAACCACGGTTGCCGGCTCGCTCGGACCACCCACGCTCCCCTTGTCGACGTGACACCTTGCGGACCCAGTCCAGCAGACGAAAGTTGATGATCACCTCCGAACCCGGAAATGGTGATCGGCATGAGTAGACTGCCGGGTCGCAGCGCCCGAACGCGGCGGAAGGGGACGAACGGTCATGAGCATGCCGCTGCGTGCGGGCGATCCCGCCGGGCTGGGCCGGTACGAGCTGGTCGGGCGGCTCGGTGAGGGCGGGATGGGCACCGTCTACCTGGGTCGCGGGCCGGACGGGCGGCTGGTCGCGATCAAGATGGTGCGTTCCGAGTTCGCGCACGAGTCCGAGTTCCGGGGCCGGTTCCGCAGCGAGGTGAACCGGGCCAAGCAGGTGCCGCCGTTCTCCACCGCCGAGGTGCTGGACGCCGACCCGGATCACGAGCCGCCGTACCTGGTGGTCGAGTACGTGGACGGGCCGAGCCTGGCCGCCGAGGTGAGGACGAACGGCCCGCTGTCCGGGGCGTCGTTGCACCAGGTGGCGGTGGGGATCGCCACCGCGCTGACCGCGATCCACGGTGCGGGCGTGATCCACCGGGATCTGAAACCGGGGAACGTGCTGTTCGCCCGGGGCGGCATCAAGGTGATCGACTTCGGGATCGCGCGGGCGTTCGAGGCGACGAGTCAGCACACCCGTACCGATCAGGTGGTCGGCACCGTCGCCTACATGGCGCCGGAACGCTACGACCCGGTCGGCGGGCGGCCGGTGACCGCGGCGGCCGACATCTTCGCCTGGGGTGCGGTGGTGGCGTTCGCGGCGACCGGGCGGACCCCGTTCGCCGCGGATTCGGCGGCGGCCACCGCGATGCGCATCCTCACCCGGGAACCCGACCTGGCCGGGGTCCCGGACTCCCTGGCCGAGGCGGTCGCCTGGGCCCTCACCAAGGAGCCGCAGAACCGGCCGACCGCCCGGGAGCTGCTCGATCTGCTGCTGGCCGGGGACACGCAACGCCCGGCGGTGGTCACCGTCGCGACCGCGGGACCGGCCGGCCGAGTGGTCCGTGCCAAACCCCGATTCGGCAGTACGGCGGTGGTGCTGACGACCGTGGCAGCGGTCCTGGCCGCCGCCACGACGGGTGTCGCCGTCCGGTACCTGCCGCGGGCTTCCGGGCAGGTGGCCACCCCGCCGCCGTCGGTGGCCCCCACGGCCGGCCCGCCTCTGACGGTCGAGGAGAAGACGCTGGCGATCCTCCACGGCAGCCGGAAGACACTCATTCACGTGGCCGAGATCGATCGAGACCTGGCGATGGAGTCGGACTACGACGAACTGAAGGTCGGCGACGGCACCGGCGCCAAGTCGGAGTTCGCGCTGATCCCGGTCGGTATCGATTTCATGATCAGCTACCTGAGTGATCCGGGCACCCCGGAACCCTGCCTCGGGATCCAGTACAGCCCGACGGCTGCGGCCACCGTGGTGACCGCCGAGTGCGACCCCGGCGAGGGCACCCTGTTCCGGACGTCGAAGACCGGGCAGTACGACGACCAGGGCCGGCCGACCTACACGATCTCCAGCAAGACCTTCGGCATCCTCCAGTTCAGCGAGGACACCCGGACCTTCTTCGTCGAGGTCGCCCCGGACGGCCCGCCGCTGTCCTCGTTCAGCTTCGTCGACCGGGGCCCGCTGCCCTCGCCGGCGCCGTCCTAGAACTCGTCGACACGGGGTGCCTGGTCCAGGCACGTCGTGTCGATGGCGAGTTTGATCAGCTCGCGGGCGGTGGCGTGGTCGGTGGCCTCGGCGTCGGTGGTGCCGAGGGCACGGGTCACGTCGACGACGTCGTCACCGGACGCCCCCGCGGTCAAGTCGGCACACGCGGTGGCGGCGATGGCCTGGATCTCCCGGTCGGTGCGGCCGGCGGCGATGTCGGCGAGCTGGGCCCGGACCACGCCGACGAAGCTGTCCGGGTCGGTGGTGGCCGAGGGTGCGGCAGTCGCCGCCTCGGCCGGGGTCCCTCCCGGGTCGGCGGTACAGCCCGCCGTCAAGGCGAGCACCGTCGTCACCGCTGCCGTCACAGGCAGGCGTCGCAGCATGATCTCTCTTCCCCGTCACTCATGGTTCCCCGCAAGGCACCACGAGGGTAGACGACGAAGGCTCAAGGTCACCGGGCATGATCCCCTGAATGGGTGCGGTGCTGAGCGGTTTCACCACCATCTGGCTGATCTCGGCAGTGGGATACGTGCTGGCCAGGACGGGGGTGCTGGGGGACGAGGCGCCGCGCGTGCTGGCCCGGCTGGTCTTCTCGGTGGCGACTCCGGCGCTGCTGTTCGCGACGCTGAGCCGCACCAGCCTGGAACGGATCGTGACCGGGTCGCTCGTCGCGTTCGTGGTGTCGACGGTGCTGGTCGCGGTGGTGTTCGCGCTGGTGGCGAAGCTGGTGTGGCGGCGGGACACGGCACGGGCGACGATCGGGGCGCTGGGGGCGTCGTACGTCAATGCGGGCAACCTGGGACTGGCGATCGCGGCGTACGTGCTCGGGGACGTCTCGCTCGTCGTGCCGGTGCTGTTGTTCCAGGTGCTGTTCTACGCCCCGCTCGCGTTGACCGTCCTGGACCTGGCCAGTGGTGAGGGACGGCCGTCGCTGAAACGGCTGGCGCTGATCCCGGCCCGGAACCCGCTGATGATCGCGTCGGCGGCCGGGATCGCGGTGGCGGCCTCCGGGTGGACTCCCCCGGACCTGTTACTGGAACCGTTCGACCTGGTCGGGGCGGCTGCCGTGCCCGCCGCCCTGCTGGCCTTCGGGATGTCGTTGCCGGGTGCCCGGCCGTTGCGCGCGGGACCGGAGTCGCCGGATCGGTACCTCGCCGTCGTACTGAAGATCCTCGTGCAGCCTCTGCTGGCGTACATGATCGGGAGGTTCGTCCTGGGTTTGACCGATGGTCAGGTCTTCGCCGCGGTGATCACGTCCGCCCTGCCCACGGCCCAGAACGTGTTCGTCTTCGCGCTGCGTTACCGGCAGTCGGAGACCCTGGCCCGGGACGTGATCGTCTTGTCGACGGTCACCTCGGCACTGGTCATGGTGAGTGCCGCGGTTCTCCTGACGTAGTCGGATTTTTCCTGCGGGTAAACTGGAACTATTCCAGAAAAGCGCGCTAAGGTCTGCGGCATGACAGCCGACCACGAGTCACGACTGCGGGCTGTCTCGCTGCGCGTGACCCGGCCCCGGCTTGCGGTGCTCGGCGCGCTCGACGGACACCCGCACGTCGACACCGACACGGTGCTCGCCCTGGTGCGAGCGGAACTCCCCACCGTGTCCCACCAGGCGGTCTACGATGTGCTGCGTGCGCTGACCGACACCGGACTGGTGCGGCGCATCCAGCCCGCCGGCGCGACCGCACGGTACGAGATGCGGGTGGGCGACAACCACCACCATGTCGTGTGCCGTTCGTGCGGCGCCATCGCCGACGTCGACTGCGCCGTCGGGCGGGCCCCCTGTCTCACCGCCTCCGACGATCACGGGTTCGTGGTCGACGAGGCGGAGGTCGTCTACTGGGGCGCCTGCCCCGACTGCGCGAGCACCACCTCTTCCCGTGACACATCTTCCCCTGACACGAACCGGCACAGTTCGGAAGGAAACGAATGAGCGACAACCAGGACCCGAAGCAAGGCGGCTGCCCGGTGGCACACGGTGGCAGCGAGAGCGAGAACCCGGTGATCGACTCGCCGACCCCGGCCGTCGCCCGCCCGCGCACCAACAAGGACTGGTGGCCGAACCAGCTCGACCTGTCGCCGCTGCACCGGCGTTCGGCGAAGAGCAACCCCCTCGGCGCCTCCTTCGACTACGCGACCGAGTTCGAGAAGCTCGACGTCGAGGCGCTCAAGGCCGACATCGTCACCGTGCTGACCACCTCGCAGGACTGGTGGCCGGCCGACTTCGGGCACTACGGCGGCCTGATGATCCGGCTGAGCTGGCACGCGGCGGGCACCTACCGGATCCATGACGGCCGCGGTGGCGCCGGCGACGGCAACCAGCGGTTCGCGCCGCTGAACAGCTGGCCGGACAACGCCAACCTGGACAAGGCCCGCCGCCTGCTCTGGCCGGTCAAGGCGAAGTACGGCCAGAAGGTCTCCTGGGCCGACCTGCTGGTGCTGGCCGGCAACGTGTCCCTGGAGTCGATGGGCTTCCAGACGTTCGGCTTCGCGTTCGGCCGCGCCGACGTGTGGGAGCCGGAGGAGATCTCCTGGGGTGTCGAGGACACCTGGCTGGGTGACGCCCGCTACCTGAGCGACAACTCGATGTCCGACGAGGTCGGCGCGGCGGAGATGGGCCTCATCTACGTCAACCCCGAGGGCCCGCGCGGCAGCGCCGACCCGCTGCAGGCCGCCTGGTTCATCCGGGAGACCTTCGCGCGGATGGCGATGAACGACGAGGAGACCGTCGCCCTGATCGCCGGTGGTCACACCTTCGGCAAGGCACACGGCGCCGGACCGGCGGGCGACGCCGTCGGCCCCGAGCCCGAGGGCGCCCCGATCGAGGCCCAGGGCCTCGGCTGGCTGAGCACCCACGGCTCCGGCAAGGGTGGCGACACCATCACCTCCGGCCTGGAGGTCACCTGGACCGACAAGCCGACCCAGTGGAGCAACCGGTTCTTCGAGATCCTCTTCGGATACGAGTGGGAGCTGACCACCAGCCCGGCCGGCGCGAAGCAGTGGGTGGCCAAGAACGCCGAGGCGATCATCCCGGACGCTCACGACCCGTCGAAGAAGCACCTGCCGACGATGCTGACCACCGACCTGTCGCTGCGTGTCGACCCAGCGTACGAGAAGATCTCCCGCCGCTTCCTGGAGAACCCGGACCAGTTCGCTCTCGCGTTCGCCAAGGCCTGGTACAAGCTGCTGCACCGGGACATGGGCCCGGTCGCCCGTTACCTCGGCCCGTGGGTGCCGGAGGCCCAGATCTGGCAGGACCCGGTTCCGGCCGTCGAGGGCCCGCTGGTCGGCGAGGCCGACATCACCGCGCTCAAGGCGAAGGTCCTGGAGTCGGGCCTGAGCACCGCGCAGCTGGTGTCGGCGGCGTGGGCGTCGGCGGCGACCTTCCGGACCACCGACAAGCGCGGTGGCGCCAACGGTGCCCGCATCCGCCTCGAGCCGCAGCGCAGCTGGGAGGTCAACCAGCCGGTCATCGCGACGATCGACGCGCTGGAGAGCATCCAGCGTGAGTTCAACGCGGCCGGTGGCGCACAGATCTCCCTCGCCGACCTGATCGTGCTGGCCGGTTCGGCAGCCGTCGAGAAGGCCGCCGCCGAGGCCGGTGTCAAGGTGACCGTCCCGTTCCGGGCCGGCCGCACCGACGCCACCCAGGAGCAGACCGACGTCGAGTCGTTCCGCGTTCTGGAGCCGCGGGCCGACGGTTTCCGCAACTACCTGCGTCCGGGCGAGAAGAACCAGCCGGAGGTACTGCTGATCGACCGCGCCTACATGCTGAACCTGACCGCGCCGGAGACCACCGCCCTGGTCGGCGGCCTGCGCGCGCTCGGCAACAACGTGAGCGGCGACCACGGTGTGCTCACCGCCAAGCCCGGCGCGCTGACCACTGACTTCTTCGTCAACCTGCTCTCCCCCGGCACCCGCTGGAAGGCGTCGGACACCGAGCACGTGTACGAGATCCGGGACGCCGCGACCGACGAGCTGAAGTGGACCGCCACCGCGGTCGACCTGATCTTCGGCTCGAACTCGCAGCTCCGGGCGCTGGCCGAGGTCTACGCCGGCTCGGACGCGACCGAGAAGTTCGTCAACGACTTCGTCGCCGCGTGGGTGAAGGTCATGGAGAACGACCGGTTCGACCTCGCCTGATGCTCTGACGAACAGGACGGCCCCCGGCTGCTGCCGGGGGCCGTCCTGTTTCAGCGCTGTCTCAGTTCGGCGCCACGATGATGTAGCCGATCGTCGACTTGACGTCCGGGCCGTTGGGACGGTCGACCTTCCACCAGCCCAGCGCGGGCTGGGACTCCGTCTGCGTGATCTTGCGGCCTTCGGCGGTCAGCAGACGGCCGCGGTAGTCCTGGGCGTAACGGGCCCGGACCGCGTAGGGGCCGAGCTCGTCGGGAACGGTCAGGCTGAACTCGACGGTCACCCACTCGGCGGTGCCGGGGTTGTCCTCGGCGACCGCGCCGTTGATCCTCTTCACGCCGCCCCCGCTGCGCTGCTTGCCGTTCCACACCGAGGTCTGCGCCTTGTCCTGGCCGCCCAGTCCGACGATCACCTGGTTGACGGCGTTGCCGCAGAATCCGCAGTCGTGCAGCAGCTCCAGGCTGACCTGGTAGGAGCCGCCCTTCTGGACCTTCACCACGTCACCCTGGCCGTTGATCCGCACGTTACGGATCTTGAACCGGGACGTCTCCTCGAGGTCGATGGCCGGAGCCGCGGACACCGCGGTGGCGGGGCGGACGCTGTCCTCCGCGACGGTACGCGGGGCGGCCTGGGCAGCGGTCGGGAGCAGCGCCAGGGCCATCGCTGCGGCGAAGTACTTCATCATGATCACCTTTTCTGGTTCGGATGCGTGACCAGTCTGATGGCCCCAATGTGCCGGTAATGACCGAAACACGCCTTTTACCCGTTCGTGTCAGGAGGCGGTGGCGACCTGTCCCCGGCCGTCGTTCTTCGCCTGGTAGAGACCACGATCAGCGTCGGTCAGCAGGGCCGGGAGCTCCCGCCGGCCGCCGTGGTGGACACCGATGCTGATCGAGACCGTCAGGCCCACCGCCGTCTCGTGCCACGGATGGGACCGGACCGCGTCCAGGATCTGCTGAGCCCGCGCGGTGGCCACCCCCGGCTGGACCTCGGCCAGGATCACCACGAACTCGTCGCCGCCGAGCCGCGCGGCCAGGTCGATCTGCCGGACCTGGGTGGCCAGGATCTGCCCGAGGGTGGCCAGTACCACGTCACCGACGTCGTGTCCGAAGCCGTCGTTGACCGCCTTGAAGTGGTCCACGTCGATCATCATGACCGCGTAGTCGGACTCGTCGTCGACCTCACCGACGGCCGCCAGGAAAGCCTGGTAGCCGCGCCGGTTCGCCAGCCCGGTCAGCTCGTCGATCACCAGGTCACGGCGGAGCTTCTCGTGTTCGCGGCGGCGCCGTTCGACGGCTATCGCGTCGCGCATCCCGGCCTGCCTGTCGACCCGGTCGTTCCAGCGCATCAGGGCCTGCTCGTCGCCGTACCGGACGGCCGCCGGATTGGTGCCCGGCCGCTTCGCGATCAGGCACAACCGCAGCAGATAGGCACCGATCGGCATGTACGGGCCCGCCTCGTCCGGCGACGCCTCGGCCAGGTCAGCGGCCCGCCCCGCGTCGCCGGCCCGGGCCGCCTGGATCGCCGAGACCAGCGCCATCGGCCCCTCCTCGACGACCGGTACCCCCGAACCCGCCAGCGCACACAGCAGTTCCCGGCAGTACCGGTACTCCTCGATCCAGCTCGGCGGCCACTGCTCGTCGGTCGGATCGGCCTCGGACACCGCCGTCTGCGCCCGTTCCGCGGCGGCGTCCCACTCGCCGATCGCGGCGAGCCGGCAGGCCCAGTCCAGGGCCAGGTCACTCGAGTTGATCGTGACGACCCGCGCCTGCCGGACCGTCGTGGCGATCCAGGCGCCGCTGTGATCCCCGGCCAGCTCCCGCACGGTCCGGTCGTAGTACTCCTGCGCCACCTCCCAGAACCCCAGGTCGTGGCAGACACAGGCGATCTGGATCAGGGCGGCGGCCCGGTGCACCGCCAGGCTGGGCGGATCGTTCTCGTCGATCAGCACCGCCGCGTCCACCAGATGGCTGGCCGTCGACACCCCGGCCGTGGTCAGGTGCCGGACCCGGGCCCGGCGGGTGGCCCGCACCCCGGCGGCGAGGGACTGCAGCGCGGTGTCCCCGATCCGGGCGGCCGTCTCGGCCATCGCGTCGACGTGCTCGGTGTCGTCCTCGCCCACCTCGACACAGGCGAGCGAACGGGCGAAATGCAGCAGAAACCGGACGTCGTCCCAGCCCCGCGCGATCGCCACCAGGTCGGCGGCCTCGACCCGGGCGGCCTCGTTGTCACCCTGGGCGGCCTCGATGAGCTGGTACGCCTCTTCGATGGCCTCGTCGTGGGTCTCCACCGGCGGCGCGCGCTCCTCCCCGCTCCGCCGGTGGCGGGCCCTCAGGCGGCCGGTCGCGGTCCGCGAGGGCGCGGCGCGTAGCCGGGTGGTTGCTGCGGCGGAGGCAACAGCGGATCCAGCCGTACGACCGGGCGGCTGACCGATTCGTCCGCGGTGACCTCTACGTGATCACCGTACAACAGGATCGGCATTCGTCCGCCGTGTCCGTCCCGCAATCCGACCCGGGCGGTCTCGTGGTCGGCCTCCACCCAGAGCCGCCGCCCGCCACGCCGCAGGTTGAACCGCAGCCGGGAGATCCCGGACGGCAGCCGGGGCGCCAACGACAGCACCTCACCCTCCCGCAGGCCGCCGAACCCCTCGACGATCGCCGACCACGCCCCGGCCAGCGACGCCACGTGCAGGCCGTCCCGGGTGTTGCCGTGCAGGTCACGCAGGTCGACCATGGCGGCCTCCCAGGCGTAGTCGTGGGCCAGTTCGAGATGCCCGACATCGGCGCACATGACGGCCTGGGTGCAGGCGGACAGTGACGAATCCCGTACCGTGATCCGCTCGTAGTAGTCGACGTTGCGGGCCCGCTGCTCCGGCGTGAACTCCTCCGGGCACCAGTGCATGGCCAGTACCAGGTCGGCCTGCTTGCAGACCTGACTGCGATAGAGCTGGAAGTACGGAGCCGTCATCATCAGCGGGCTGCCCGGGTGCGCGCCCGGGAACGGCCATCGGGCGTACCTGGTGAAGCCCTCCGACTGCGGATGCACCCCGAGACGATCGTCGTACGGGATGTGCACGGTCTTCGCGCAGGCAAGCCATTCGGCCGGCTCGCCGTCCCGGACCCCGAGCCGGCCGGCGAGCTCCGGATGACGGGCGCAGGCCTCGGCGGCGGCCCGCAGGTTCCGGGCGGCCATCAGGTTGGTGAACACGTTGTCGTCGGCGACGGCGCTGTACTCGTCCGGGCCGGTCACCCCGTCCACATGCCACACCCCGTCGGTGTCGTGGTGACCGTGGGCGACCCACAGCCGGGCCGTCTCCACCAGGATCTCCAGGCCCGCCTCCTCCTCGAGCGAGGTGTCGCCGGTGATCAGCCGGTACCGGTCCACGGCCCGGGCCACCACCGCGTTCAGATGCAGGGCAGCGGTGCCGGCCGGCCAGTACGCGGAACACTCCGAACCGCCGATGGTGCGCCACGGGAACGCCGCCCCGGCCAGGCCGAGTGTCCGCGCCCGCTGCCGGGCCTGCGGCAGGATCGTGTGCCGCCAGCGCAAGGCGTCGGCGGCGGCCCGCGGGGCGGTGTAGGTCAACAGCGGCAGCACATGACCCTCGGTGTCCCAGAACGCGTGCCCGTCGTACCCCGGCCCGGTCAGGCCCTTGGCCGCGATCGCCAGGCGCTCGGCGCGGGCACCCGCCTGCAGCACGTGGAACAGGCCGAACCGGACCGCCTGCTGCAACGCCGGATCACCGTCGATCTCCACGTCGGCGGCGTCCCAGAAGTCGTCGAGGTAGGCGCGCTGCTCGGCGGCGAGACCCTCCCAGCCGACGTACCGGGCGGTGTTCAGGGCGGCGGCGACCTGATCCCGCAGCGCCTCGGTCGAACGGGACGGGCTCCACCCGTACGCCAGGAATTTGATGATCCGCAGCCGCCCGCCGGGTGGGAGAACGGTGACCACCGTCGTCCTCGCCCAGTCCTCGCGGACGTCGGTCTCCTCCTGGTAGTCGGTGGGCGCCTCGATCAGATGATCCATTCCGGCCGCCATCAGCAGCCGGCTGCTGCGGGTGCGGTGCAGCAGGACCGCGCCGTGCTGCTCGGTGTCCTGCGCGACCGCTTCGAGCGGGTCCTCCAGAGCGGCCGCCACCCTCGGGTCGTCGGACACCTTGACCTGCTCCTCGTTCGCGGCCAGCCCCGACTGCACGGTGATCCGCACCGCCTGGTCGACCGCCTCCACCTCGTGGACGATCGCGGCGACCGCACGCTGGGTGAAGGAGACCAGGCGTTCGCTGCGGATCCGGACCCGGCGCCCGGCCGGCGACTCCCAGTCCACGTCCCGGCGCAACACCCCCGCCCGCATGTCGAGAACCCGCTGGTGGGAGTGCAGGACACCGCGGCCCACATGGAACTGCTCGTCGTCGACGGTCAGCCTGACGATCTTGCCGTCGGTCACGTTCACCACCGTCTGCCCCTGCTCCGGGTAGCCGTAGCCACCCTCCGGGTACGGCAGCGGGCGCTGTTCGTAGAACGAGTTCAAATAGGTGCCGGGGATCTCGTGCGGCTCACCCTCGTCCAGGTTGCCGCGCAGACCCAGATAGCCGTTGGCCAGTGCGAACACCGACTCGGTCTGGGCCAGCAAGGCGGTGTCCAGGCGGGTCTCGCGAACCTGCCAGGGCTCGGCGGGGCAGATCTCCTCATCTATCACGTGCTTCTCGATAACCCGGTGCTCGACCCGGAAAACTGCGAAAACCCTGGCAACCGTACGGATACCCGCACGCTCCGAGTCTGCGATCACCGACGCCGGGGCCGGGCCGAAGTCAATGGTGAGCCCACCGATGCCTTCGAAAGGGAACTTCTTGCGCCAGCTTCTTCGCCGCCTCGCCGTGACCGCCCTCCTCGCCCCGGTCGCCGCCCTCGGCGCCGCCACGATGACCGCGAACCCGGCCCACGCAGCGAAGGCCTCCGAGCAGGCGCTCGAGACCCAGGTC
>DATMVU010000097.1:0-5736 GCA_035562875.1 Actinoplanes sp. | reverse complement strand
CGTCGCGCCCGCATCGACGCCGACCACCATCCTTCGCCCGGTCCCCACCCTTGAAGGATATTGACGATCTGCGCCGAGCAAAGGAAAGTTTTCTCCATGACAGACCGGAAGCGCAGCACCGGCGAGACGGTGGTCCGGGCCCGCGGCCTGCTGCCGTCACTCTCCCCGGCCGAGCAGCGCGTCGCCCGGGTGATCATCGAGGAGGCGGCCACCGCGTCCCGCCTCACCATCACCGACCTCGCCGAACGCGCCAAGTCCAGCGAGACCACTGTCATCCGGTTCTGCCGGGCGATGGGCTTCGCCGGCTACTCCCAGCTCCGGCTCACCCTCGCCGCCGAATCCGGCCGCCACGACGACACCGTCGAACAGGTCGGCAGCGACATCAGCCCCGGCGACGACCTCACCCAAGTGGTCAAGAAGATCGCCTTCGCCGACGCCCGGGCCGTCGAGGAGACCGCCGCCCAGATCGACGTGGCAATCCTCGAACAGGTCGTCGACCTGGTCGCCGCAGCCCGCCGGGTGGACATCTACGGAGTCGGCGCCAGCGCCTTCGTCGCCACCGACTTCCAGCACAAACTGCACCGCATCGGCCGGGTCGCGTTCGCCTGGAGCGACACCCACGTGGCCCTGTCCAGCGCCGCACTGCTCGGACCCGAGGACGTCGCCTTCGGCATCTCGCACACCGGCGCCACCAGCGACACCCTCGACGCGTTCACCGAGGCACGCCGGCACGGCGCCCGGACCGTCGCGCTCACCAACTTCCCCAAGTCGCCGATCACCACGATCGCCGACCTGGTACTCACCACCGCGGCCCGGGAGACCACCTTCCGGTCCGGGGCGATGGCCAGCCGGCTGGCCCAGCTCACCGTCATCGACTGCGTGTTCGTCGGCGTCGCGCAGCGCACCTATCAGCAGACCCGGACCGCACTCGACGCCACCTACACGGCGGTGCGCGACAGGCGCATCAACCCGGACCGGAGGCGTGCATGAGGCCGGTGGAGGACCCCGTCATGACCCGTACCCCGCTGACCGCACCGGCCCCCTCGGCGTCCTTCCCGGCCACCACGGCTCCCAACTCGGCTCCGTCCACGGCGTCCCCCCTGCCACATCCCCCCGCTCCCGGTCCTTCCACGGCGCCCGTGATCTCACCCGCGCCGCCCTCCCTGTCCCGCACGGAACTGCGCAACCCGCGCAGCGCCGGGCTCGACCGGATGTCCACTCCCGAACTGCTCGCGCTGATCAACAGCGAGGACCGGCACGTCCCGGACGCCGTCGCCGAGGTGCTGCCCCAGCTCGCCGAAGCTGTCGAACTCGCGGTGACCGCCCTGTCCAACGGCAACCGGGTGCACTACGTCGGCGCCGGCACGTCCGGCCGGATCGCGGTCCTCGACGCGGCCGAACTGATCCCCACCTTCGGCCTGGAACCGGACCGGATCGTCGCCCACATCGCCGGCGGCCCACCGGCACTGACCCGCCCGTCCGAGGCCGCCGAGGACGACGAGGACGCCGGCACTGCGGTGGTCACCGCGGTCGAGGCGGGCGACGTCGTCGTCGGTGTCACCGCCAGCGGCCGTACGCCGTACGTCCGCGCCGCCCTGACCACCGCCCGCGCCCGCGGCGCCCACACCGTCCTGATCTCCGCCAACCCGGCGGCACCGATCGCCCCGTGCGCCGACGTCCACATCGCCCCCGACACCGGCCCCGAGGTGCTGACCGGCTCCACCCGGATGAAGGCCGGCACCGCCCAGAAACTGATCCTGAACGCCTTCTCCACGGCGACCATGGTCAAGATGGGCCGCACCTACTCCAACCTGATGACCGACATGCTCGCCACCAACGCCAAACTCCGCGACCGCCGGCTGCGCATCCTCGCCGAAGCCACCGGCGCTGACCTGCCCGCCTGCGACAGTGCCCTGCGCTCCGCCGACGGCAACGCCAAGGTGGCCCTGCTGACCCTGCTCTCCGGCAGTTCCCCGGACACCGCCGCCCGGGCCCTGGCGGTGACCGAGGGCCACGTCACCAGGGCCCTGCGCCTGCTGTCCGTCAACCCGGCGTAGCCTTCTCTCACACTTCCAGGACCAGGGCACGATGGTCGGAGACCTCCGGCGCCGGCGCGACCGCGAAGTGCTTCACCGCGGCCGGGTCGGAGATCAGCAGGTAGCTCGCGTGCCGGGACGGCTTCGGGTAGTGGGACGTGCGGGTGTCGGTGCTGCCGACCAGGTCGGTGAGCCCGGCGGCGGCCAGGATGCCGAACGTCTCGCTGCCCGGCAGCAGGTTGAAGTCGCCGCACACCACCACCAGGTCCTCGGGACCGTGGATCCGGCGTACCAGATCGGCGATCCTCTCCGCCTGGACCCGCCGGGCCGGGGTGTCGCCCTTGCCGCCCGGATCGCGCAGCCCGTGCACCTGCACCACCCACACCGGACGGCCGGTGCCGCGGTCCACCGTGCGCACCGCGAGAGCAGTCCGGGGCCGGTCGCCGCGCGGCCACTCGTCGTGCTCGGTGAACCGCCCGTGCACGAAGGCCGCGTCGGTGCCGATCAGCGGAAGACTCTCGGTGACCAGGGTGGCCAGACCGAAATCCTGCCGGTACGACCGGCCGGCCGCGTCCTGGACCGGCCCCGAGTCACTGGTCACGAAGATCGCCTGGTGACGTGGCAGCACCCCGCGCACGTCGTCGAGAAGCCCGGCCCGCTGCGGCAGGGTCTTCTCGCCGTCGGTGAACCGGGTCCAGCCGGACAGCCCCGGAGTCCGGGTCACCTCCTGCAGACAGAGCACGTCCGCGCCACAGTCCGGCAGCCAGGCGAGCAGGTCGCCGGCCAGGGCGCCACCCCAGGCGTTGAGACTCACGATCCGCACGACGGCACCTGCCTGATGAAGCCGGCCACCGCTTCGGGATGGGTCATGACGACATTGTGGCCCGCCCCGGGCACGGTCACAAGCCGGCGGTGCGGGGCAGCGGCCACGATCGCGGCGACCTCACCGGAACGGCCGGCATAGAAGCCACGGTCGGGGAGGAGGATCGCCAGCGGTGCGGTGATCCGCTCGTACACATCGATGCCCGGAAAGATCGCCGCCTCTTCGTCAGCCCGGGTCGTGGCGGCGATCTCGGCCAGGGTCGGCCTGCGGACGCTGCCGTCGCCGTCGCCGTTCACGGGGCCGGGCTGATGGGCGCGGTCGTCGGCGAGGCTTCGGGTCGCCACCGCGCGGACCAGGGCCGGGTCGGCGCCGTCGTTGAGCCAGTCGCCGGGCGCCGCGGCGACCTGCTCCTCGATCCAGAAGGCCCGCTCGTGGGCGGCGAACCGGCGCCCGTACCCGAAGGTCTGCCGTAGTCCGGCCAGGGATTCCGGGCTGCGGGCCCGGGCGAGCGTGCGGGCGGCGGTCGGCCGGTCGTCCAGCACGAGCCCGTCGACGACTCCGATCCCGGCCGCGTCCACCAGGCCCGCCGCGACCACGGCGGTGACCGCGAAACCACCCGTGGAGTGCCCGACGAGCAGCGGCCGTTCCCAGCCCAGCGCGGCGACGACCACGGCGAGATCTCGCCAGTACTGGTCGGCGGTGACCGATTCCGCCGTGCTGTGCCCGTGCCCGCGCAGGTCGACGGCGACCACCCGGTGATCGGATCGGAGCCGTGGAACGACGGCATCCCACGCCGCGGCGTTGTGGCCACTGCCGTGCACCAGCAGCGTCGGCTGCCCGGAACCACCGTGGTCGACACCGGCCAGGGTGCCACCGTCGACGTCGAAGACGATGTCCTTGCTCACGCCCACTCCCCTCTCTAACACTACGGATGTAGCATTAACCAGGTGGAGCCGGAAACGCAACCGAGAAATGCGGCACGGCCGGGAGGCCGCACCGCCCGCACCCGCGCCCAGGTGCTCGCAGCAGTCACCGACCTGCTGATCGAAAACGGATACGAGGCCCTGACGATCGACGCGGTAGCGACCCGCTCCGGGGTGCACCGCACCACCGTCTACCGGCGCTGGCGTGACCCCGGCGGCCTACTCGCCGACGTTCTCGCCGCCGCCCGCGACCAGCCGTGGGAGCCACCGGACACCGGCACCCTGATCGGCGACCTCACCGAGATCAACCAGCAGGTGGTGACGGCCCTGACCACGGTGCCGTCGATCACCCAGGCACTGATCGCCGCCTCGTTCCGCTCCCCGGCCGCCGCCGACGCGCTGCGCTCGTTCTGGGAGGACCGCTACACCCGCGCCGCGATCGTCGTCCACCGCGCGGCCGGCCCCGACGCCGACGCCCGCTCGGTGATCGTCGCGGCCTGCGCCCCGGTCTTCCACGAACTGGCGCTGATGCGCACCCCGAACCCCGGCGACCTGGCCGAACGCTACGCCCGCCTGGCAGCCGCCACCATCACCCGGCCCACCTAGCAGCCGCAGCCCTCGCCCCGCCCGCCGACCGTGCGTCAGCCGGGGAAGGAACGCCACAGGGCAGCGATCAGGCGTCGGCGCCAGCTTTCGACGTCGCCCGTGACGGCTGGATACCGGCGGCGCAAGTCGGCCCAGTCGACCGTCCACCGCTCGGCCCACCGAGGACTGAAACGGTCAGCCGCGCCGCCGATGTCCCGGCGCAGCAGTGACCGGGACGATCGCGGGATCGACAGTGGTGTGCTCGGCCAGGAGCACCGTGTCGTACAGATCCTTGGCCTTCGGCTTCTCCTCGGACGCCAGCCAGCGCAGCTTCGAGGCGAGTGCCAGGTCCGGTGGCACGGCGAGCATCCGCAGGCCCGGCCTGATCTCCAGCGGCACCGGCGGGATCGGCATGTCCTCACCGAGGACCACGTCGACGCCGACGATCACGTCAGGCAGTCCCCCGACGTCGAAGGAGTAGCCGAACCGCAGGCCGGGAGCGTCGTTGTACTCCCACAGATGCCGGTCCTCCACCCGGGCCGGGTCGTCGGCGAGGCCGATCAGGCCGTCGCGGTTCCCGGTCGCCGGCGGAGAACCAGCCGTCGTCCAACTCCGGGGCCGTGTCGTAGATGACGTGCCGGGTCCCGACCTGAAGGATCTCGTAGCCCACGGCGGTGAGCGCCTCGACCAGCCGCGACAGTCGGCCGCGCGCCTCGGCCCGGTCGGCGCCATGACAGCGCTGCGTCACGAACCGCTGTGCCGCACCGGCGACGTCCGGTCGGCGGGCGTCGTGGAACAGGCGTGCACTGTGCGGTTCGATGAGTGAGGCGAGTGCGGCGAGCCGCTCCGGACCGGTGTCCGGGAGCCGGAGCTCGAGACGGTGTTCACGCCGGGGCTCGTCGCCGGAGGGTTCCTCCCCGATGTCCGCAACCGCCTCGATCCTGAGCCGCACCGGGTGAAGTCCGAGATCGCGCAGAAGGGTCTTCTCATCGTGGGCGGACTCGATGACGTCCCGGGCAGAACCCCGGGCGCGGTAGGTGAGTACCGACCGCCTCGGATGATCACCGCGGTCCCGCACGATGTCGCTGAACGTCAGCCCCTCAACGTCCTCGATCCCAGCGCCGAGAACGGTCAGGTGGATCTCGAAATCCCCGCGCACGGCGCCATCCTAGGCTGATGCCCCGGCCCTCAGGGTGAGGACCGGGGCATCAACGGGTTGTCAGAGACATCAGTAGCCGAAGACCTGGGTGTAGTACGGGCTGCCGTCGGTGGCGAAGGCGACGCCGACGCCGACGGTCGTGGATTTGCAGTTGACGATGTTGGCGCGGTGGCCGGGGCTGTTCATCCAGCCGTCGACGACCTGGGCGGC
>DATMVU010000096.1:0-3258 GCA_035562875.1 Actinoplanes sp. | reverse complement strand
AACCTCCCGGCGGGGGTACGACATTCGACGCGCCCGCGGCCCCAGACGGCGATCCACAGGTTGCCGTCGGCGTCGGCGCACATGCCGTCCGGGTGACCGTCGGTGATCGCGAACGCGGTGCGGCGCTCGCCGACGGTACCGGTGACGGGGTCGTAGTCCCGGACCCGGACGACCCCGGGGATCGTGTCGATGCTGTAGAACCGGTCACCGGCCGGGCTCCAGGCCAGGCCGTTGGAGAGGATCAGATCGTCGTCGAGGGTGGTGAGCCCGGCACCGTCGAGGCGGACCAGCACCTCGGTCCCGGACTGCTCCGCCGGGTCGAGGCTGCCGACCAGGAACCGGCCCGCCGGGTCGACGGCGCCGTCGTTGAGCCGGCTCGTGCTCCCGGGCGCGAGGACCCGGGCGAGTTCGGTACGCGTCCCGTCGAGCCCGACACGGGTGAGGGTCTCCCGCTCGGCGACCAGCAGTTCCCCGGACTCGGCCACCGCGACGGCACCGACGGTGGAGTCGAAACGCCAGCTGCCGGTCACCGTGATCCGGTCGTCCCGCACGCGGCCCCGGTAGACGGCGTGACCGTCGATGTCGACCCACAGCAGCCGTTCCCGGGCGGGATCCCAGACCGGTCCCTCGCCCAGGGCGTAGGTGTCCGGTCCGGCCGGGTGGGCGGAGTATGAGCGGGTCACGTGGGCTCCGAGGGGTCGGCGATGATGGCACGGATGGCCGGCAGGTCGTCGATCAGCGTCGCCAGCGGCGTGCGGTAGGCCAGGCCGCTGATGCTGATCGCGCCGCTCGGCACGGTCGGGGAGGTCAGGTGGAGCGGCAGGGCCAGACAGTTGACGCCCGGCTCGTTCTCCTGGTCGTCGGTGCCGTAGCCCTGCTCGCGGGTGCGGGTCAGGGCGGCGTGCAACTCCGCGGCGGTGCCCGGTGAGTTGCCGGTCCGGGTGGTCAGCGGCTGATCGCCGATCCAGTCGGCCACCTGCTGCTCGGTGCGCAGCAAGCCGGCCAGCAGGACCTTGCCGACGGCGGTGCAGTGCGCCGGGTTGCGGCCGCCGACGACCGAGGTGAGGCGGACCGCTCCGCAAGCGGGGTCGAGTTTCGACCGGTAGACCACGTCCCTGCCGTCCAGGCTCGCGTAGTGGACGGTTTCGCCGTACCGCTCGCACAGGGACCGCAGGATCGGCTGCACCCGGATGTGGTCGGGGCGCCCCTCGTGGTGGGCGAAGGCCAGGCGCAGGAACTCGTCGCCGAGGACGTAGCGCCCGTAGCCGTCCTGGGCGGCGAAACCGGCCTTGCGCAGGGACGCCAGGGCGCGGTGCACCGTCGGTTTGGCGCTGGCCACCGCCTGTGCCATCTCCTCCAGGCCGATGCCGCCGGGATGCCCCGCCAACTCGGCGAGCACCGCGAGGACCCGATCGGATCCGACCACCCTGTCTTCCACGATTCCGAATATTAGACCAGCATTCCATCAGCGTGAAACTATGGCTACCATGCGGACTCATGAAGCCCCGACGTAGCACCCAGTGGTACGCAGGCGACGATCGCAACACCTACATCCACCGGGCCTGGATGCGCCGCGGCCTGCCCGCCGACGCCTTCGACGGCCGCCCGCACATCGCCATCGCCAACACCGCCTCCGACCTCACCCCCTGCAACTCCCACCTCGACGAGGTGGCCCGCAGCGTCTCCGACGGTATCCACCGGGCCGGCGGCATCCCGCTCAACCTGCCGGTCGTCTCCCTCGGTGAGACCCAGGTCCGGCCCACCGCCATGCTCTGGCGCAACATGGCGGCGATGGCCATCGAGGAGATGCTGCGCGCCAACCCGATCGACGGCGTCGTCCTGCTCGGCGGCTGCGACAAGACCATCCCCGCCCTGCTGATGGGCGCTGCCTCGGTCGACCTGCCGGCCGTCGTCGTCCCCGGCGGCCCGATGCTCACCGGCACCTTCCGCGGCGTACCACTCGGCTGCGGCACCGGCGTCTGGCAGCTCAGCGAAGAAGTCCGGGCCGGCACCCTCAGCGCTGCCGAGTTCCAGCGCTCCGAATCGTCGATGATCAGAAGCAAGGGCCACTGCAACACCATGGGTACGGCGTCGACCATGGGCCTGATCGCCGAAGTCCTCGGCATGACACTGCCCGGCATCGCCGGCACCCCCGCCCCCGACAGCCGCCTGCTCGAAGCCGCCCACGCCACCGGCGAACTCGCCGTCGGCCTGGTCCACCGCGACCTGCGGCCCAGCACGGTGATGACCCGCGGCTCGTTCCTCAACGCCATCGTCGCCCTGGCCGCCCTCGGCGGTTCCACCAACGCCGTCGTGCACCTGCTCGCCATCGCCGGCCGCCTCGGCGTCGAACTGCACCAGGACGACTTCGACCGGGTCGGCTCACACGTCCCGCTGCTGGCCGACCTGCAGCCCGCCGGCCGGTTCCTGATGGACGACCTCTACCGGGCCGGTGGCCTGCACGCCGTCCTCGCCGAGATCAGCGACCTGCTCGACCCCACCGCGATCACCGTCACCGGCCGGCCCCTGACCGAGCACCTGGACACCGCCCAGGTGTACGACCGGGAGGTGATCCGCACCCGGGAACGGCCCCTGCAACCCGAAGCCGGAATCGCGGTCCTGTACGGGAACCTCGCCCCCGACGGTGCCGTCATCAAACCGGCCGCCGCCACCCCGGAACTGCTCCAGCACCGCGGCCCGGCCGTCGTCTTCGACTCGATCGAAGACCTCCACGCCCGCCTCGACGACCCCGGCCTGGACGTGACAGCGGCCTCGGTGCTGATCCTGCGCGGCTGCGGGCCCAAGGGCTATCCCGGCATGCCCGAGGTGTCCAACATGCCCCTGCCCGCGAAACTGCTCGCCGACGGGGTCCGCGACATGGTCCGGATCTGCGACGGGCGGATGAGCGGCACCGCGTACGGCACGGTGGTCCTGCACGTCACTCCGGAAGCCGCCGCCGGTGGCCCGCTCGCCAAGGTCCGCACCGGCGACATCATCGTCCTCGACGTCGCCGGCCGCCGCCTCGACGTCGACGTCCCACCGCTCGAGCTCGCCGCCCGGGAACCCGCGGAGGCCGCCGTGGACGCCTTCGCCCGGCCGGAACGCGGCTGGGAACGCCTCTACGTCGACACCGTCGGCCAGGCCAACACCGGCGCCGACTGCGATTTCCTGCTCGGCTCCAGCGGCGACCAGGTCTCCCGCGAATCCCACTGAGGACACCATGACCAGCACCCGTACCGCCGTCGTCGCCGGCGGCTG
>DATMVU010000095.1:0-2619 GCA_035562875.1 Actinoplanes sp. | reverse complement strand
ACCGGCCGACGCGGCCTCCAGCAGACCCCGCAGAGTCTCCAGGTTGTTCATCGCGCGCATCGCGTCGAACACCACCGCGACACTGCGGGCCTCCGGCTGGGCCGCACCCGGCCCGCGGGCCACATAACCGTGCCCCACCAGCAGCGACGCCACCCGCTTCCGGGTCTCCGGAGCCACGTCGGTCCGCCCGTTTACCACCTTCGACACGGTCGGCACGGAGACACCGGCCTCCTTGGCGATCGCCGCCAGCGTCGCCCGCTTCTCCCGAGTCATGTACACCCCTTCTCGACCGCGGCCCCGACAAGTATCGCAACATCGGTCGACCGGGTCCGGGCGTGTCAGCCGCTGAGACTCGACGCGGGACGACTCTGCCGGAACTCCACGGCCAGCGCTGTCTCCTCGTACCGCAGCAGGTTTCCGGTCAGGTCCATCAGGTGCTGTTTCGCCTCGGCGGGAGTGGCGTAGAAGAACTCCCGCCGCTGATCGACCCGGTTGACCCGGCGGGCCGCGAACCGGGCGTGCATCTGCGCCTCGATCCCGGCGGCGTCGTCGGCGAAGAACATCGCGTGCACGTCGAACCCGAACGGCACCGACCCGTCACCCAGCTCCCGCACCCGGTTCATCGGGTCCAGCCGCCGGGTCATCCCGATCGTGATCATGTGCTCGCCGAACGCGCCCAGGTTCGAGAGCACGTAGACGTACCCGGCACGCACGTTCCCGGCCCGGTAGGCGACATCCGCGATCATGTCGTCGACCGCCTGCAGCCGCTCCCGCAACGGCCCGGCCCCCGCCTCGTCACCGTGCGCCTGCACCGCGGCCAGCGCGCTCGCGTAATGCCAGCGCATCAGCGACGCGCTGTCGTTCCCGCTCGAATTCCACCGCCCAGCGGGTGTCGTACGACACCATTCGAATCGGGTCCTGCCGTTCCGCGTCAGACATGCCACCATGCTACGAATCCGGAATCAGCATGTTGAGGAGCAGGAATGGCCGACCCGCAGACGGTCCGGGCGGTGGCGGCCCGGGCCGGCTTCACCGTCGAGGACTTCGTGGACCCCGCGCATCTGCCGGAACCGATGACCGTGTGGAAGCCGTTCGTCCGTGCCTCGACGCTGCCGCTCCTCCGGATCCCCGACCACGACACCGACCCGGCAGGCCGGCTGGACCGCGAATGGCTCCGGGTGAGCCGGGAGAACGGCACGATCGCCGAGGACGGCACGCTCCTGCTGTCGATCGAGGGCGCCGGCCGTCTGCCGTGGCTGCGGGTCCGCGCCGGCACCGGCCGGCTCGCTCCCCGCGCCAGCCGGGTGGGCATGCCCGGCCAGTCGATCGGGTTCGTCGCGCTCGCCCTCGACGGCCACGTGGCCACCTCGGTCAGCACCGAGGAGTGGGAGACCTGGATCCTGACCGCCGAGTTCCCCTCCTGACGTTCCCCGTTCGCCCGCCGGACCGCCCCTCGGTGGCTCTCTGCCTGCCTGATCTCCGGCTGTGCGAACTCCGGGGGCAAGCCGGCGATTGCCCGGACACCGGTGCTGCTGGACCGAACCGGTCCCCTGGCTACCCCGGACGGGCGGACGACACGTTCCTGGTGGCCGGCGCCGGTCGCGGCTGATCACCAGGAACGGTGCCTCTGCTGATCAGACGGTGACCGGTTGGCGGCGGCCGACGGAGAGGACGTCGAGTAGCAGGGCTGCCGCGGCGACCACCCCGAGCAGAACGAGACCGAGGGCGTACGACTGGAACCGTCCGTAGATGGCGCCCATCACCAGCGGCGGCACGAATCCGCCGAGGCCGCCGGCCGCACCGACGACGCCGGTGACCGCGCCCACCTGGCTGGCCGGGGCGAGTTGCGCGACCAGGGCGAAGGTGGCCCCGCTGCCGGCGCCGAGGGCGGCTGCCATGGCCAGGAAGGCGATGGTTCCGACCGGGGCGAGGCCGGGGGTGAACGCCTGGACCACGGCGCCCAGGACGACGATGCCGAGGGAGACGGCGAGGACACGGCTGGCGGCGAAGCGGTCCGAGAGCCAGCCGCCGACCGGGCGCATGACCACGGCGAGCAGCACGAATCCGGCCATCCGGTTGGCGGCGTCGGCCTGGGTGAGACCGTAGGCGGTCTTCAGGTAGGCGGGAAGATACACGGAGAAGGCGACATATCCCCCGAAGGCGACGGCGTAGAGGGCCGCGGCGTGCCACGTGACCCGCAGCCGCAGGACCGATCCGAGACGCCGGGTGAGGGGCGCGGTGGGCACCGGGCGGCCGGGTGCGTCGCGCAGCAGGAGCCAGGAGACGATTGCGTACGCCAGCAGAACGCCGGCCGTGAGCAGGAACGGGGTGGCGGTGCTGCCCGCGTCGGCGAGCCGGACGGTGGTGAGGGCGCTGATCGCGGTGCCGCCCATGCCGACGCCGAAGACTCCGACGGCGAAACCGCGGCGTTCCGGCGGGAACCAGGCGCTGACGAACGGGACCCCGATCGCGAAGGCGGTACCGCCGATGCCCAGGAAGAAGCCGCCGATCAGCAGTGTGGTGAGCGCGTCGTGCCCGGACAGTCCCAGGTAGAGGACTGGCACGATGGTGACCAGGGAGACCAGCGGGAACATGATCCGGCCGCCGTACCGGTCGGTG
>DATMVU010000094.1:0-2435 GCA_035562875.1 Actinoplanes sp. | reverse complement strand
GCTGAGGCCGGGGCCGGCCGCCACCGCACACCGGACGTCCTGGTGGGCGGCCAGCAGAAGACTCCGCCGCCGTGGGTCCGCACCCGTCCCGGCATACGCGGTGAAGCCGTCCCGGACCGCGGGAACCGACGGTGGCAGGTGGGGGACGACGTCGGGCCACAGCACCCGCTCGCGAACCCGCATCCAGGCCGTGAGCTGGTCAGCCATCGGCGACCTTTCCGGCCAGGCGTTCGGCCACCGAGGCGACGAGTCTCCGGTCCGGCTCCACCCAGCTGGCGAACCGGCCGCCGATCGCGTGATCGAGCAGCCCCTTCCGCTGGCCGGGGGCGATGCCGGCCGCCTCGAGAAACCAGCCGAGGACAGTGGTGCAGCAGCCGTACCAGCCGGAGTCGTACTGGGTGCGGTCACCGACCGCGGTCACCAGGTGAGCAACCGCGCGTTCCCAGCCGTCCAGGTCGCCGACGGCCAGTGGCAGGAACCGGTCGAACCGTTCCGCGACGTCCTCCAGCCAGTCCCGCCACTCGATCAGGGCGGCGCCGACGGCGGCTGAGGTCGCCTCCGGGGTCGTGACCGAGTGCGAGAAGCAGCACCAGTTGCCGACCGGTCCGCCGTCGAGGTCGCCCTCGCCCACTGACCAGCGCCAGCCGGTCGCCCACAGTCCGTACCGCTCGGTGAAACCGGTCGAAATGCTCTCCAGCCACAGGTCCCGCAGCCGCCAGTCCGTCTCCTGCGCCGGAATGTTGCCGGCCGTGACCAGTTCACCGACCACGGCCGGCACCGTCGCCGGATCAAAATCCCGGTCCCTCGGATCGACGTCGGTCCAGAGCAGGTCCCACGGCAGCGGAACGTTCCTGGTGAAGTGCCCGGTGTGGGCTCGGCCGATGCCCGGCGCCTTCACCGCCCGCCAGGCCGCCGGGTCGTTGTTGCTGTCGGTCGCGGGCGGCGCTGCGGCGGCGAATCGGCCGCGGGCGTCGGTGGCGAGTTCGACGGTCAGTTCATGCCAGGCCACCACCGCTGCGGCAAGGCGGTCCAGGGTCTCCGCCGGTGTCGTGATCGTCAGCTCCACCGTCCACCAGATCGGGATGACGCCCCGGCCCGGGTAGTCCTCCAGCACCACCGTCTGCCGCCAGCCGACCACCCAGGCGCCGAGGCGCTCGACCAGTGCCTCGGTCATCCGATCCTGCCAGAAACCGGCGAGCCGCCAGTCGGTGCCGGCCGGCGGTATCTCGGCCGCCGGAGGCAACGACCGCACCACTTCGAGCACACCGGCCGGCTCGAAATCGGGGCGGTTCGCGGGGTCGATGTCACGCCAGGTGAGCTGGCTGAAGGAGGGCAGGTGGACACGGTCAATGGTCAATGCGTCAGCCTTCCGTTGGACAGCGGGCCAGAATATCGGTGTCCCGGATCGGACCGCCACCCGACGGCGGCTTCGCGCTGCGAGACAGCGAGGACCCGGACGGCCCGACCTTGTTCTTGACTCCAGGCGAGCGCGCTGCGTTCGTCGCGGGAATCCGAGAAGAGAATCTTCTCCAGCGATCACCCACGAGCGGCGCATCGTCCTGAACGTCTGCATGCGGAGCCCGGCCCACCTGCGCATCCCGGAGGCCAGCGACGCCGGCGCCGCTGGCCTCCGGGCGGTAGCCGCCGGATCAGAAGTCCAGGTGCTCGTACTCCACGCTCGCCAGCCAGTCGTTCAGTTCGGCGAGTTCGTCGCCGGTGAGCCCGTAGGCGACCCATTCGTCCTGGTAGTCGAGGCGGAGGAACCCCTTTCCGGCGAAGGCGAGCCGCAGGTAGTCGGTGAACGCCAGGCCGTGCGCCTCATCGCGGACCATCGGGTCCGCGCCGGTGTGCGGCAGCCAGACGGAGTACGGGGCGCCACCGCTGATGTTCGCCTTGTGGAGGTAGTCGGCGGCGATGGTGATCTCCAGCGGTCCGGCGAGCTCGGGATGCTCATCCTCCGACTCCGCCTGCCACTCCTCGACCGAGAACCATGCCGTGTCGAGCCCGATGATCTCCAACGGGTCGGCCTCCGCGAGTTGCCCGGGAACCCCGGGCGGGAACGGGCCGTCCCAGGTGCCGCGCGGGACCAGGTCGATCGTTCCGACGATGCGCCAGTACGCGGCCAGCGCCGGCGGCACCGGCGACGCCGTGATCCGCTCCAGTTCCCGCAGCTGCTCCTCGACCTCCGGTTCGGGGCCGGGAAGTGCCTGCGCGATGTCCACCGGCCAGCCGCGGGCCACCAGCGCAGCGGTGAGGTTGGCGGCGTTACGCCGGACCCGTTCCATGGTCAGGGTGGCCACCTGCTCGGCCTCCGCCCGCCACACGTCGTCGAGATGGGCGACCGCTCCCAGGTCACGCCACACCCCGCGATGGTCGCCGTCCCGGTAGCGGGCGACAAGATCCCCCGGTCGCAGGGACTCGCCGACCGGCGTCGT
>DATMVU010000093.1:0-2197 GCA_035562875.1 Actinoplanes sp. | reverse complement strand
GTCCCGGCCAACTACCTGAGCCGCATGGTCCTCACCAACACCGGCTCGGCCGACCGTCCGTACGAGATCGCCGTGTTCGGTGAAGCCGGCAACGTGATCTCCACCGCCAACCTCACCGGCACCGTGCCGGCGGGCGGCACCAAGGTGGTCGACCTGACCAGCGTGCTGACCGGCTTCACCGCCGCCCCGCGCGCCACGCTCAACGTCACCATCTCCGGTCCGAACGGCCAGATCCAGGGCCTGTACCAGATCGTGAACCCGGACTCGGGCACGATCAGCAACCACGTGATGGTGCGCCCGGGTAGCAACTGAGCCTGGGGGGAGCGGTCGCGGCTGAAGCCGCTCCTACACAAAGCTCAAGGAGGGGCCCGCGGAAGCGGGCCCTTTCCTTTTTTGGGGGGGCATGGCGAAAGGGGGCGGACAGGCTTAGACTGCGCCGGACTGCATTTACCGCGCGGGTGGCCCTGCCCCCTGGCGTCGGCGGGCGTCATCTTCCACAAAGGGGAAACACATGAAGATTGGATATACCACCCAGGCCTCGCTGCTTCTGGCGGCGGGCTTCCTGTTCTCCGGCGACGCCGCCGCGCAGTACTACCCGTCGGGCGTGCAGCAGAACGTGCCCGAAGCCACCGTCACCGGCGGCGGCTGGAGCGTCTGCCACCAGAGTACGTTCGACGAAAGCGGCACGCCGCTGGCCACCATCCAGGCCGACTGCGACAAGGAACTGACGATGATGGCCTGCCGTCCGGTGGGCGATCCGAACTTCACCCTGGTGGCCGCGGCGCCGCGCGCCGACGTGTTCTTCGACACCGGCATGGGCAATGTCCTGCACGACGCCAATGGCGTGGGCTGGTACTACAACGACAGCTGGTCTTGGGGCTTTGTGCCGCAGGGTGACGGCGTCATCCGCAATTCTTGCGACGTGGAGTTTGGTTCCCAGTCGGCGTTGCGCATGTGCGTCCACACTGGCGGCGGCGTCACCAACTCCGGCTACCGCTGCGGCTCGACCACCCTCAACGGCAACGGCACCTGGGAGCGCGTGATCCTGGAAGCCGACGCCACGGTCAACCTGACCGTGCCGGGCAGCAACAGCCCGCGCCTGATCGCCGAAGAGCTGATCATCCCGCCGAACCGCACCGTCACGAACAACGGCAACCTCGACATCGCCACCACCATCGAGTACGCCTTCTCGCCGGGTGAAGTGCGCTATGCCCGCCTGCACTGCCCGGGCGTGCAGTTCGCCCCCGGCACCACCGTCACCTTCGGCGGCGACCCGTCGAACCTGATCGGCGCGGTCAACACCACCGCCGATGGCGCCATCTACTTCTCCATCACCGCCGGCGCCACCCCGGTCGTGGCCACCGACACCCTGACCTTCGACGGTGACCGCGTGCTCACCGGCAAGGCCCCGGTCAACTGCACCTACGGCCTCTACGACGTCCCGTCGCAGGCCCAGGCGGGCGGCGCCACCGGCCGTGTCACCACCACCTCCGGCGCCTACATCCGCTTCGCGCCCAGCTACGCGCTGGCCGTGGACAACCAGGGCAACCCGGTCGCCAACGTCGAGTCGGAAGACCCGGCCTACAGCGAGTTCGTGTTCGGCGCCCCGACCTTCGACATCCTGCTGGGCCAGATCGGCGGCTTCAGCTACGGCACCGTCGCCCAGGTCAATGGCACCGCGCAGCCGATGACCCTCGACGGCAACGCCATCGAGCTCACCGACCTGATGGGCGCCAACACCGCCCTGGTGTTCTCGGGTGACTTCGACACCGCCTCGGACGTGTTCTTCTCGGCCGACGCCGACTGCGGCACCGTCGTGCAGTCCGCCGACAGCTTCGACGACTCGGAAGCCGTGTTCGTGATCGGCAACAACGCCGCCATGAACCACTTCCTGTGCTTCGAGGCCGGCGGCGACCCGATCCGCGCCAGCGAGTACACCGTGTCCCTGGCCCCGGTCTCGGCTTCGGCCCCGACCTACGCCGTGGGCGGCCGCGGTCCGCTGGACCTGGGCATGATCACCCGCAACGGCACCGAGCTGCAGGCTCCGCTGGCGCAAGTCCCGGCCAACTACCTGAGCCGCATGGTCCTCACCAACACCGGCTCGGCCGACCGTCCGTACGAGATCGCCGTGTTCGGTGAAGCCGGCAACGTGATCTCCACCGCCAACCTCACCGGCACCGTGCCGGCGGGCGGCACC
>DATMVU010000092.1:0-7949 GCA_035562875.1 Actinoplanes sp. | reverse complement strand
CTGCGGCTCCCCGATCGGGTGACGCGTGGGCGGCGGCGGATCACCGTCCCGGTAACCTTCGACCGAAGCACTTGGAGGTCGGTTTGGCGCGGTTGGTTCTGACAGAGCAGGAAACGGCGATCTGCCACGCGGTGGGGACCCGGGACTTCCTCCGGGCCCGCGGCGTGGTGCAGAACAACGAACTCGCCGACGCTCATTGGGACCGGGCGACCGGTGTGGTCGCCGCGCGTCTGCGGGACGGGTCCGGCGTCGTCCGGGCCGTGGTGACGACCGGTTCCGACGGTACTGTCAAGAGCATCGCCGGCCGGTGCACCTGCGAGTGGGCCCCGGATTGCGGGCATCTGGTCGGGGCGGTGCTGGCCGCCGGTGTGGACGTCGGCACCCCACCGGTGGCGACGGCGTGGGAAGCGGCGCTGTCCTCGCTGGTCGCCGGTGTTCCGGCCAGGCGGGCCGCCGAGCCGGAGGTGGGGCTTCAGTTCGAGGTCGACACCGCCGACCAGCGGATCGGGTTGCGGCCGGTCGTCCCGGGCCGCACCGGGTGGATCCGGACCGGGATCTCCTGGCGGTCGCTGGGGCACACCTCCTACACCCGGTCCGCGGTGACACAGCGGCATCTGACGCTGCTGAAGGAGCTGCGGACCCAGGTCCACGGTGGCGGCGACACCTATCACCACTACTACTTCGACGATCGTGTCCTGTACCTGGACGACTTCCCCACCCGGCGGGTGTGGGACGTTCTCCTGGAGGCTCAGCAGAACGGTCTGCCTCTGGTCGCGGCGGGTAAGAGTGCTGAACCGGTGACGGTGACGGCCGAACCGGTGACGTTCTCGGTGCGAGCCGACCGGGACGCCGGTGATCTGCGGCTGCGGCCCGTCCTCAGTGCCGGAACCGACATGCTCGACCCGGAACGGCTGTCGCTGATCGGCGAGCCTGCGCACGGGGTGGCGTGGTGGGATCTGGTCCGGGACCGGCCGCGGGCGCTGCGGGTCGCGCCGCTGGCCCGGCCGATCAGCGTGGAGGCGGCGATGGCCCTGGGTGCGCCGCCGATCGTCGTGCCGGTGGACGAGGAGCCGCGGTTCCTGCGCCAGTACTATCCCGGGCTGACCCGGCAGGCGGCGGTGGTCGCGGCCGACGACTCGGTGACCCTTCCCGACCCGGACCGGGCGACCCTGACCCTGACCGGGCAGCGGCTCTCCGGACACCGGCTGGAGCTGTCCTGGGAGTGGGTGTCGGAGTTCGGGCACCGGGAGCCCCTCGACGGCGCGGACCCGGTGGGTGAGA
Source organism: Actinoplanes sp. (assembly GCA_035562875.1). Lineage (GTDB taxonomy): Bacteria > Actinomycetota > Actinomycetes > Mycobacteriales > Micromonosporaceae > Actinoplanes. Next base: position 6,668 of record DATMVU010000092.1, on the reverse strand, counting down.
CCCGCGCGCGGGTGTTGCGGCTGGTGACGGCTCTGGCCGCCGCTGAGGCGTACGGGCTGACCGAACCGGGTCCGGCCGGGCGTCTGCTGCCCGGCACTGTCGTCGCCGGGGACGTCATGCTCCGGGTGCTCCGTGACGTGGTTCCGCGTCTGATGGACATCGACGGTGTGGCGGTGGAGCTGAACCTGGACGAGTTCGTCGAGTCCACCGAGGCGCCGCTCGTCACGTTCACCGACGCCGACGGCGGTGACCGGGACTGGTTCGACCTGGCGGTCCGGGTGTCGGTGGGTGGCGAGGACGTCGGGTTCCAGGAGCTGTTCGTGGCCCTCGCCGAGGAGAGGGAGTTCCTGATCCTGCCGAGTGGCAGCTATTTCACCCTGGACCGGGCGGAGTTCCGGCAGTTGCGGGAGCTGATCGCCGAGTCGCGGGCGCTGCTCGACGCCCCGCCGGGGGTGTTGCGGGTCGGCCGGATGCAGCCCGGTGTCTGGCAGGAACTGGCCGAGGTGGGCGAGGTGAGCGGGCCGGCCGCCGCGTGGCAGGAGTCGCTGCGGGACCTGTGCGAGTCCGGCCCGGGTTCCGTTCCCGAGGTGCCGGCCGGCCTGGACGCCACCCTGCGCGGCTATCAGCAGGAGGGTTTCGGCTGGCTGGCGACGCTGTTCCGGCACCGGATCGGCGGGGTGCTCGCCGACGACATGGGTCTGGGTAAGACGGTGCAGGCCCTGGCGATGATCGTGCACGCGGCGGCGGACGTCCCGTTCCTGGTGGTGGCGCCGGCCAGTGTGGTCGGCAACTGGGCCTCGGAGAGTGCCCGGTTCGCCCCCGGCCTGACCAGCCGGATGATCACGGAGACCGAGGCTCGCCGGGGTGTGAGCCTGGCCGAGGCAGCCGCCGGTGCGGACATCGTCGTCACGTCGTACACGCTGTTCCGCCTGGAGTACGCGGACTACGCCGCGCTGCCGTGGGCGGGTCTGATCCTGGACGAGGCGCAGTTCGTGAAGAACGCCGCCTCACAGGCCTACAGGTGTGCACGGGATCTGCCGACGGCGTTCAAGCTGGCGATCACCGGCACGCCGATGGAGAACAACCTGGCCGAACTGTGGGCGCTGCTGTCCATCACGTCGCCGGGGCTGCTGTCGCGGCTGGACCGGTTCACCGAGTTCTACCGGCGGCCGATCGAACGGGAGCAGGACCAGGAGCGGTTGAGCCGGCTGCGGCGCCGGTTGCGGCCGTTGATGCTGCGCCGCCGTAAGACCGAGGTGGCCGGGGAGTTGCCGGACAAGCAGGAGCAGATCCTGGAGCTGGAACTCAACACCAAGCAGCGGCGGATCTACCAGACCTACCTGCAGCGGGAACGGCGCAAGGTTCTCGGGTTGCTCGGTGACCTGCGCAAGAACCGGTTCGAGATCCTCCGGTCGCTGACTCTGCTGCGGCAGGCCGCCCTGGATGTGGCGCTCGTCGACGAGACGCATCGGGGGGTGCCGTCCACGAAGCTGGACGCACTGGCCGAGCGGGTCACCGACATCGTCGCCGAAGGGCACCGGATTCTGGTGTTCAGCCAGTTCACCCGGTTCCTGACCGCGGCCCGGCACCGGTTGGAGGCCGCCGGGATCGAGTGCGCCTACCTCGACGGTAAGACGACCCGGCGGGCCGAGGTGATCGACGGGTTCAAGACCGGTACCGCGCCGGTGTTCCTGATCAGTCTCAAGTCGGGCGGGTTCGGGCTCAACCTGACCGAGGCCGACTACTGCGTGATGCTCGACCCGTGGTGGAACCCGGCGACCGAGGCGCAGGCGGTCGACCGGGTCCACCGGATCGGGCAGAACCGTAACGTGATGGTCTACCGGCTGGTCGCCCGGGACACCATCGAGGAGAAGGTGATGGCGTTGCAGGCACGGAAGAAGGAGTTGTTCGGCAGTGTGCTGGACGGTGGCGAGTTCGGTTCAGCCGAGCTGACCGCCGCCGACATCCGGACCCTTCTGGAGTAAGCGGTTACGGTCCCGTACCGGGGGATCGTTTCCGGACACCACGTCGTCCGCCACCGCCGGGGACAGGCCCACCACCTGGGCCAACCGGGGCGAGCCGCCGGCGACGGTGTTCATCCTGGTCGACGGCGAGTTCGGCGAATCCCTGGCGGTCACGCTGTCCGGCCTGATGCACGGCGGTCTGCGCAATCACGGGGACTGAGTGCGAATGCAAACGTGGGGGCGCCGTCCGAGACGGCGCCCCCACATTATCCCCCCAAAAAGGTCTTACTTGCCGCGCCGCTTGTTCAGGATGTCGAACGCGACGGCGACGATCAGGACCAGGCCCTTGATGACCATCTGCCATTCGGGGCGGACGTTGGTGATCGACAGGCCCATGTTCAGCACGCCCATGATGAGCGCACCGACGATGGCGCCGGTGACCTTGCCGACGCCGCCGGTGACGGCGGTGCCGCCGATGAAGGCGGCGGCGATGGCGTCCAGCTCGTAGTTCTGGCCGGCCGAGGCGACGGCGGAACCGGCGCGGGCGGTGGTGATGACCGCTGCGACACCGGCGAGCAGGCCCATGTTGACGAACAGCAGGAAGTTGACCCGCTTGGTCTTCACACCGGACAGCATGGCGGCGGGCAGGTTGCCACCCATCGCGTAGATGTGCCGGCCGAAGATCGTGTTGTTCATGATGAACGAGTAGAGCAGCACCAGCACGCCCACGATGATCAGGACGATCGGCATGCCACCGGCGCTGTTGGCCAGCAGCCAGGTCAGGTAGCCGATGGCGACGACGCCGACGATCGCCTTGACCAGGAACGCGACGAACGGCTCGGTGCGCAGGTCGTTGCGGACCAGCTCACGACGGGTGCGGACCTGGCTGATCAGCAGGCCCAGGATCGCGATCGCACCGATCACGACGGAGACGACGTCCAGGTTGCCGGCGAAGCCGAGCCAGTTCGGCAGGGCGCCGTTGGCCAGGGCGTTGAAGTCGCTGGGCAGACCGCCGACGGTGGTGCCGACATAGTTGATCGCCAGACCGCGGAACAGCAGCATGCCGCCGAGGGTGACGATGAACGCCGGGATGCCGACGTAGGCGACCCAGAAGCCCTGCCACGCGCCGACGATGCCGCCGAGGATGATCGCCAGCAGGACCGCGAGCGGCCACGGGACGTCCCACTGCATGACCATCAGGCCGGTGATGCCACCGACGAAGGCGACCACCGAGCCGACGGACAGGTCGATGTGACCCGCCACGATGATCATGACCATGCCGATGGTCAGGATGAACACGTACGCGTTCTGCTGGATCAGCGACACGACGTTGTTCGGCAGCAGCATCAGCCCGTTGGTGTCGAACTGGAACCACAGCGTGATCACGATCAGCGCCGCGACCATCACGTACTGCTTCAGGTTGCCGCCGAGGTAGCCGGCGAGCGAGCCGCCCTCGGTCTTGCTCTTGGTGGCCGTGCTCACCGGGTGGCTCCGCTCTTCTCCATGGTCATGTAACGCATCAGGCTCTCCTGCGAGGCCTCCGCGCGGGGCAGCTGACCGGTGATGCGCCCCTGGCTCATCGCGTAGATCCGGTCACAGATGCCGAGCAGCTCGGGCAGCTCGGAGGAGATCACGATGACGGCTTTGCCGGAGTCGGCAAGCTTGTTGATGATCTCGTAGATCTCGTACTTGGCGCCGACGTCGATACCCCGGGTCGGCTCGTCGAGGATCAGCACCTCAGGCTCGGCGAACAGCCACCGGCTGAGCACCACCTTCTGCTGGTTACCGCCGGACAGCTTGCCCACCTGCACGTCGACGCTGGGCGTCTTGGTGCGCATGTCCTTGCGGTACTGCTCGGAGATGGTGATCTCCTTGGCCGCGTTCACCACACCGAGACGGGCGATCTTCGTCAGCCGCGCCGCGGTGGTGTTGCGCTTGATGTCCTCGATCAGGTTGAGGCCGTAGTGCTTGCGGTCCTCGGTCGCGTACGCGATGCCGTTCTCGATGGCCGCCGACACGGTCTTGATGCTGACCGGCTTGCCGTGCAGGTACAGCTGGCCGGTGATCCCGGTGCCGTAGCTGTGGCCGAAGACGCTCATCGCCAGCTCGGTCCGGCCGGCGCCCATCAGCCCGGCGATCCCGACGATCTCACCGGCCCGTACGTCCAGGGCCGCGTTGTCGACGACGAGACGGCTCGGGTCGTTGGGGTGGCGTACGGTCCAGTTCTCGATCCGCAGGATCTCCTCGCCGATCGTCGGCGTGTGATCCGGGTAGCGGTTCTCCAGGTCCCGGCCCACCATCGTGCGGATGATGCGGTCCTCGGAGACACCCTCGGCGCTGTGCATGTCGAGGGTCTCGATGCTCTGGCCGTCGCGGATGATCGTCGTGCTGTCGGCGATCGCGGCGATCTCGTTGAGCTTGTGCGAGATGATGATCGAGGTGATGCCCTCGGCCTTCAACTGGCGCAGCAGGCCGAGCAGGTGAGCGCTGTCCTCGTCGTTCAGAGCCGCGGTGGGCTCGTCGAGGATGAGCAGCTTGACCTTCTTCGACAGCGCCTTGGCGATCTCGACGAGCTGCTGCTTGCCGACACCGATGTCCATGATCTTGGTGTCCGGCTGCTCGTTCAGGCCCACCCGGGTCAGCAGGTCGGCAGCCTGCCGGTTCGTCTGGGCCCAGCTGATGACGCCACCGGTGGCGCGCTCGTTACCGAGGAAGATGTTCTCGGCGATCGACAGGAACGGGCTGAGCGCGAGTTCCTGGTGGATGATGACGATGCCGCGCTCCTCGGAGTCGCGGGTCGTCTTGAACTTGCAGGTCTCGCCCTCGAAGACGATGTCGCCCTCGTAGGTGCCGTGCCCGTAGACACCACTGAGCACCTTCATCAGGGTCGACTTGCCCGCGCCGTTCTCGCCACAAATGGCGTGGACCTCCCCGCGGGCCACGCTCAGCGTGACGTCCGAGAGCGCCTTGACGCCCGGGAAGGTCTTGGTGATCCCCCGCATCTCCAGGATCGGGGTCGTGTCGTTGGCCATCGCGCAACTCGCTTGCTCTTGAGGTCCGACCGGAACGGCCGGGCCCCCTGGCGGGAACCCGGCCGGTTGCGACTTACAGGCCGAGCTTGTCGGCGGTGTAGAAGCCGGAGTCGACCAGCTTGGTCTTGATGTCGTCCTTGACGACGACGACCGGCGGGAGCAGGTACGACGGGACGACCTTGTTGCCGTTGTTGTAGGTCTTCTCGTCGTTGACCTCGACCGTGGTGCCCTTGACGATCGCGTCGATCATCTTGGCGACCTGGTCACCCAGGGTGCGGGTGTCCTTCCAGACGGTCATCGACTGGGTGCCGGCCTGGATGTTCTTGACGTTCGCCAGGTCGGCGTCCTGACCGGTCAGGATCGGGTAGTCAGCGCCGGCCTTGTAGCCCTTGGACGCCAGCGACTGGGCGATACCCAGCGCGAGGGAGTCGTTCGGGGAGAGGATGACGTTGACCTTCTTGCCACCGGTGTAGAACGAGTTGAGACGGTTGTCCATCTCGGCCTGCGCGGTCTCGGACTTCCAGCCGGTGATGGAGACGGTCTTCCAGTCCTCCTCGCCGGCGATCTTCTTGCCCGACGGGATGACCAGCTTGCCGCTCTCGACGTACGGCTTGAGGACGTCCCACGCACCGTTGAAGAAGAACTTGGCGTTGTTGTCGTCCGACGAGCCGGCGAAGGGCTCGAGGTTGAACGGGCCCTTGCCGTCCTTGAGGCCCAGCTTCTCCTCGATGAACTGACCCTGGAGCTTGCCGACCAGGTAGTTGTCGAAGGTGGCGTAGTAGTCCACGTTCGGCGTGCCGTTGATCAGCCGGTCGTACGCGATGACCTTGATCTTGGCCTGAGCGGCCTTCTCGAGGACCGGGCTGAGCGCGGTGCCGTCGATCGAGGCGACAACAAGAACCTTGGCGTTCGAGTTGATCATGTTCTCGATCTGGGTGATCTGCTGGTCGACCTTGTTGTCGGCGAACTGCAGAGAGGTCGTGTAACCGGCCTTCTTCAGCAGGTCGTCCAGGTGAGCGCCGTCGTTGTTCCAGCGCTCGAGGCTACGGGTCGGCATGGCGATGCCGACCAGACCACCAGCGGCACCCGACGAACCGGAGTCGGACTCCTCGGCGTCGCGGGTGCTGCTGCAAGCGGAAGTCGCGGCCAGCGTGGCAGCCATGGCGACCGACGCGAGGACCCGGAATTTCTTGGACACCTCGGCGTCTCCTTTCAATCGGGCCCGGGGGGATTCGGGCCTCAAGGGGCTATCGATTTGTTGCTGCGGACAACATACGGCGCTTACGACCGGGTTTCACGAGGGGGTCCGTAACGGCTGTGTAACACTCCCCGTGACCGCCGAGGCCATCAATCGAGGCTGTGAAAGCGAAACTGCCCACAGCCCGTAACCGGACCCGCAGGATCCTATTTGTTGGCCCAAGCGACTAATGTCGCCAGGGGTAGACCTAACAGATCGCCATCACAGCGTCACGCAAGCGAAGGAGGACGATGCACACCGGAACGGTCAACCCCCGCGCCGCGCACCTGTCCCTCGCCCTGCGACACGTCGCCGACTCCGCCGACGGCATCTCCCGCGCCGGCATCGCCGCCCGCACCGGCCTCAACCGGTCCACCGCCTCCAGCCTCATCGACGAACTCATCACCGGCGGCCTCGTCAAGGAGACCGGATTCC
>DATMVU010000091.1:0-12139 GCA_035562875.1 Actinoplanes sp. | reverse complement strand
GGCGGCGCTGGTGGCGATGACCGTGACGGTCCCGGCCGCGGCAGCCGCGGCCGGGACCGTCACGGTCATCGCCGTCGTGCAGACCGTCGGCGGCGATCCGGCGGCCACCCTGCCCGCCGCGGCACCCCGGCCGGCCTGGCCGGCCGGCCCGGACGCGTCCTGGTCACTCTCCCCACCCGAGGCGACCATCTCGCTGGAGCCGTCCACCGCGTCGCCGAGCCCGTCCACCAGCACCACCACCACCGGCCCGGCTCCGTCGAGGTCCCCGTCCCGCCCGCCGACCGCCGCACCGGCACCGGTGAAGCCGGCACTCACCGTCACCGCCGGACAGGTGCCCGCCCTCGTCGACCTGAGCGCCGAAGGCACCCGGGACTGGGTGCACTTCGGCCTCACCGAACCCGGCTCGATCAACAGGCGCGGCGGCGGCAACTCGATCGAGGACCTCGGCACCACCGGCAACCGCGGCCGCTACGAGAACAACCCACAGCGGTTCAGCTGGACCGGCGGCCGCCCGACCACCGCCACCACCCGCACCCCCACCGGCGTCTACGCGTGCGGCGAAGGCAACGGCTTCACCCTGCGGGTCCCGGCCGGCCCGGCGACCCGGACACTGCGCCTGTACGCCGGCGTCTGGATGGCCGGTGGCCGGCTCACCACCACCCTGAACGGCCTCACCCGGACCAGCACGCTGGAGAACCGCGACGCGATCAGCACCAACCGCTTCGAGATCCGGTTCCGCGCCCCTGCCGGCAGCAAACTCACCGTGACCTGGAAGACCACCGACTCCTACCACCCGACCTGCGGCAACGTCGACATGCAGGCGGCCACCCTCAGCTAGGACAGGGTGCCGGCCAGGGCCTCGTAGTGGGCCTTCATCGCCGGGTAGTAGTCGTCGAAGCCCGGCAGCGGCTTCCCCTCCCGGGACGCGACCAGCATGTCCAGGTAGTACTCCCAGCCCGGCCCGATCTCGCCCACCCCGCTCGCGCTGTCCAGGTGGTGCACGAACCGCAGCTCGGTGCCGCCGTCCACCTCCGTCAGCAGCACCTCCACCCGCCAGTTCCCGGACTCGTCCCGCGACGACAACGCCAGCCGGCGCGGCGGCTCACACGCGTCGATCAGCATCTCGATCCACGGCGCCTGGTCCTCGTACGACATCCGGACCTTGATCGTGCGGCCTTCTCCCGGCTCACCCTCCCAGGGGCCGAACCACCCGGCGGTGCGATCGGATTCGGTCACACTGCCCCAGACGTCGGCCAACGACCCGGCGAGGGTACGGGTGAGCACCAGGTCATGTCCGTCAGCGGTGGAGACGAGTCGTCCACCCGGTTCATCAGCCATGCCCCCTTTCTACCCGCCCGGCGGTCCTCGCCACCCTCCGGCAGGGTCCCTGTCCAACGCTGTCCAAGCCCGGCCGGGATCAGGGGTGGCAGCCGATGCCGTCGCGTTAGCGTCCGCCCGCAGACGTACTGGTGATGGGGGATGGTCTTGCAAGGTGACAGGATGCGCCGGATCGTGACCGGGCTGACGGGATCAGCGGTCCTCCTGGCTCTGGGAACGGTGCCCGGGCCCGCGTACGCAGGGGAACCGCACGACGTCGAGAGCCGCAAGCAGCAGGTCACGGCGACCGGCTCGGGGATGGCCCGGCCCGCGGTGCCCGATGCCGGGACGAGCGCCACCGACACGGTCCGGCTGGTCGTCGGATTCCGCGAGGGGGTGAGCGCCACCACGGCCGCCCGCAGCCTCGGCACAGCCGGGGTGCACGCCACCGCCGATACGCCGCTGGCGAAGCTGGGCGCGCGCACGGTGAACGTGACGCGGTCGCGGAGTTCGGCGGTGACCGCCGCGCTCCGTTCGGCGCCGGGCGTCGCCTACGTGGAGGTGGACAACGGGGTACGAGCCGACGCGCTGGTGCCGAACGACCCGCGCTGGCCGGACCAGGGTGAGCTGCGGCAGATCACCGTGCCGGACGCCTGGAGCATCACCACCGGATCAGCGCTCACCGTGGCGGTGGTCGACGGCGGGGTCGACGCGATCGGTGATCTGGCCGGGGCGGTGCTCACCGGCCGTGACTTCGTGAACGGCGACACGGTGGCCAATGACGAGAGCGGTCACGGCACCGCAGTGGCCTCGCTCATCGCGGCCCGTGGCAACAACCGGGCGGGCATGGCCGGCACCTGCTGGACCTGCAAGATCCTCCCGGTGAAGGTGCTCGGCGAATCCGGCGACGGCAGCATCGCCACCACCGCTGAGGGCATCGTCTGGGCCGCCGACCGCGGGGCGAAGATCATCAACGCATCGCTGGGGACCTCACAGAACCTCACCGTGCTCCGCGACGCGGTGGCCTACGCCCAGCGTCAGGGTTCCCTGGTGGTCGCGTCGGCGGGCAACGACGCGGTGAGCACCCGGCGCTACCCCGCGGCCTACCCGGGAGTGATCGCGGTCGGGGGCACCGACGAGACGAGCGACATCTTCCTGACGTTCGACCCGTGGACCTTCGAGATCTACGGATCGAACTACGGCCCGGACTGGGTGGACGTCGCCGCGCCGTGGTGCACCCTCGCCGCCGACCTGGAGAGCAAGGGTTACGCCAACTTCTGCGGCACGTCGGCCTCGGCCCCGCTGGTCGCGGGAACGATCGCCCTGATGAAGTCCCGGCACCCCCGTGCGACCAACACGGCGCTGGTGCAGAGCCTCACACGGACCGCCAAGGCCACCCCGACGACGGGCTTCACACAGTTCGGTGAGATCCGCGCCGGGCAGGCCGTGGCCGGTGTGGACACCACCGCGCCGCGGATCACCGGTGCCACCCCGCGGCAGTCGGCCCGTTTCAAGGGCACCGTCACCGTCCAGGCCACCGGCGTCTCGGACACCGGCAGCGGCGTGGACCGGGCCGATCTGTACGCCGACGGCCGGTACGTCGGCCGGGACACCACCGCGCCGTACGCGGTGCGGTTCGACGGCGGCAAGCTCAACCGGACGGTCGCCCTGCAGTGGCGGGTGTACGACCGGGCCGGCAACCAGTCCCGCTACGACCGCAGACTGATCGCCGACAACCGTGGCCCGGCGGTGAAGATCAGCGCGGCCCCGCGTAACGGCGCGAAGGTCCGCGGCACGGTCACCGTCAAGGTCGCCGCCACCGACCCGGCCGGTGTCACCCGTACCCAGGTCCTGATCAACGGCAAGGTCGCGGCCACCGACACGAAGGCGCCCTGGACCTTCAAGATCAAGGTCGCGAAGTACGGCAAGAAGATGACCGTCCGGATCCGTGCGGTGGACAAGCTCGGCAACGTCACGACCACCGGCGCACGCACCTGGAGACGCTGACCCGGACCGACGGGCCGGACCGGGCCGGGATCTGACGGTAACGTCACGGTCCCGGCCCGGTCCCGTGGTCCGGGCGCAGCGATCCACTGTGCCGACGGAGGTCTCCAGGTGCCGGCTGACATCACCACCGTGGCGGAACTCGGGCAGTTGCTCCGCCGGCTCCGGCGCCGCCAGGCACGAACGTCCGGTACCAGGGAACTGACCTATCGCCAGCTCGCCGAGCGGACCGGGTGGTCACACGGGATCATCGGGGAGTACCTGGGCGGGCGGGTGCTGCCGCCGACCGACCGATTCGACGTCCTCGTACGGCTGCTCGGCGCCACCTCGGCGGAACAGGGCGCGTTCGCGACGGTCCGGGACCGGTTGGAGGAACTGCGCCGTCCCGGGGTCGTGTCCCGCGACGTGGTGCTGGTGCCCCGGGAGCTTCCCGCGCCGTCGGGGACGTTCGCGGCCCGGACCATGGAACTGTCCCGTCTGGAGGCGATGCTGCCGGGCCCGCGCCCCGTGGTGATCAGCGGGATGGCCGGAGTCGGCAAGACGACCCTGGCGCTGCACTGGGCACGCAGCGTCGCCGACCGATTCCCGGACGGTCAGTTGTACCTGAATCTGCGCGGCTTCCACCCGGGCGACCGGGTGAGCGTACGGGAGGCCCTGCATCACCTGCTGAGTTCCCTCGGGGTTCGCGAGGAACACCTCCCGGCGACCGTGGAAGCCCAGGCGCGGTTGTACCGCACGAAGCTCAGCGGCCGGCGGATGCTGGTCGTGCTGGACAACGTCGCCGACGCCGAACACGCACGGCCGCTGCTGACGCCAGAGGGCTGCCTCTGCGTGCTGACCAGCCGCAACCACCTGGCCGGCCTGATCGTGGCGGAGGGCGCGCAGTCGCTGACCCTGCACCCGCTCGATGAGCGGGACGGCCGTGACCTGCTGACCCACCGGCTCGGCGCGGACCGGCTCGCCGGCGAGGACACCGCGATCCGCCGGATCGTCGCCGCCTGCGGGGGCCTGCCACTGGCCCTCGCCCTGGTCGCCGCCCGGGCGACCATCAATCCCACCTTCACGCTCGCGGAGATCGCCACCCAACTGGATCAGGCAGCCGGCGGGCTCACCGCCCTGCGCAGTGACGATGTGGACACCGATGTCCGGGCCGCGTTCTCCTGCTCCTACCGTCTGCTCCCGGAGGCCGGGCGACGGATGTTCCGGCTGCTCGGCCTGCACCCCGGCCCCGACATCTCGGTCCGGGCCGCGGCCGCCCTGACCGCCACGACACCGGACGAGGCACACGCCGTCCTCGACGGGCTCGCCCGCACCCGGCTCCTCACCGAGCACCGCCCGGGCCGATACGTCTCCCACGACCTGCTGCGCGCCTATGCCGCGGAACTGGTCGCCCACGACGATCCGGCGGACGCACGCCGGGCCGCGCAGGACCGGCTCACCGACCACATCGTGTACGAGGCCTGCACCGCCGCCACCACGATCAACCCGCTCCGTAAACCCATCGCGCTCGGGCCAGGCGCCACCCCCGCCACCGTCGAACCGTACGCCGGCGAGGCACACGCCCTGGCCTGGTTCCGGAACGAGCACCGGGTCCTGCTCGCCGTCCTCCGGCTCGCGGTCGACCTCGGAGCGGACCGTCGCGCCTGGCAGCTCGCCTGGGGCATCGGCGAATTCCTCGATCGCAACGGCTACCTGCGGGACTGGGCCATCGTGCAGGCCACCGCACTCGAAGCGGCGGAACGTCTGCGGGATCCCGCCGCCCAGGCGTTCTCCCACCGGGTCCTCGCCAACGGCTGCATCCGGCTGGACCGCCCGGAGGAGGCGCTCGACCACCTGGCCCGAGCCCTCGACCTGTACCTCTCGCTGGGCGACCTCGCCGACGCCGCGACGACCCTCTACCTGACGGCCTGGGCCCACAGCCTGCACGACGACTGGCAGCAAGCCCTCGACCACGGTGAACGAGCCGTCGCCCTGGCCCGCCGCGCGGGTGACGCCGTCGTCCTGGGCCTGGCCCTGAACATGACCGGGTACCTTCACGGTGAACAGGGCAGGTACGACATCACCCTGAACCGCTGCGAGGAGGCGGCGGAACTACAGCGCGCCATCGGCCACCGGATCGGGCTGTCCGCCACTCTGGACACCCTCGGCGTGGCCCACCAGGCACTCGGCCGCCACGAAACGGCGTTCGAGTTCTACCGCGAGGGGCTGCGGCTGCACGCCGAACTCGGCGATCACTACAACGAGGCGGACATGGCGCTTCGGCTCGGCGACGCGTACGCCGCGGCCGGCGACCACACCGCCGCAGCCGCGACCTGGCGGCTCGGCCTCACCGCCCTCGAAGATGTGGCAGACCCCGGGGTGGACGGTCTCCGCGAACAGCTCACCGCCAGGAACACACCCCGGCGACCGGCCACGACCGTCGGCACCGGGCCTCATCGGCCGGAGGACACACCGGTGTGATCGGCCCCGGTCCACCGGCATCTGATCATGCCTCGTCACCGGGCCGGGAATGGTCTCTCGCCCGGGGTTCGCACAGAACCGCAGGTCGAGGACATAAAAAGAACCGAACACCCGTCATGGGCGTCCGGTTCGAGAAAACTGGTGGGCGATACTGGGATCGAACCAGTGACCTCTTCCGTGTCAAGGAAGCGCGCTCCCGCTGCGCCAATCGCCCGCAAATGCGAGGTGGAGACGGGATTTGAACCCGTGTACACGGCTTTGCAGGCCGTTGCCTCGCCTCTCGGCCACTCCACCGAGGCGGCCGATGCAAGGATCAGCAACAGCCCTCTCCGAGCGGAAGACGGGATTCGAACCCGCGACCCTCACCTTGGCAAGGTGATGCGCTACCACTGCGCCACTTCCGCGTGTGCCACCCGGTTTCCCCGGCGACGGATGAAACATTAGCCGAGCCTCGTACCGGATGCCAAAGCACCCCCCGACTTCTGCGTTCCGCCGCAGGTCAGAGGGCCTACGGCTGTTCCATCAGGCGGCGGATCTCGGCGAGCAGCTCCGCCTGGAACGCGACGACACTGCCGTCGGCCACACCCACCCGGTAGTCGGCGCCGGTCTCCGGGTCCTCCGATCGGGTCAGGCTGCGCAGTCCGGCGGAACCGTCGGCGTGGCCTGCCGCGTAGGCGGCGAGTACGTCATCCATGGGGGCCTCCTTCTCGAACACGGGCGACAATCTCGCACGCCTGCAACCCGGTGCAGTACCGGCCGCGCGTCGCAGGAATCCCTCCGAATGGTCAGAAACCTAAAGTCCCGGACAACGGACTCGAATCGCCAGAACCCCCGATTCCGGGCACCTGTGAGGTCATTCAGCGAACGTCCGGTGTTGACAGAGGTTTCCTGTTCAGCACACAGAGATCGCACAAGCCAGGTCCGCACCATGGACTTCGCCGACCTGCCTAGGAGCAATCGATGACAACGAACGACCAGCTCACCACCGTCTCCCCCGCGCACGCCGGCTCGGAGGTGCCCACCGTCGCCCGGGACCCGTGGGCGGAGACCGCCGACGAGCCGACCACCGCCACCGAGGTGATCACCGCACCCAAGGACGACACCGCGATCCCCGCCGAGACCACCACAGCGGCCCCCGCGGAGACAACCTCCGCGTTTCCCGCCGCTCCGGCACAGAGCGGGACCACCTCCGCATTCCCCTCGGTCGGAACAGAGCAGGCCGGCGCCGAGAACGCCGAGAACGAAGCGCTGGAGCGTACGACGCCCGGCGACCCGGCCCCGACGATGACAAGAACGGAGACAGCGGCGAAGGCGGCCACCTCGTCGGTGCCGGCTGATCCGGTCACGGCGGTCCCGGCCGAGGCACCGTCTGCCGGGCTGCCGGGGGTCGGGGCGCTTCCGCCAGCCGGTCCGCCGCCCGGTCAGTGGCAGGTTCCGCCGCCCGCCGCCGGTAGACCGAAGATCACCAAGAGCCCGAAGCTGGTCCTGATCGCCGCGGTACTGGTCACCGCGATCGCCAGCTCCGGGATCACCGCGGGGATCATGTCGGCACTCGGCGGCGGTACTCCGGCCGTCGCCACCCAGGACGGGAGCACCCAGCAGGGCGGTCCGGGTGGCGGCTTCGGCGGCGGGCGGCCGGGTGGCGGCGGGATGCAGGGTGGTAGCGGCTTCGGCGGCGGACCCGGCGGCATGCAGCAGGACTCCTCCGGCACCCAACAGGGCACGGACCAGGGCGGCACCCAGCAGGACACGGGCCAGGGCACCCAGCAGCAAGGCACCCAGCCGGACTCCGGCACCCAGCAGGGCACGACCGGCCAGGAGAGCACCACCGGAACCTGACAAGCCCAGCGCGACCGACGAGGACGGCCGGCCCGGCGGAGCCCAGAGCCTGCCGAAATCCGGCCCGCCGGGACGGTTGACGACCCTCCGTGGCCGGCAGAGCTCGACGAGGCCCACAAAGGCTGATGAGGCCGGCGAGCCCCGGCCACGGAAGGTGAAGACGAAGGCCCGGCATGCGCCGGGCCTTCGTCGCATGACATCGCAGTCCATGAGATCCCAGCCCATGAGATCGCGGGCTGCTGAGATCGCGGTTCGATGAGATCCCGGGGATGGGGGCCTGGCTGCTGGGCGAGTCGGTGCGGCAGCTCGGCGAGTGGACCGCACAGCGTGGTCCGGGCGCCCGCCCGCTGCACGTGTCGGTGCACGTGGCGGTGCGCCAGCTGCGCGACGGTTCGCTGGTCCGGCTGGTCGACGACGCGTTGCGGGAGAACGGGCTGCCGCCGTCCGCCCTGTGGCTGGAGATCACCGAGTCGGGGGTGATGGAGGACCTGGAGACCGCTGTACCCGCCCGGAGGAACGCGGAGGGTGCGGGATCCCCCTTGATTGCCGATCCCGCACCTCCGCGTTCCCAGACCGACAGCTCGTCCTACCGGCTTTCCGGCACGTTTCTGTCAGCCGGTGACATTCCTCAGCGGACCCCGGCGACGACCGTGCTGACCTGGGTGCCGGAGAGGGTGCCGCCGGTGTAGAGGCCGCCGCCGACCGCCGTGCCGGAGACCGAGCCGCCGGTGCGGACCGCGTAGGTGGTGCCCCGGGTGATCTGGCTGGAGCTGAAGACGACCTGCTTGAATGCCTTCGCCGACTGGTAGGTGGCGATCTGCGTGCCTGCGGTGGTGGCCAGGTGCACGATAGTGCCGGCCGGCTGGTTGGCGCTGAACGTGACCGACACCCAGCCCTGGCCCGAGGTGGGCAGCGTGCTGGTGGAGGCACTGATGCCGGTGGCGTAGACCACGCCGCCGGTGATGGTCAGGGCGCCGTTGGAGTCCAGGCCGCCCTCGCCGCCACCACGGGTCGGTGATCCGGCGACGACGACGGTGCCACCGGTGAGGGTGAGGGCGCCGTTGGAGTCCAGGCCGTCGGTGCCGCCGCTCACCACGACGGTGCCGCCGGTGACGCTGATCAGGGCGTTCGGCGAGTTCTGCATCTCGCCGTAGGCCGGGTCGGAGGCGTTCACCGCGTCGTCGGTGGCGGTCGCCGAGACGTTGCCGCCGGTGATCAGAACCTTCAGACCTTCGATTCCCTCGTACGAGTTGGTCACGTTGACCGTGCCACCGGCGATAGACACGTTCGTCTCCGCGTGCACACCGTCGTCACCGCTGACGACGGTGGTGGTCCCGCCGTCGACGGTGACGTTGCCGTCCGAGTGCAGGCCGTCGTCGGCGGCGTTGACGTTCACCGTCCCGTCGCTGACCACGGTGAGCACGCCGGCCTTGAGTCCCTTGGCGGAGCCGGTGCCGGTGGCCCGGGCGGTGATCGAACCACCGTTGACGATCACGTCGGTCTGCCCGGTGAGGGCGTCCCCGACCGCTGTGACGTTGACGGTTCCACCGGTGACGGCGACGTACCCGCGATTGGTCTCGGTCTCGTTGTCGGATTTGAGGCCGTCGCCGCCGGCGGTCGCGGTGATCGAACCGCCGCTGACGATCACGTAGTCCTGGCCGCGGATCGCGTCGTCGGGGGCCGTCACGGTGATCGTGCCGCCCGCGATGGCCAGGCCGTCCTTGGCGTTGATGCCGTCGTTGGCGTTGCCGGTGACGATCAGCGAGCCGGTGCCGGCGATGCTCAGGTCGGCGGCCGAGGCGATCGGGCCGTCCGCGGAGGCGGTGCCGTCGGTGAGCCGGTTGGTGGTGCCGGCCTGCAGGAACAGCAGCACCTCGTCGGCGGCGACCACGTTGATCGCACCGGTGCTGCCGGTGACGGTCACCCCGTTGAGGATGATCCGGACCAGGCCGGTGCCGGTGCTGTTCACCACGATCTGGCCGCTGGTGAGGGAGCCGCTGAACCGGTAGGTGCCGGCCGCGGTCACCGTCACGGTGCTGCCGGAGACGGTCACGTTCGAGCTGGTGGTGGTCGCGCCGGTGCCGGTCAGGGTGACCGCGGCGACCTCCGACTCGCTCCAGGTCAGGTCGGCGGCCTGCAGGTGGGTGGCCTGGTTGGCGGCGATCGCGGCGGCGGCAGCGGGGCCTGCGGCCAGTGCGGGGGAGGCGGGGGCCACCAGCACGGCGAGGGCGGTGGCGGTCAGCGCCGCGGGGGCGGCGAGACGGGGGATGCGAGGCATGTTCAGTCCTCTGTGACGGGGGTGAAGTGACGGCGCTTGAGTCGTCGCCACCTGACATCGGGCAGGCCGGGCTGCAAGGCGGTGAGCCCGGTGGCGTACTTGGAGATGCTGGTGGGCCGGTGCCCGGAGGCCCACAGCAGACGGTCGGCCGCCGACGCTGCCGAGCCGGTCTTGGTCTCGACCACCGCGACGTCCGGCAGCCCCAGTTCCCGGCCGTCGGTCCCGGTCCAGACCAGGTCGACGTCGACGGTCAGCCGGGAGTCGCCGGTGGCCTGACAGAACGTGGTGCGCCGGTAGTGGGTGAGCAGGGTGGGCGTGAGCTCTCGCGGGGATTCGCTCGCGCCGAGGATGTCGTCGACGAACCAGCGGCCCGGCTCGACGGTGTCCTGGTCCTCGATCCGGTAGGGCAGCCGGTCCTTGACGGTGCCGCCGCGGTAGCCCTCGGTCTTGACCTCCAGCCAGCACAGCGACGAGTCGAGGTAGGTGCGGGTACGCACCTTGAACCGGCGGCGTCGCTTGTAGGCGGTGAGCCGGAAACTGATCAGGTCGGGAGTGTCGAAGTAGACCGAGCGGTAGCGGAAGGTCCGTTCGCCGCCGATCTCCAGCACCCGGGTGCCCGGGTCGAGCCGGGACATCAGGGCTTCGGCCTCGGCGAGCGGCAGCACGTACTTGCGGTCCGTCCGGGTCTGCAGTTCCGCCGTCGCGGTGAGTTCGGCGAGCGTGATCGGGTCGAAGTGCGCGGTGGTCACGGTCACCGGTTCGCTCCTTCGAGGATCCGGCTCTTCTGGCTGTACGAGTAACGCACCTCCACCACCGTCGTCTCATTGACCAGATCGATCCGTTCGACGGTGGCCTTGTGTACCCGTGCGCCGAGGATCCGTTCGAGCTGGGCGATCAGTGCGACCCGGTCGATCACCGCGTTGTCGAGTACCAGGACCTGCCGCTGATAGGTCCGGAACAGGCGTGGATGGTCGCCCAGGTACATCACCACGAGCACCAGGCTCATCAGTGACGGGGCCAGCCAGATCGGTCCGCCGCTGAGCGGGCCGAGGATGCCGAGGGCGAGCGCGGAGAAGTAGTAGGCCACCTCGTGCTGGTCCAGTTCGGTGGACCGGAGCCGGATGATCGACAGCACGCCGAAGAGGCCCAGTCCGAGCCCCGCCCCGACCGTGCTGGAGCTGAGGGAGCCGGCGACCGCGAGCACGCCCACATTGACGCCGAGATAGGCGACTACCAGGTCCCGGCGCCGATGCCGGGGGAAGTAGAGCCCGAAGACGAGAACGCTCACAGCGACCAGATCTAGCGCGAACAGCGCAAGCCGGGGCATAGTAGGCACGACCTCTCATTGCGCCCGGCCGGAGCCCCCCAGAGAATCCCCTCCGGCCGGCGGGTTACGTATCGATGAACTTCGATCTAACCCTAGATGCCGCATAGGTGTTTATCTATCGAACAGAACCTCATAGCTACCTCAGAGCCTGCTATGCCTGAGCTATGTCCTCTACGGTTCTACGTAATTTCGTACGATGGGCGAGTGAGCGACACCGATCGTCTGGCCGCCCTGGAAGCCCGGGTCGCCGCCCTGGAAGCCCGCGGCGCCCCCGGCGCCGTCGAGTTCTGGGCCCTCGACGGCCTGCTCGACCGGGTCGAAGCCCCCGGCGCCGTGCTGATCACCGGGCATGTGACGCTGCCCGACGAGCGCATCGCCCACTGGCAGGAGACCGCCCACACCGGCGACCTCCTCGACGGCGACTGGACCGAACACGTCACCACCCTGGCCGCCCTCGCCCACCCGGCCCGCATCCGCCTGCTCCGCGAGGTGCTGCGCGGCGCACGCACTGCCGCCGACCTCGGCCGGCTCGACGGGATGGGCACCAGCGGGCAGGTCTACCACCATCTGCGCCAACTGGTCGCCGCCGGCTGGCTGCACACCACCGGCGGCGGCCGCTACGAGGTGCCCGCCGCCCGCGTCGTCCCCCTGTTGACCACCCTGCTGGGAGCCCGCCGATGAAACGCGCCATCGCCCGCCACCAGACCCTGTGGATGCGGCTCTTCTTGATCGTGCTCGTCCTGAGCTTCCTGCCACTGGGGATCCCGTACCTGTGGTCCCTCCTGCTCACCCTGATCCTGCTGATCCTGGCCATGGTGCGCGCGCCCCGCTCCGGCACGCCCGCGGTCACCCTCGCCCCGCCGGTGACGGGACGCTGGGTCGCGGTCAACAGCCCCGGCACCGCCGTCCCCAGC
>DATMVU010000090.1:0-33986 GCA_035562875.1 Actinoplanes sp. | reverse complement strand
GTTGTGCTGGACATCGCGCCTACTGTTCCATGCCGCGGCCAGTCCGGCACGGCAGAAAGCACGGCGCGCCGCCGATCGGGTCGCTACCCCACCGACGGCGCGTCGTGACCATGACCTTGCTCAGCTCAAGATGTCCCGCATGAGCTGGGCGGTCTCGGACGGCGTCTTGCCGACCTTGACACCGGCCGCCTCCAGGGCGACCTTCTTGGCGTCGGCGGTACCGGCCGAACCGGAGATGATGGCGCCGGCGTGGCCCATCGTCTTTCCGGGCGGGGCGGTGAAGCCGGCGATGTAGCCGACGACCGGCTTGGTGACGTTGGCCTTGATGAACTCGGCCGCACGCTCCTCGGCGTCGCCGCCGATCTCACCGATCATCACGATCGCGTCGGTGTCCGGGTCCTCCTGGAAGGCCCGCAGCGCGTCGATGTGGGTGGTACCGATGATCGGGTCGCCACCGATGCCGACGGCGGTGGAGAAGCCGAACTCCCGCAGCTCGTACATGAGCTGGTAGGTCAGCGTGCCGCTCTTGCTGACCAGGCCGATCCGGCCCTGCGGGGTGATGTCGGCCGGGATGATGCCGGCGTTGGAGGCGCCCGGCGAGGCGATGCCCGGGCAGTTCGGGCCGATGATCCGGGTCTTCTCACCCTTGGCCACGTTGTACGACCAGAAGGACGCCGAGTCCTGCACCGGCACGCCCTCGGTGATCACGATGGCGAGCGGGATCTCGGCGTCGATCGCCTCGACCACGGCGGCCTTGGTGAACGCCGGCGGCACGAAGATGACCGACACGTCGGCGCCGGTCTCCTTGATCGCCTCGGCCACGGACGCGAAGACCGGCAGCTCGGTGCCGTCGAAGTCGACAGTGGTGCCCGCCTTGCGCGGGTTCACGCCGCCGACCACGTTGGTGCCCGCGGCGAGCATCCGCTTGGTGTGCTTGGAACCCTCGCCACCGGTGATGCCCTGGACGATGACCTTGGAGTCCTTGGTGAGCCAGATAGCCATTAGTTCACTTCCCCGCAGCCGCGAGCTCGGCGGCGCGAGCGGCCGCTCCGTCCATCGTGTCGACCCGCTCGACAAGCGGGTTGTTGGCGCCGTCCAGGATGGCGCGGCCGGCCTCGGCGTTGTTGCCGTCGAGACGGACCACGAGCGGCTTGGTGACGGTCTCGCCGCGCTCGGCGAGCAGGGCCAGGGCCTGGATGATGCCGTTGGCCACCGCGTCACAGGCGGTGATGCCGCCGAAGACGTTGACGAACACCGACTTCACGGCCGGGTCGCCGAGGACGATCTCCAGACCGTTCGCCATCACCTGGGCGCTCGCGCCGCCGCCGATGTCGAGGAAGTTGGCCGGCTTGACGCCGCCGTGCTGCTCACCCGCGTACGCCACCACGTCCAGGGTCGACATGACCAGGCCGGCGCCGTTGCCGATGATGCCGACCTCGCCCTCCAGCTTGACGTAGTTGAGGTTCTTGTCCTTGGCCGCCTGCTCGATCGGGTCGACGGCGGACTTGTCCTCGAGCGCCTCGTGGTCGGGGTGCCGGAAACCGGCGTTCTCGTCCAGGGTCACCTTGGCGTCCAGCGCCAGCACCCGGCCGTCGCCCACCTTGGCGAGCGGGTTGACCTCGACCAGCGTGGCGTCCTCGGCGACGAACGCCGCCCAGAGCTTCACCGCGATGTCGACGACCTGCTCGGCGACCTCGGCCGGGAACTTGGCGAGGGTGACGATCTCCCGCGCCTTGGCCTCGTCCACACCCTTGCTCGCGTCGATGGCGACCTTGGCGACCCGGTCCGGGTCGGTCTCGGCGACCGTCTCGATCTCCATACCGCCGGCGACGCTGGCGATGCAGAGGAATGTGCGGTTGGCCCGGTCCAGCAGGTAGGAGAAGTAGTACTCCTCCTTGATGTCGGCCGTCTCGGCCAGCATCACCTTGTGGACCGTGTGGCCCTTGATGTCCATACCCAGGATGTCGGTCGCCCGGGCCTCGGCCTCGTCGGCACCGTCGGCCAGCTTGACGCCGCCGGCCTTACCGCGGCCACCGACCTTGACCTGTGCCTTGACGACAACCTTGCCACCGAGGCGCTCGGCGATCGCCCGGGCCTCCTGCGGGGTCTCGGCGACGCCGCCGCCCAGCACGGGCAGCCCGTGCCGTTCGAACAGGTCGCGCCCCTGATACTCGAACAGGTCCACGTGTCTCCTTTCGCTCGCGACGCCAAGCGCCGGCAAGCCGCACCATTGCGTCCCGACCTGTTGTTCGCGCGGCGCGTCGCTCAAGCGCCGCCAGCGTGAGGATCGTCCGGCCAGCCGGCAGTCCCCCTCAGACGGGTGGCATACCGAATGGCCCTTCATCCGCAGACTAACGGCCGAAACGGCCTCCGTGCCCGCGCGGGTACACGGTGTGCAAGACCACACACCAGAGGGACAAAATCGCTGCTCCGGGGCGGTTGGGGCGATCGAGCCCTTCCGTGGCCTCCGAGCCGCTCGAAAAATCATGGCCGTGCGCGTAACCCGCCCGGCAGGGGGTCGTTGAGTGTGATGTCGGAGCGCTCGGGCGCCCTGGCAAGGAAGCGGCCGATGCCCTGTCGGTCGAGGGGTGGCGGCGGGGCATCGCGCATAGAGAGGCCGGACGTGTGAGGGGTGCGTCCGGCCTCTCCCCTTGCGCTCACCAGTGATTTCACGCGACCGGGGTCGCCACATTGGCGCGAACCCATTCGACGATGGATTCCAGCGAAGTACCCGGAGTGAATAGTGCGGCTACCCCGAGTGATTTCAATTCCGCGATGTCGTCCTCCGGAATGATGCCGCCGCCGAATACCACGATGTCCGCTGCATCACGCTGCGCCAACAGTTCCATCACTCTGCGAAAAAGCGTCATGTGCGCGCCGGAGAGGACGGACAGGCCGATGCCGCCGGCGTCCTCCTGAATGGCCGTCTCGACGATCTGCTCGGGCGTCTGGTGCAGGCCGGTGTAGACGACCTCCATGCCGGCGTCCCGGAGCGCCCGCGCGATGACCTTGGCGCCACGGTCATGTCCGTCCAGCCCAGGCTTGGCGACGACGACTCTGGCCCGTGCTCCCATAACGACCCCCATCGGGCTCTCGGACCCCGGTGTCCGCGGTCACCTGAACGAACGGTAACCCGGCGAGGCGGGAGCGGGTAGCCGTTGACCCGGAACGACGAGCCCGAGCAATTGTTGCCTGGGTCACATTACTATCCGCTTTCCCGCCAATCACACAGTGTCGCTATAGCCCGGTTTGGAAAAGGTGATCAATTCGGACAATAGCTGATCAATGTAGACCAGGAACTGTCACGAAATTGGCGCTGCGACTTGTGACGGGGCTGCCGTTTCGTTACCGTGGCCACGGCTGTCACACAGGTTCCCCCACAGCGACAGCCCGATCGGCCTCCTGTTCAACCCATTTCCCGGGGTGCGAACCTGAGCCGCGTCGCCGTAATGCCACTGACGGAGGATCCTTCGTGCGCCAGCGCTTGTCGTCTGAGCCCGATCGCTATCGCGGTCGGCGTCGCGTACCCACACCTCCGCGCAGCCGCTACGCGGTCGTCGTCACCTCGGCCTTCGTCGGTGCCGGCGTCGTCGCACTCGGTGTCTCCGCGAACCTCCCGGACAACAAGACGATCGACCCACAGGCCCTGCAGGGTCTGAACCACGGCTCCTCGGTCGCCACCGAGGCCCTGGAGAACCGATCCGGCGAGAACGCCGCCTCCCGTGGCGAGGACCGGGGAACCGACACCGAACTCAGCGCCGAGCAAGCCGAACAGAACGTCTACCTGCTGCCCCTCGACGATTACGAGTTCACCTCCGGCTACGGGGTCCGCTTCGGCCAGCTGCACGCCGGGATCGACCTCGCCGCCCCGGACGGCACCCCCTACAAGGCGGTGCACGGCGGCACGGTGGTCCAGGCCAGTTACAGCGGCGGCTACGGGAACTCCGTCACGATCCGGCAGGACGACGGCACCGAGATCATCTACGCCCACTCCCGCCGCGTGCTGGTGAAGAAGGGCGACGTGGTCAAGGCCGGTCAGGTGATCGGCGAGGTCGGCAACACCGGCTACTCGTACGGCTACCACCTGCACCTCGAAGTGCACGCCAAGGGCTCACCGGTCGACCCGATCACCTTCCTGTACGACCGCGGTGTCGACATCAAGCTCCAGACGGAGTCCGTCTACGCCGGGATCGCCGCGGCCGAGGCTTCCTGACCTCTCCGTTTTCCCGACGGCCCGGTCCCAAACCCGGGAAACGCTCATCGGTTCCACTCCTCAGGCCGACAGGTTAGGTGACAGCACCAGTCACCCCCGGTCCGGGAGGGAGCAGTCAGCGTGCGGCACCACGCTTCGGCAGGCCGCGGTGGCAGACACTCCGGCCGCGGTGGCAGACACCGGCAGCGCCGGCCGCCACCCACCCGCTCACTGCTCGCGATGATCGCCCTGCTGAGTACCGCTTGCGGCGCCGGAGCCGGCGTCACCGCCTCGGCCGCCCCGATCGGCGGAGTCCACCACCGGGAATCCCGGCTGCCGACCGCCGCTCACCGGCCCGCGGCCTGGCCGATCGTCCCGCCGGCCGGAGACGACGCACCCGCCAAGCTCTACCCCCGGCTCGACCCGCTGCCGCCGGAGAACCGGCTGGCCGCCGCCCGGGTACTCCGCAAGGACCGGCCCAGAATCCGGGTGCAGCCGGCGGTGGCCCAGTGGACACACCCGAACCCGACCGCCCGGATGACCTCCTGCTTCGGCCAGCGCTGGGGCCGCCTGCACGCCGGCATCGACCTGGCCGCCCCGCCCGGCACCCCGATCCTGGCCGCCGGATCCGGGATGGTGGTGTCCGCCGGGCCGAACGGCGGTTACGGCAACGCGATCCTGATCGACCACCGCAACGGCTGGCTCACCCATTACGGGCACCTGGCCGAGATCCTGGTCCAGCCGGGACAGCCGGTGAAGACCGGCGACCCGATCGGCATCGAAGGGTCGACCGGGCACTCCACCGGGCCCCATCTGCACTTCGAGGTGCATCAGGGCTACTTCCAGAACCCGGTCGAACCCACCGCGTGGATGCGGGCACACGGCGTGCCGATCCCGGGCTGCGAGATCCCCGGCCCTCTCGACCGTCCCGCCCCGCCGCACCGGAGCGGGACAGAACCCGGAGAACTCACCTCACGGTCGGTCGAGCCCGAACAGCCGGACGACCGGACCGCTCCCCCGGCGAATCCGCGGCGCCGAAGCCCGGACCGGACGTCCGCCCCGGCTGAGCCCACCCCGGTCGCTGCGACCGGATGAACGCCACGGCGACCACACATCACCCGGCACGGGCTCTCCCTACAGCTTCTCGATCGGAGCGTGCCGGAGGATCAGCCACATCGTCTGATCGCCGAAATCGATCTGGACCCGGGTCCCCGGCCCCTGCCCCTCCACCGCCAGCACCCGGCCCAGACCGTAACGCTGATGGTTCACCCGATCCCCGGGATCCACCTTCGGCGCCTGCTTCAGCTCGCTCGCGGTCGCGAGTTTGCTGGCGTCGATACCGAACCGGTCAGCGATGCGCTGGGCCTTGGCCGTCCCCCCGGCGAAGCCTCCGCCCCGCTGACGGTCACCGTCGCTGCCGTAACCACCACGGCCGCCGACCCCGCCACCGGTGCCGGACCAGGAGGTGTACGACCCACCGGTGCGCTCCCACCGGACCAGCTCGGCCGGTAGCTCATCGGTGAACCGGGACGGCGGGTTGTACTGCGGCTGGCCCCACGCCGACCGGGTCACCGCCCGGGACAGGTAGAGCCGCTGGCGGGCCCGGGTGATGCCGACATAGGCCAGCCGGCGCTCCTCCTCCAGCTCGCTGTTGTCGCCGAGCGCTCGCATGTGCGGGAAGACGCCGTCCTCCAGTCCACTCAGGAACACCACCGGGAACTCCAGGCCCTTCGCGGTGTGCAGGGTCATCAGCGTGACCACACCCTGGTTGTCCGGGTCGTCGTCGGGAAGCTGATCGGCGTCGGCGACCAGGGCCACCTGCTCCAGGAACCCGGCAAGTGTGGCGACCTGCTCCTCGCCCTCGTCGGCGAGCGACTCGACCCGCTCGGTGTACTCCCGGGCGACGCTCACCAGCTCCTGCAGGTTCTCCACCCGGCCCTGGTCCTGCGGGTCCAGGCTCTCCTCCAGCTCACCGAGCAGGCCGGAGCGCTGCAACACCGCCTCCAGCACCTCTTCCGGCGGGGCGGACAGGGCCAGTTGCCGCAGGTCGTCGAGGAGCTGCACGAAGTCGTTGATGCTGTTGACCGCCCGGGTGGAGATGCCCGGCGCGTCCTTGGCCCGGCGCAGCGCCTGCCCGAACGAGACCCGGTCCCGGTTGGACAGTGCCTCGACACACGCCTCGGCCCGGTCGCCGATGCCCCGTTTCGGGGTGTTCAGCACCCGGCGGATGCTGACCGTGTCGTCGTCGTTCACGATCGCGCGCAGGTAGCCCAGCGCGTCGCGGACCTCCTTGCGCTCATAGAAGCGCACCCCACCGACCACTTTGTACGGCAGGCCGACGCGGATGAACACCTCCTCGAACACCCGGGACTGCGCGTTGGTCCGGTAGAAGACCGCCACGTCACCGGGGCGCACGTCGTGGTTGTCGGTCAGCCGGTCGATCTCGCGGGCCACCCAGTCGGCCTCGGCGTGCTCGGTGTCGGCCACATAGCCGACGATCTGCTCGCCCTGCCCCTGGTCGCTCCAGAGCCGCTTGGGCTTGCGGGACGTGTTGCGGTCGATGACGGCGTTGGCCGCGGTGAGGATGGTCTGGGTGGAGCGGTAGTTCTGCTCCAGCAGGATGGTCCGCGCCTGCGGGTAGTCCCGCTCGAACTCCAGGATGTTGCGGATCGTGGCGCCACGGAACGCGTAGATCGACTGGTCCGCGTCACCGACCACGCACAACTCGGACGGCTCGACCTCACCGCCGGGCACCCCGACCAGCTCGCGGATCAGCGTGTACTGCGCGTGGTTGGTGTCCTGGTACTCGTCGACCATCACGTGCCGGAAACGGCGGCGGTACGTCTCGGCGATCAGCGGGTGCGACTGGAACAGGTGCACCACGGTCATGATGATGTCGTCGAAGTCCAGCGCGTGCGCCTCGCGCAGCCGGCGCTGGTACAGCTCGTAGGCCTCGGCGACGGCCCGCTCGTTCGGGCCCTTCGCGTTCGCCTTGTACTCCTCCGGCTCGACCAGCTCGTTCTTCAGGTTCGACACCTGGGCGGCCAGACTGCGGGCGGTGTACCGCTTCGGGTCCAGGTCCAGCTCACGGGCGACGAGAGTCATCAGCCGGCGCGAGTCGTCAGCGTCGTAGATGGAGAACGTGCTCTTCAGCCCGGCGTGCTCGTGCTCGGCCCGCAGGATGCGCACACACGCCGAGTGGAAGGTCGACACCCACATCAGCCGGGCCCGCGGCCCGACCAGCTGGGAGACCCGCTCCTTCATCTCGCCGGCGGCCTTGTTGGTGAACGTGATGGCGATGATCTCGCCGGGGTGCACGTCCCGCTCGGCCAGCAGATAGGCGATCCGGTGGGTCAGCACCCGGGTCTTGCCCGAACCGGCACCGGCCACGATCAACAGCGGTCCCCCGGAGTGGGTGACCGCGTCCCGCTGCGGGCCGTTGAGGCCGGTCAGCAGCGACTCCGGGTCGAGCCGTGGAGCCGCGGGCCGGGGAGCCGGCCGAGGTGTCTCCGGCACCCGCACAGCGGGGATGGAGAACAGTGCGTCGGAAGGTTCTGAGGAAGGTCGCATCGCGGGAGCCAGTGTATGCCGCCCCGCCGACACGATTTCGCCGCCGACCGGCCCGCCGATCGATGTCCGGCGATGGCCGGCGCCACCGGCACCTCCCGCCACCGCGACCGGCTCGGCACCGTCACCTGATCAGGCCGGACTTCCGTCCCAACACTCGGGCGGTTTCCTTGCGGGACCGTCCGGCCCGGGGGCATACTCGGCTCGTGATCCAGCAGGCGCGATTCTTTACCTATGGCACCGGAGCCCCGGCAGCCGTAGGTCACGCCTGAACCCCAGACCTACACCAAGCCCCGGGCTCTCCAGCTCGGGGCTTGATGCTGTCCGGGCCGGGGTGGCCGGGACGTCAGCACCTGAGGAGCACGACATGACCGCCGACGTGATGGACCAGGCCACCGGCGCGGGCGAGGACGAGGCCGCCGCGAAGATCCGTGGGATCCGCGAACGGATCAACGAGATCGACAAGACGATCATCGATCTCTGGCTGGAGCGTTCGGCGCTCTCCCAGGAGGTCGGCAAGACCCGGATGGCCAGCGGCGGCACCCGGCTGGTGCTGGCCCGGGAACGGGAGATCATCGAGCACTTCCGCGAGGCGCTCGGCCCGGACGGCACCCAGGTCGCGCTGCTCCTGCTGCGGTCGGGCCGGGGACCGCTGTGACACGTACCGCAGCAAGGCTCGAAGGTCGGAACACGAGCCGGTAGGCGTACCGCAGCAAGGATCCTGATCGGGCCGGGAGGATCGCCTCCCGGCGCCGAAAAGCTCACCTGATGCGGCGGACCTCCGCGAAGTGGCAGGCCGACGGGTGCGGCGACCGCTCCCGGATCTGCAGCACCGGCTCCTGTTCGCCACAGACGTGCTGCGCCTTCCAGCAGCGGGTGCGGAACCGGCATCCGGACGGCGGGTCGGTCGGTGACGGGACGTCGCCCTCCAGGACGATCTGGTCACGGTGACCGCGCAGGCGCGGGTCCGGCACGGGCACGGCGGAGAGCAGGGCCTGGGTGTACGGGTGGGTCGGCTGGTCGTAGATCGCCACGTCGTGTCCCTGCTCGACGATCTTGCCGAGGTACATCACGGCCACCCGGTCGGAGATGTGCCGGACCACCGACAGGTCGTGCGCGATGAAGACGTACGACAGCCCGAAGTCGTCCTGCAACCGCCCCAGCAGGTTGATCACCTGAGCCTGGATGGACACGTCGAGCGCCGACACCGGCTCGTCACAGACGATGATCTCCGGTTTGAGCGCCAGCGCCCGGGCGATGCCGATGCGCTGTCGCTGGCCGCCGGAGAACTGGTGCGGGTACCGGCCGGCGTGATCCGGGTTCAGTCCGACGGTGTCCAGCAGATCCTGCACCGCCTGCCGGCGCTTGCCCTTCGGCAGCACGTCGGAGTGGATCTCGAACGGCTCACCGACGATGTCACCGACTGTCATCCGCGGGTTGAGCGAGGTGTACGGGTCCTGCATCACCATCTGGATGTTGCGGCGGGCCCGGCGCAGGTCACCGCCCTTGAGCGTGACCATGTCCCGGCCGCGGACGGCGACCGCACCGGCAGTCGGCTTCTCCAGCCCGACCAGCAGCTTGGCCAGTGTCGACTTGCCGCAGCCGGACTCGCCGACCACCCCGAGGGTCTCGCCACGCCGCAGCAGCAGGTCAACGCCGTCGACCGCCCGTACCGCGCCGTCGTTGCTCTTGAAGTGTTTGACCAGGCCCTTGGCCTCGAGGACTACGTCACTCACCGAGAACCTCCCGGACGAAGTGGCAACGGGCGGTGCGGTGCGGTGCGATCGCGTAGGCCGGCGGCGGCGGATCCTGTCGGCACGGGTCCTTGGCGTACCGGCAGCGGGGGTTGAAGGAGCAGCCGGCCGGGATGTCGGTGAGCGCCGGTGGCAGCCCGCGGATCACGCTGAGCTGCTGCCCCTTGAGGTCCAGGCGCGGGATCGACTCGAGGAGCGCCCGGGTGTACGGGTGGCCGGGGCGGGCGTAGACGTCGTGGACCGGCGCCTCCTCGACGACCCGGCCGGCGTACATGACCGAGATCCGGTCGGCGACCCCGGCGACCACCGCCATGTCGTGGGTGATCAGGACGAGGCCCATGTTGCGCTGTCGCTGCAGATCGGCGAGCAGGCCCATGATCTGCGCCTGCACCGTCACGTCCAGCGCGGTGGTGGGCTCGTCGGCGATCAGCACCTCGGGATCGAGCGCCAGCGCCATGGCGATCATGACGCGCTGCCGCATACCGCCGGAGAACTGGTGCGGGTAGTCGTTCACCCGGCTCCGGGCCCCCGGGATCCGAACCTGGTCGAGCAGTTCGATCGCCCGGTTCTTCGCGTCCCGGCGGGACATCCCGCGGTGCACCCGGAACAGTTCGGCGAGCTGGAAACCGACGCTGTAGACCGGGTTCAGTGCGGACAGCGCGTCCTGGAAGATCATCGCGATCTTGTCGGCCCGTACCGCCCGGCGCTCCTTCTCCGGCAGTTTCAGCAGGTCGGTGCCGCGGTACCGGATCTCGCCCCGGGTGACGAACCCGGGCGGGCTGTCCAGGATGCCCATGATCGCCTGAGCGGTCACCGACTTGCCGCAGCCCGACTCACCGAGAACCGCCAGGGTCTCGCCGGGATTGAGATGGAAACTCGCCCCGTTGACCGCCTTCGCGACGCCGTCCCGGGTCCGGAACTCGACGTGCAGATCGCTGATCTGGAGCAGAGGTGCCGTGTTGTCGGCCATGGGTCGGTTCGCCTTGTCGGCCATGGGTCGGTTCACCGGAGCTTCGGGTCGAAGGCGTCGCGGATGGCGTCGCCCAGCATGATGAAGGCCAGCACGGTGGCGGCGAGGAAGGCAGCCGGCCAGGCCAGCGGATGCGCCACGATCCGGGCGTAGTCCTGAGCCTCGGCGATCTGGCGGCCCCAGCTGATCGCGTCGCCGCCGAGCCCCACCCCGAGGTAGGAGAGTGTCGCCTCGGCCGCGATGTTGGTGCCCAGCAGGATGGTGACCACCACGATGTACGAGGCGACCGAGTTCGGCAGGATGTGCCGGAACATCAGCCGGGCCGGACCGGCACCGAGCATCCGGGCCGCCGCAACGTAGTCCTGACTCTTCGCCGTGATCACCGCGGACCGCATCACCCGGGCCGCCGCGGTCCAGCTCAGCACCCCCAGGGTGATCGTCACCGCGGTCACGTTGTCACCACCGGGGCTGGACAGCCGGCCGGAGAAGACCACGGCGGCCAGCAGGATCGGCACCCCGAGCATGATGTCGGTCAGCCGGGACAGCACCGCGTCGACCACCCCGCCGAAGTAGCCGGCGGCCAGCCCGACGATCAGGCCGAGCACCCCGGCCAGCAGGGTGGAGAGCAGGCCCACCACTATCGAGTTGCGGGTGCCGTACACGGTCCTGGCGAAGACGTCACAGCCCTGGAAGTCATAACCGAACCAGGAGCCGACGGCCGGCCCCTTGTTCCTGTTCGCCAGCGCACACACGCCGGGATCCGCCGAGGTGAACAGCGATGGGAACACCGCCATCAGCAGGACCAGCGCGACGAGTGCCGCGGACGCCCAGAAGATCTTGTTGCGGCGCAGGTCGGCCCACGCGTGGCCGGCCAGACTTGTCTCACTCATAACGGATCCTGGGGTCGAGAGCGGCGTAGAGCAGGTCGACGACGAGGTTCACGACCAGGAAGACGATGACCAGGACACTGACGAACCCGACAACCACCGGGCCGTCCTCGGTGCGGACACCGCGGGCCAGGTTGAAGCCGACACCCGGGATGTTGAAGACGTCCTCGGTGACGATCGCCGCGGACATCAGGGCGCCTAGGTCGACCCCGATCAGGGTGATCACCGGGATCAGCGAGTTGCGCAGCACGTGCACCCAGGTCACCCGGCGCGGGGACAGGCCCTTGGCCCGGGCGGTCCGCACGTAGTCGGCCCGGAGATTCTCCACCACCGAGGTACGGGTGACCCGCAGCTGAGTGGCCACCACTGTGGTGGCCAGCACCAGGGCCGGGAGCAGCAACTCGTAGAGGTTGGCGTCCTTCGTCGTGGTCGCCGGGAACCACCGCAGCTCCATGGCGAAGATCAGCTGGGCCACCGGGGCGAGCACCACCACCGGCAGGGCCAGCAGCAGCAGCGTCGTCAGCAGGGTGCCGTTGTCGAAGAAGCCGCCGCGCCGCATCGCCGACCAGACCCCGGCGGCGATCGCGATCAGCGCCGCTATCAGCGCGGCCAGCAGGGCCAGTCGCATGGTCACCGGCCAGGCTCCGCCCAGCATCTCGGAGATGTCCCGGCCGGTCATCGACTGACCCAGGTCTCCGGTGAGCAGGCCCTTCATGTAGTACCAGTACTGAACCAGGAAACTCTCGTCCAGGTGGTACCGCTCGGTCAGCACAGCACGCACGCTGTCGCTCACCGGCTTCTCGCCCGCCAGGGCCTGGATCGGGTCGTCCTGGTTGGCGAACATCAGCGCGAAGACTACGAAGGTGGCCCCGAAGAAGGTCAGGATCATCTGTAGTAAGCGCCGCACGATGTAGCGGAACATTCGGCTTCAGCCTCTTCGGCGACGGAGATCAGTGGAACGACAACACAGTAGTGGCGCCACGGACGTCTGCCTCCCGTGGCGCCACCGTTGCTTGACCGATCAGATCAGGCGATCGTTTCGATGTCGTACAGGTTGACCTTCATGAACAGGTCGACCTCGACGTTCTGGACCTTCTCCGAGTAGCCGTAGACGTTGTTCGAGAACCGCAGCGGGATGAACGGCATCTCCTGGACCAGGATGTTCTCGGCCTGCTGCCACTTCTTGATCGCCTGCTCCGGGCTCGACGCCGCCGAACCCTGCTTCAGCAGCCGGTCGAAGTCGGCGTTGGCGAAACCGGAGAAGTTCGAGCCGCCCTTCGAGCTGTACAGCGGGCCCAGGTAGTTCTCCATCAGCGGGTAGTCCATCGCCCAGGTAAGGCGGAACAGGCCGATCGGCTCGTGCGCCCGGGCCATCTTCTGCAGGTCGGCGAACTTCGCCACCGGGTTACCGACGCAGGTGACACCCAGCGCGGCGGTGATCTGGTTGCATGTGGCGTCGACCCAGGCCTTGTGGCCACCGTCGGTGTTGTACGTGATCTTGAGTTCGGACGGGCCGCCGGACGCCTTGTACAGGTCCTTGGCCTTCTTCGGGCTGTACTCGCACGCCTCGCCGCAGCTGTCCTCCCGGTAACCGGCGACCACCGGGGAGACGAACGCCTTCGCCGACGTGCGGGAACCCAGGAAGACCTGGTCGACGATCTCGTCCCGGTTGATCGCCATCGAGATCGCCTTGCGGACGTCCTTGTTGGCGAACGTCGGGTCGTAGATCGGGAAACCGAGGACGTCGAAGCCGGAGTTCTCGCTCCGCTGGAAACGCTCACCCAGGTCGGCCGGGGCACTGGAGAGCGCCTCGATCGGGATGTCGGTCTGCACGTCGAGGTTGCCGGAGACCAGGTCCGCGTACTCGGTCAGCGAGTCCTGGTAGATCTTCCAGGTGACGCCGTCGATCTTCGGGACCTTGCCCTTGAAGCCGTCGACCTTCTCCACCACGATCTCGGTGTCGTGCACCCACTTGCCCTTCATCTTGAAGGGCCCGTTACCGATCGGGCTGTCCTCGAACCCCTTGGCGATCACGCCGTCGGAGGAGAACGCCGCGTTCGGCAGCGGGTAGAAGACCGAGTAGGCGAGCACCGTCTTGAAGCTGGAGAACGGCGCCGACAGGGTCACCCGGAAGGTCAGGTCGTTGACCTCCTTGAGACCGGCGAGCTTGTTCGTGGACGCGGCCGGGGCCTTCAGCGGTCCGTCGCCGTCCGGGTCCGACGGGTTCACCGAGGTGTAGCCGGCGATGCGCTCGAAGAAGTAGGCGCCGCTCTGACCGTTCGGGGCGTACGCGCCGTAGTTCCACGCGTCGATGTAGTTCTTGGCGGTGACCGGCTCACCGTTGTGGAAGGTGAAGCCCGGCTTCAGCTTGATCGTCCAGACCCGGTTGGTCCGGTCCGGCGTGATCGACTCGGCGGCGACCTCGACCGGCTCCTTGCTCGAGTTGAACTCGACGAGCGGGTAGAACAGCGAGTTCAGCACGGTCGAGCCGTTGACGTCGGTGGCGTTGGTGGGGAGGAGGGACCCCGGCTCAGAGACACTGATCACGACAGTGTTGGAGTTGGCGGCCTCGTCGTCCGCGCCACCGCCGCCACAACCGGCGACCAACAGGGAGATGGCGGCCAGTCCGGCCGCCATCTTCCACGGGCGTTTCCCGAGCATCGGGGGTGCCTCCTTCAGGGGCGCTCACCAGGGGGTGTGTGAGTAGCTGCCACTGTGACACAGAGACACGGAAACCCGGAGCCCCGTTATCAAGCCGATATTAGCCGCTTAGACCAGATCAAGTCGTTTTAGACGCTTCTGAGCTGGGAAAACTCCAAGGCGCTTCGACGGCAGCACGGAGCGCAGCCTAGCCGAATGGCCTTAGCGGATCGAGACCGAGGGGTCAGACAAGACGCCGATCGGCTGCCCATCGTGACAGTTCGTAACGGTTACTCATCTGCAATTTCCGCAACACATTGGAGACGTGCGTCTCCACGGTTTTGATGGAGATATACAGCTCTTTAGCGATCTCCTTGTATGCGTACCCCCGCGCCAGCAGCCGCAGCACTTCACGCTCGCGGTTGGTGAGCTGGTCCAGCTCCGGGTCGGCCACCGGCACATCGGCCCGGGAAGCGAACGCGTCGAGCACAAAACCGGCCAGTCGCGGGCTGAAGACGGCGTCACCGTCGGCCACCCGGCGCACCGCGCCGGCCAGCTCGTCCGGCGAGATCGTCTTCGTCACATAACCCCGGGCACCGGCCCGGATGAGACCGATCACATCCTCGGCCGCATCCGACACCGACAGGGCCAGGAACTTGACCTGCGGATGGGTCCGGCGCACCGACTCCAGCACGGCACGACCACCACCGTCCGGCATGTGCACGTCGAGCAGCACCACATCCGGCTGCACCGCGGCGATCCGGCTGATCGCCTCGCTCACGGTGCTCGCCTCCCCCACCACGTCCACATGGGCGCCCAACTCGGCGCGCACCCCGGCGCGGAACATCGCATGGTCGTCGACCAGGAAGACGTTCAGTCGCCGGGCCTCCGGCTCGATCACGGGCTCGGTCATCGCACAGACTCCTTACCAGCGGTCACACTCTCCCGAGCGACGGGAAGCATGAGCCGCACCTCCGTACCGTCTCCGGGGGCACTCCGGATCTCGGCGCGCCCACCGTGGCGCTGCATCCGACCGATGATCGACCCCCGGACCCCGTGCCGGGTCTCCGCCACGCCGCCGATGTCGAAGCCCGCACCGCGGTCCCGGACGAAGACGCTCAACTCATCCTCCTCCACCTCGGCGTAGAGCGAAACCGTCTGCACCCCGGCATGCCGGGCCGCGTTCACCAGAGCCTCCCGGGCCGCCGCGACCAGAGCCGCCACCTTCTCGTCGCACCGGGTGTCACCCACCACCACGGTCTCCACGGTGATCGCGTAGGTGTCCTCCACCTCGGCCGCGGCCTGCTCCAGCGCCGCAGCGAACCGCTCGGTCGGCGACGCGGTCGGCCGGTACAGCCAGTTGCGGAGGCTGCGCTCCTGACCGCGGGCCAGGCGCTGCACCTCCTTGATGTCGGTGGAGTTGCGCTGGATCAGAGCCAGCGTGTGCAGCACCTGGTCGTGGATCATCGCGGCCAGCTCGGCCCGCTCCTGCTCCCGGATCCGGCCCTCCCGCTCGGCCCGCAACTGCCCGAAGGTCCGCCAGACCAGCGGAGCCACCACCACACCGACACCGAGCAGCCCGACGAAGGCGAAGATCACGCCGTTGAACACCGCGCCGATCGACTCCGACGGCGAGTAGACCGCGACCACACCGATGATGCCGACGGCGACCAGGATGCCGCCGCCGATGAACCGGAACAGGAAGGACCGTCTGTCGTTCTCCGAGACGATCGCGGTGAACCACGGGGTGGCGGCGAGGTTCTCCGAGCGCAGGCCACGACTCGGGTCGGACTGGTGCCAGATCACCCCGGCGCCGACCACGATCACCGCGATCATCCAGCCGACGGTGGTCGCCACCTGGTCCTCGAAGACCAGCGCCTGCAACAGGATCACGCCCATCCCGATCGCCGCGAACGGCAGGATGGCGCCCAGGTCACGGCTGGCCGGCTCCTCGTCGGCCCGGGCCTCCTGCGGAAGCACCGCCCAGTAGGCCGCATAGAGCAGCAGGCCCAGGGCGTTGAAACCGAGCAGGACGACGAGGGTGATCCGGACCGCCAGCACCGGGATGCCGAGGTGGCGCGCCAGGCCGGTCGCGACGCCGGCGACGATGCGCTGGTCGCGTGGCCGGTACAGGCGGCGCGGTGGGTTCACGGCAGCGGTGGTCACCCTCCGATCGTCACACGTACGACGGCCCCCGGCCACGGGGAAAGTCCCCCAGGCTCGGGAGCCGGATATCTCAGGGTGGCCTCAGGGTCCGTTCCGGAAGCGGCTCGGGTACCGGTCCGAGCAGGATCGAAGGCATGAACGACCAAGCGCCCGGTGCCGGTCCCGTGAAGGGCGACCAGGCACCTTCCGACCAGCAGCCCGGCGGCGGCTTCCCGCCCGGCTCCAACGTGCCGCCCTGGGTCTCCACGGCCTCCGCGGCCTGGGCCCGTCAGCAACTGGTCCGCCCTCAGCAGGGGCGGTACGTAGCAGGTGTCTGCGGTGCCATCGCCCGGGCGACGAACACCGACCCGGTGCTCTGGCGGGTCCTGCTCGCCGTGCTCGGTGTCCTCGGTGGCACCGGTGTCCTGCTCTATCTGATCGGCTGGCTGATCATCCCGTCCGAGGGGGACAGCGCCTCGCCCGTCGAGTCCCTGCTCGGCAAGGGCCAGTCCGGCATGGCACCGCTCTCGGTGATCCTGCTCGGCAGCGGCGCCCTGCTCACCTTCGCCTTCATCGTCAACTCCGGCACCCGGGCCAGCATGCTCGCCGCGGTCGTGGTGATCGCGGCCTTCCTGCTGATCAAGCGCGGTGGAGCACCGGCACCGGCAGCACCACCCGGACCACCGCCGGTGCCCGACGACCCGACAGTGGCGTTCTCCGCGCCGCCCACCACCCCGCCGGCTGCCGACCCGGTGACGCCGCCTCCGGCGTACACCCCGCCCAGCACCGGCTTCCGCCCCCCGTTCGCGCCGCACGGACCGTTCGCCGGGCCGACCCCACCGCCTCCGCCGCCGCCCGCCCCGCCGAAGCCGCCGAAACCCCCGAAGGAGCGCTCGATCCTCGGCCGGCTGACGTTCTTCGCGCTCGTGATGGTGATCGGCCTGGTCGGTGCGATCGACATGAGCGGCGCCGACGTCAGCATCTCGGCCTACTTCGCGGTGGCCCTGGTGACCACCGCGCTCGGCCTGATCGTCGGCACCTGGTTCGGCCGGGCCCGGGGTCTGATCGCACTGGCCCTGATCCTCAGCTTCGGCCTCGGCGTCTCCTCCGGCACCGAGCGGTTCGGCCGGGACCTCACCCCGAGCGTCTACCGGCCGGCCACCCTCACCGCTGTCGCCGACCAGTACGACTTCAACGTCGGCAACGTCACCCTCGACCTGCGGGCCGTCGACTTCGACGGCCAGACCCAGGACATCGCGGTGAACATGAAACTCGGCCAGCTGAAGGTGCTGCTGCCCGCGACCGTGGACACCACTCTCGACGCCGGGATCGACGGCGGCCGGATGGTGCTGTTCGGTGAGGAGATCACCGACGGCTCCTCCCGGGAACTGACCGACGCCGGCACCCAGGGCGAGAACGACGGCAAGCTCCTGCTCGACATCCGGATGGAAGCCGGCAACCTGGAGGTGATCCGATGAAACCGCACCGCATGGACGGCGTCTCCCTCAGCTTCGGCCTGCTCTTCCTGCTGGTCGCCCTCTGGTGGGCGCTCTCCCAGGTGATCACCCTGCAGCTCCCCGCGGTCGGCTGGGTGGTGGCCGGCGGACTGATCTTCTTCGGGGTGGCCGGCCTGCTCGGGGCGATCCGGTCGGGTCGCCGCGAGGTGCCCGCCCCGGTCCCGGCGGCCGCCACCGTCGAGCCGCAGTCCGGCGACCTGCCCCCGGAGATGCACGCCTCGATCGTCCGGGAACTGCTGGACGACCCGTCCGAGAAGTTCACCCGGGAACACCCCGCCAAGGAGCGTCCCGTCGAGAATTGAACGACCCGGTTGCCCCGCCCGCGGGAAGGACTCCTGCGGGCGGGGCAATATGCTCGTCGTATGACCGCGTTTCCGACCGTCTCCGTCGCGCCCGTCCCCGGCGTGGGTGCCCGGGCCGCCCGTGCCCTGACCGCCGAGTTCGCCCGGCAGAACGCGGCGACGTCCGCTCTGCTGGTCGACGCCGACCACGCCTCAGCCGTGGTGGCCGCAGCCGTCGAGGCTCTGCTCCCCGGCGACACCCTCACCCTCGTTCCCGGCGTCAACAGCAGCTCCGACCTGTTGCGGGGCCACATCACCGGCCTCGGCAGCTGGGTCTCCGACCGGGTCAAGGTCGTCGAGTCCCTCGACGAGGCCCAGTCCGCCGACGTGCTGATCGCCGGAGAGCCGCTGACCGGCACCGCCGAAGAGGCCCGCACCCGCATCGAGCAGCTCACCAAATACCTGGCCGACGGCGGAGTCCTCTCCCTCGCCGTCCCTGCCGGTCCCGGCCGCACCCAGGGCGCCGCCGCCGAACTCTTCCGGCAGGGCGCCCTCTTCGGTGTCGGCTCCGACCTGGTGGTCCGCAACCAGCCGCCGCTGCGGGTGCACAAGTTGCGCTTCAGCCCGGCCGAGGTGTCCACCGCCGGCACGCTGGCCCCCGCCTACCGCACGTCGAGTGTGCCGGTCACCCGCACCATGCACATCGACTCCAACGGTGTCGCCGCCGCCGGCATCGCGGTCGGCCTCGCCGTCCTGGCCCGCCGGGCCCGCCCCAAGTCGAAACTGTGGCTGCTGCCGGCGCTCGCCGCCGCTCCCGTCGCCGCGTTCTTCCGCGACCCCGAACGTGACGTCCCCGGCGACCCGTCGGCCGTCATCTCGTCCGCCGACGGCAAGGTCCTGTCCGTCGAACGGCTCCGTGACGAACGGTTCGGCGAAGGCGAGTTCCTGCGCATCGCGGTCTTCCTGTCCGTCTTCGACGTGCACGTCAACCGGGCCCCGGTGGCCGGCCGGGTCGCCGACTACTTCGTCGAGGAGGGTGGCTACGCCAATGCCGCCACCGCCGCCGCCGAACACAACGTGGCCGCCTACACGATCCTCGACACCGACCACGGCACCGTCGTCGTCGCCCAGCGCACCGGCCTGATCGCCCGCCGGATCGTGCAGCGCGCCCCCGTCGGCACCCTGCTGGCCAAGGGCGAACGCTACGGCCTGATCCGCTTCGGCTCCCGCACCGACGTCTACCTCCCCGCGGACAAGGCCGAAGCCCTGGTCAGCGTCGACGAACGCGTGGTCGGCGGTGCCACTGTGATCGCCCGCTGGAAGAACTGAGAATCAACCCCTTTATCGGGTACGCCGTTCAACGCTCCAGCCCCCACGACGCGAGGTAGGCCCCACACCGGGCCTCCCCGCGTCCGCCGGGCCGAATGCGGTGCTCCCCGAAAGTCGACACCCTCCGCCACCGGGAGCCGACTCCACCCGGCTCCCGGTGCCGGGCAGCCGGTTCTCGGTGCCCGACGGACCGCCACGATCCGCGATCCGTACCACCGCGCCGACGTCTTCCTGGTAGTGGCGGCGCCGTTACGTACCGCGGGGACTACTGGAAGCGGTTCGAGGGGTCAGCGGTTGACCGGGAGGTTGTCGCCGGGGCTGGAGTGGTGGGCGGTGACCATCGCATTCGGCCCGGCGGTCGCGGGGATGCCGGGAGTGGCTGCCGCCTCGCGGGTCGAGACGGGACTGTTGAGGGGCGTACCGGAAAAGAAAAACCGCCTCTCCGGAGAGAAGCGGTCTTCCTTGCGCGGGTGGGGTCAGGCCCGGCGGGCCCGCATCCACAGGATCGGGCCGCTGACCAGGTATGCGGCGACGATCAGGACGAACGTCATGCGCGGGTCGATCAGGGCGCTGACGATCGGGAGCAGCCACAGCCACAGCGGTAGCTTGAGCAGGCGGGCGAGTTTCGCGTACGGGAAGCTCGACACCATCGCGAAGGCCAGCAGTGTCACACCGGCCAGCTGGACCATGCCGGGGAGCGGCAGGCCGATCAGCACGGTCAGGGCGAGGACCGCAGCGGCCATCGTGGTGGGGACGCCGCAGAAGAACCGGCCGTCCTTCGGTGACACGTTGAAGCGGGCCAGGCGGATCGCGGCGCAACCGGCGACCAGGGCGGTGGCGATGGCGGCGGCGGCCGGCGGGACCTCGCCGGCCAGGGACGCGTAGACGACGACCGGTGTGGCCAGGCCGAACGAGCACATGTCGGCGAGCGAGTCCATCTGCGCGCCGAACGGGCTGGCCACGCCGAGCTTGCGGGCGAGAGCGCCGTCCAGGCCGTCGAAGACGACGCAGGCGACCAGGCAGGCGGCGGCGAGCTGCACCTGTCCGTCCATCGCCAGGAAGATCGCCAGGAGGCCCAGGCCGAGGCTGGCCAGGGTGCAGGCGTTGACGAGCGCGAAGCTCGCGCGGCGGGACATGGTGCGCTCACCGGGTAGCAGCGGGATGGAGACCGGGGTCGGCTCGGCATCGAACGCGTCCGCCGGAACCCCGGGAGCGGGGATCGTGACGGTGCGCACCGGGTCGGAGCCGACGTGCAGGACCTCCGCCCGGGTCGCGGTGGCGGCCCGGCCGGTCTCGGCGGAGCGGCGGCCCACCCGGACCATCAGGGCTTGCCGCGCGAGGGATCCGCTGCGGCGTAGACGGCCTGCCCAACGACGTCCGGCGGGACGGGGGCTATCCGTCGTACGACGCCGGCGCCAAGGGGTACTCGGCACGTGCTTCCTCCATGGAGCTCGGGTTTTCCGCCGGAGTCTGACGAGCCCAGCGAAATTGCGGGTTACACCATCGCACAGCAAGACGACCTTGGCGAGGGGCGAACGGTACGTCCGCTCATTTGACAGAGGCCTTCCGTGTGACGATTTTAGCCCGCCTGGGCCAGCGCATCCCGCGCCAGTTCAGTGAGCGGCAGGTTGCCGGCCTCATCGGCGGTGAACCAGGCGGCTTGCGCGGTGGACCCGCCGGCCGCCTCTGTGACCGCCGCGGCGACCGGTTCCTCCACACTTACCCGATAGACGACGCGAATCACATGCCAGTCGAGGGGTACTCCTTCCGGCCCGACCGCTGAGGGGTCGTACCGGTGCGAGACGCCGAGCAGTCCGGTGATCCGGCCGTGCTGGGATGTCTCCTCGAAGAGTTCCCTGGCCAGTGC
Source organism: Actinoplanes sp. (assembly GCA_035562875.1). Taxonomy (GTDB): domain Bacteria; phylum Actinomycetota; class Actinomycetes; order Mycobacteriales; family Micromonosporaceae; genus Actinoplanes. The sequence goes on along the minus strand of DATMVU010000090.1, from coordinate 12,837 downwards.
CGCCTCCGGGGTCTCGCCGAAGTCGGTGCCGCCGCCGGCCAGGTGCCACAGTCCGGCACCGGGGTAGCCGTCGGCGATCAGGGTCAGCAGGATCCGGCCGGCCGGATCGGTGGCCAATGCATACGCGCCGAACCGCTGGATCGGTCCGGTCCGCGCGGGTTCGCCGAAGGGGCCGTCGATCGGGACGGCCCGGAACGGGACGCCGAGGACGTCGGCAGTGAACGGCAGCAGCGGGAATCCGGCGGGGTCGGCCCACTCGACAAGATCACTGGTTCCGTCCACTTCCGGCCGGATTGTGCCGTTGGTCACCTCGACGTCGTAGATGATCCGGTCGGTGTGCTCGACCGATTCGTCGGGCAGCCGGGCCAGGTCGGCGAGGACGGCCCGGACGCCGGTGATCCGCACGTCGAGGCCGGTCTCCTCGCGGAACTCCCGGACGACCGTGTCATCCGGGTGCTCACCCTGGTCGATGCCACCACCGGGCAGCGACCACACCCCGGGGAAGGCACTGGCCTCCGAGCCCCGGGTGAGCAGCACACTGCCGTCGGTGGAGCGACATACGCCGTACGCCGCGGCCCGTCTCCTGATCTTCACCGGGCCTAGATTAGCTTCGCCGCCCGCAGCGCATCGGCGGTCACTTCGGTGAGCTGGTCACCGGCCAGTTCGGCGACCTCCTTGAGCGGCATCCACCGGGCCTCACAGGTGGAGCCCCCGACGTCGTGGATGATCACCTCGGTCGGCTTCTCCACGACCACCCGGTAGAACGCCCGGACACCGTGCCAGTCGATCGGGTAGCCCTCCGGGCCGAGGGAGGCGGCGTCCCGGTGGCTGGCCACGCCGAGCAGTTCGACGAGGCGGCCCTCCTGCCCGGTCTCCTCGACGAGTTCCCGGATCAGTGCGGCGCCGGGCTGTTCGCCGTAGTCGGTGCCGCCACCGGGCAGGTGCCAGCAGCCGGCCCCGGGATACCCCTCGGAGATCCGGGTGAGGAGCAGGTTGTCGGACGGGTCGGTGGCGATCGCGTAGGCCGCGAACCGCTGGGCCCGGTGCAGCCCGTCCGGGCCCTCGTAGGCGTAGAACGACGGGAAGACCGGGGCTTCCTCGGGTCGCAGGTCACCGGCGTTCCGGGAGAGGCCGAGCGCCGCCGCGGTGAACGGCCGCAACTTCAGGTTCTCGGCTTCTTCCAGGGTGTGCCATCGGGCCAGGTCGGTGGGCCGGCCGACCCGGTCGACCAGGTTGCCACCGCGCACCGAGACGGCGTAGACGAGCCGGTCGGTGTGGATGGTGACGCCTCGGTGCGGCATGGAGCGCATGTCGGCCAGGACGTCATGCAGTCCGGTGACTGCGACGGAGAGCCCGGTCTCCGCCGCGGTCTCGCGGACGACGGTGTGGTTGGGATCTTCGCCGTGATCGACGGCGCCGCCGGGCAGCGACCAGACTCCGGGAGTGCCGGATTTGGACGATGCCCGGACCAGTAGAACGCGGCCCTCGTCGTCGCGGGCGACGGCGTAGGCGGCGATTCTGCGGAGCGGTTCCAGTGCGGGGGTCACGGGCGGCATTCTGCCCGGATTATGTTACCTCTCCAGAACTTCTGTCGGGTTCCTGACAGTAGGATAACGGCCCGTAATCGCTGGTCAGGGCAGCTTGCGCTGCCCTGGGCGATTGATCCACTACTGGGCGTTACTCCCACTCAATGGTGCCCGGCGGCTTGCTCGTGACGTCCAGAACCACCCGATTGATCTCCCGAACCTCGTTGGTGATCCGGTTCGAGATCTTGGCGATCAGGTCGTACGGAAGGCGCGACCAGTCGGCCGTCATGGCGTCCTCGGAGGAGACCGGGCGGAGCACGATCGGGTGCCCGTAGGTCCGGCCGTCGCCCTGCACTCCCACACTGCGCACGTCGGCGAGCAGCACCACCGGGAACTGCCAGACCTCACGGTCCAGCCCGGAGGCGGCCAGTTCCTCGCGGGCGATCAGGTCGGCGGCACGCAGGATGTCGAGCCGCTCCCGGTCGATCGCACCGATGATCCGGATCGCCAGGCCCGGCCCCGGGAACGGGTGCCGCTGCACGATCTCGTCGGGCAGCCCCAGCTCCTTGCCGATCGCGCGGACCTCGTCCTTGAACAGGGTGCGCAACGGCTCGATCAGGGAGAACTGGAGGTCGTCGGGGAGACCGCCGACGTTGTGGTGCGACTTGATGTTGGCGGTGCCGGTGCCGCCACCGGACTCGACCACATCGGGGTAGAGCGTGCCCTGCACCAGGAACTCGATGTGCCGCTCGGCGTCCAGCTCACGGGCGGCCTCTTCGAAGGTGCGGATGAACTCCCGCCCGATGATCTTGCGCTTCTGCTCCGGGTCGGTGACGCCGGCGAGGTGCCCCAGGAACTGGTCTTCGACATTCTTCACGACGAGCCGGACGTTGGTCACCGCGACGTAGTCCTTCTCGACCTGCGATGCCTCACCCGACCGCAGCAGACCGTGGTCGACGAAGACACAGGTCAACTGGTCGCCGATGGCCTTCTGCACCAGAGCGGCGGCGACAGCCGAGTCGACACCACCGGAGAGCGCGCAGAGAACCTGCTTGTCCCCCACCTGCTCGCGGATCCGGGCGACCTGCTCCTCGATGATGTTGCTAGGGGTCCAGGTGGGTGCAAGGCCGGCGATGTCGTACAGGAACCGCTTGAGCATCTCCTGGCCCTGCTCGGTGTGCGCCACCTCGGGGTGGAACTGCACACCGGCGCGCTTGGAGGTCAGGTCCTCGAAGGCGGCGACTGGAGCACCGGGGGTGGAGGCGGTGACCTCGAACCCGGCCGGGGCGACCGAGACACTGTCGCCGTGGCTCATCCAGACCGGCAGGTCGGCGGGAAGCTCGCGGAGCAGGGTGCCGCCACGGGTCTCCAGAACGGTCCGGCCGTACTCCCGGGAGCCGGTGTGTGCCACCGTGCCGCCGAGGGCCTGAGCCATCGCCTGGAAGCCGTAACAGATGCCGAAGACCGGGACATCGCTGTCGAACAGACCGGCGTCGAGCGTCGGAGCACCGGGCTCGTAGACGCTGGACGGGCCGCCGGAGAGGATGATCGCAGCGGGATCCTTCGCCAGCATCTCGGCCACCGGCATCGAGTGCGGGACGATCTCGGAGTAGACACGGGCCTCGCGGACCCGGCGGGCGATCAACTGTGCGTACTGGGCGCCGAAGTCGACGACGAGCACGGGACGCGGGGTACTCACCCGGCGAGTTTACTCACCGGCTGAGTACCCCGGACCGGTCAGGCTCGGTAGTACGTACGGATGGCGGTGTACTTCACGTTCCCCGCCTTGTCGTACGCCCGGACCCGGACCTTCATCGTCTTCTTCTGGCTCGCCACCTTGAAGCTGAACACGTAGGCGGCAGCGGTGTCGGTCGCGACCACCTTGCCGTTCACCAGCAGCTGGACCTTGCTGATGCCGTTCTTGTCGGAGGCCGCGGCGTACACCTTGACGGTGCCCTTGACCTTCTTCTTGTTGGCCGGTGCCTTGGTGACGGTCACCTTCGGCACGACGTTGTCGGCGATCACGGTGCGGATCGGCAGCCACGTGAAGTTGCCGGCCTTGTCGGTGATCCTGAGCTGAACCTTGATCGCGCCGTTCTTGCCGGGCGTCTTCAGCACCGGAGCGAACGGGGCGGTGTAGTCGTAGCTGTTCCACACACCGTCGACGTACAGGTCGACCCGGCGGATACCGGACGCGTCGGCCACACCGATCGGCGTGATCGCGGCGCCGTTGCGCACCTTCGCGTTGGCACCGGGGGTGAAGCCGGTCGCGGTCGGCGGGGTGCCGTCCCGGCTGATGGTCAGCGCCTTGGCGGCGTCGACCCGGCCGTACTTGGTCCAGCTGTTCTTCGTCGCGGAGTTCGCGATGGCCCGCTGGATGCTGTAGTTCGTGTAGGTCGGGCGGTGCGACGCGATGAGCGCGGCCACCCCGGCGACCAGCGGGGACGAGAACGAGGTGCCCTGAACCGGGTAGTACTTGGTCCTGTCGTCCTCGTAGTAGTTGCCGTACAGATCCATGCCCGCGGTGATGCCGGGCGCGGAGACGTCGACCCAACTGCCGTGGGTGGAGAACGACGCCATGCCGGTACCACCCGAGCTACGGGTGTTGTTGGCACCGACGGAGAGTACGTCGGTGTATGCGGCCGGGTAGGTGTAGCTGGTCTTGCCGTCGTTGCCGGCCGCCGCGACGACCAGGGCGCCCCGCAGGTTCGCGTAGGCGACGGCGTCCCGGAGGACCGCCGCGGAGCCCTTGCCGCCGAGCGACAGGTTGATGATCTTGGCGTTCTGCTTGGCCGCCCAGATGATCCCGTTGGCGATGTCGGAGTAGTAACCCTCGCCCTCGGAGTTGAGCACCTTCACCGGCAGGATCTCGCACTGCGCGCAGACACCCGCGATGCCCGCGCCGTTGTTCGTCTTGGCGGCGATCAGCGAGGCCACGATGGTGCCGTGCCCCTCGTCGTCGGTGGACGTCTTGGCACCCTTGACGAAGCTGCGGCCGGTCAGCACCTTGCCCCGGAGGTCACCGACCACCTTGACGCCGGTGTCGACGACAGCGACCTTGATCTTGGCGCCGGTCGTGGTGTCCCACGCGGTCGGCACCTTGATCTGCTTGAGTTCGGGCTGGGACGCGAAGTACGTGTCGTTCGGTGTCACGTCGAGTTTCGAAGCGACCAGGTCGGTCTCGACGTAGGAGACGTTCGGGTCGGCCTTGAGCGCGGCGGTGACGGCGGCGGCCCGGTCACTCGGCACGCTGACCGACTTGACCCGGACCTCTTCGAGCAGGGTGTCCGACAGCGAACTGGCCTGTGCCATGCCGAGCCGGTTCAATGTGGGCAGTTCGACGTCCGCCGCCACCCCGGCCCGGAGACCGACGAGCAGACGGACCGGCAGAGCCGGGGCGGCCGCGGCGGTCTGCACCGAGGCGTTCGCGGCCACCGCCGCGATGCCGCCACCCGCGAGCAGCGCGGTAGCGGACAGGCCGACGACTATCCGCCGATGGAGGGATTTCATTCGGTAACTGCCTCCCCGTGGAGCGACACATCGCGGACCGATGAATCGCCGAGCAAGAGTACCGGTGATCTTAAATTTGGCAATAGCCCCATGCATTGATCGCTACCACGATGTCATTTAGTGTTCCGCTATGCGGAACAGCAAGATCGGTTGGTCGATCGCCGGGGGTACGGCACTGATCCTGGCCGTCGGGGTGGGCGTGGCCGTGGCTGTCAACCGGGGCGCGGGCGAACCCGCGGCGGCACCGGCCGGTGCCACACCCCTGACCAGCGTCACACCCAGCGCGTCACCGGCACCGTCACCCGGAGCCGACATCACCGGGCCCCTCGACCTGGTACTGATCGGTGTGGACACCCGGGTCGGCATCCCCGGCTACCCGCCGCACGCCGACACGATCATGCTGATGCACGTGGAGGCCGATCTGCAGTCGGCCTACCTCTACTCGCTCCCCCGCGATCTACGGGTGGACATCCCGGCATACAAGAAGTCCGGGTTCAAGGGCGGCCGCCACAAGATCACCGAAGCGATGAGCCGGGGCGCCGCGATTCCCGGCTCGGAGAAGAAGAACGTCGAGCAGGGTTACGAACTGCTCACGAAAACTCTCAGCGCGTATACCGGGATCAAGACTTTCCACGGCGGCGCCATTCTCAATTTCGGCGGATTGGACAAACTGGTCGATCAGCTCGGTGGGATCGACATCGAGATCGACCAGAAGGTCAAATCCCGGCACCGGAAGCCGGACGGTTCGATGCGCCCGCTGTCCGGTAGCGACTACAGCGGACCGCAGGCCGTCTACCAGCCCGGGAACCGGCACCTGGTGGGCTGGCAGGCACTCGACTACGCCCGGCAGCGGTACGGGTTGCCGAACGGCGACTACGACCGGCAGCGGCACCACCGGCAACTGGTCGAGGCGATCTTCAGCAAGGCGCTGTCCGAGGGGATGTCCGACCCGGCGAAACTCGGCGGTGTGATCGACTCGCTCGGGGAGGCCCTCGTCTATGTGGGTGGGCGTACACCGTTCGAGTACGCGTACGCCCTCCGGGACCTCACCACCGAGAACATCACCACCGTCTCGCTGCCCGGTGAAGGAGTCGGCAACGGCGGCGGCTACCTGGGGGAACAACTGCAATCCGAGGGCCGTGGATTCGTCAAGGCGGTAGCCAAGGGCACCCATGTCGCATATCTCGCTGCTCATCCGAAACTGGTCGACAAGTAACCTCGGGGGCATGAGACGACGGGGCTGGCTGGTTCTGCTGTTGCTGCTCCCCGGGTGTTCGGCGCCCGACGAGAAGAAGACGCCGGCACCCGCTTTCGTCCCCGGAGCCGACGGTGCCGGCGATCCGTACTTCCCGAAGTACGGCAACGGCGGTTATGACGTCGCCGGCTACGACCTGGACCTGAAGTACGAACCGGCCGCCAACCGGCTGGACGGCACCGCCACGATCACCGCCACCGCCACCCAGGACCTGTCCCGCTTCAACCTGGACCTGGCCGGCCTGGCCGCCTCCGCGGTGACCGTCGACGGCGCGAAGGCGACGTCCGCGGCCGACGGTACCGAGCTGGTGATCACTCCGGCCACCGGCATCGTCAGCGGACGGCCCTTCACCGTGGTCGTCACCTACGGCGGCACCCCGAAACCGCTGGAGAACGAGACCCTAGGCAGCGGCGGCTGGCTCCGCTCGGGAAAGAACGGGGCGATCGCTCTCGGTCAGCCGGAGTCGGCGAGCACCTGGTTCCCGGTCAACGACCACCCCACCGACAAGGCCACCTTCAAACTCGCGATGAACGTGCCCGAGGGTGTCGAAGTGCTCAGCAACGGGGTGCCCGGCGAGCACCGGACCAGCGGCGGCCGGACCACCTGGCACTGGTCCGAGCAGTCGCCGATGGCCAGCTACCTCTCCACCGTCGTGATCGGTCAGTACCGGATCACCTCCACCACCCACCAGGGCCGCCCGATGGTCACCGCGATCCCCGAGTCGCTGCCCGCCGACGGCCCCGCCGCGAAGTCACTGGCCCGCACCGGCGAGATCACCGACTTCCTGGAGACCCGGTTCGGGCCGTACCCGTTCGCGGCGAACGGCGGCGTGGTCGTCGACGAGGAGGAGATCCGCTACGCGCTGGAGACCCAGTCCCGGCCGGTCTACGGCAACACCTTCTTCGTGAGCGGCGAGAACACCGCAGTCGTCGCCCACGAACTGGCCCACCAGTGGTTCGGCGACAGCGTGGCCCTGACCCGCTGGCAGGACATCTGGCTCAACGAGGGCTTCGCCACCTACGCCGAATGGCTCTGGTCCGAACACTCCGGCGACGACACCGTGCAGGAACTCTTCGACCGGCAGTACCGCGCCTTCGACTGGTCCGAGCCGCCCGGCGACCCCACCCCGCAGCGGCTGTTCAGCACATCCGTCTACCAGCGCGGCGGCATGACCGTGCACGCGCTGCGCAAGACCATCGGCGACGAGGCCTTCTTCAAGCTGCTCAAGGACTGGACCAGCACCCACCGCGACGGCAACGTGACAACGGCCCAGTTCATCGAGGCCGCCTCCACCGCCGCCGGCAAGCCCTTGGACGACTTCTTCAAGGCCTGGCTCAACGGCACTTCAAAACCATCTATTTAGTACGTTCCCCTACAGCCCTGTCGCGGAACGCGAGGCGGTCCCACCACCGGACCGTCCGCGTCCGCCGGGCCGAATGCGGCTCTCACCGGCAACCCCGAGTCAGCGCACGGGCGGCGAAACGACATCGCGTGGTGACCTGAGGTGCTGCGCGCACCGGAAGTCACCACGCGATGGGGTGTGTCAGCGGTCGAGGACCAGGGAGACCTTCTGGAACTCCTTGACGTCGCGGTAGCCACACTTGGCCATCGCGCGCTTCAAGCCGCCGAACAGGTTGAGCTGGCCGTCGGCGCTGGCCGCCGGACCGTACAGAACCTCTTCGAGGGTGCCGTCGGGCTCGCCGGCGATGCAGAAACCACCGCGCGGCAGGGCCGGGTGCGATGCCGACGAGTGCCACCAGGCACCGCCCGCGGGAGCGCCCTCGGCCAGCGACAGCGGCTCGCCGAGCATGACCGCGTCGGCACCGCAGCCGATGGCCTTGGCGATGTCACCGGAGGTGGCGACACCACCGTCGGCGATCAGGTGCACGTAACGGCCACCGGTCTCGTCCAGGTAGTCGCGGCGGGCGGCCGCGGCGTCGGCGATCGCGGTGGCCATCGGCACCCGGATCCCGAGGACGGTGTCGGTGGTGGACCACTCGTCGGCGCCGATACCAACGATGACGCCGGCCGCGCCGGTCCGCATCAGGTGCAGGGCCGTCTTGTAGTCGGTGCAGCCACCGACGATGACCGGCAGGTCCAGGTCGGCGATGAACTCCTTCAGGTTCAGCGGCTCGTCCGTGGTGGACACGTGCTCCGCCGAGACCAGGGTGCCCTGGATGACCAGGATGTCGACGCCGGCGTCCAGCACGACCGGAGCGAGCGCCAGGGTGTGCTGCGGCGACACCCGGACGGCGGTGGTCACACCGGACGCGCGGATCTGCTTGACCCGCTCGGCGATCAGCTCCGGCTTGATCGGCTCGGAGTAGACCTCCTGCAGACGCTTGGTGGCGTCGGCGTCCTCGTCCAGCGAGGCCAGCTCTTCGAGGATCTTGGTGGGGTCCTCGTAGCGCGTCCAGAGGCCCTCGGCGTTGAGTATCCCCAGGCCACCGAGGCGGCCCAAGGCGATCACCGACTCGGGGCTCTGGGTGGCGTCCGACGGGTGCGCGACGCAGGGGATCTTGAAGGGGTACGCGTCGAGCTTCCACTCGGTCGACACGTCGTCCACGTCGCGGGTGCGACGGCTCGGAACGATGGCGATGTCGTCCAGGTGGTAGCCGCGCTGTGCGGTCTTGCCTAGGCCGATCTCCACTACGTCACGCATGTTGGGGCGCCCTCAGTCTTAGCGGGAGTGGTAGTTAGGAGCTTCGACGGTCATCTGGATGTCGTGCGGGTGGCTCTCCTTGAGGCCGGCCGCGGTGATCCGGATGAGCTGTCCACGCTCCTGCAGGTCGGGGATGGTCTCCGCGCCCACGTAGCCCATGGAGGCACGCAGCCCGCCGATGAGCTGATGCGCCACCCTGGACAGAGGACCACGATAGGGCACCTGACCCTCGACGCCCTCCGGGACCAGCTTGTCCTCGTTCACATCCTGCTGGAAATACCGGTCCTTGGAGTACGACTTGGCCTGTCCGCGGGACTGCATGGCCCCGAGCGAGCCCATCCCGCGGTACGACTTGAACTGCTTGCCGTTCATGAAGATCAGCTCGCCGGGGCTCTCCTCGGAGCCGGCCAGCAGGCTGCCGAGCATGACGGTGCTGGCGCCGGCCACGATCGCCTTGGCGATGTCGCCGCTGTACTGGATGCCGCCGTCACCGATCACCGGGACACCGGCCGGGGCACAGGCGCGGGCCGCCTCCATGATCGCGGTGATCTGCGGGACACCGACCCCGGCGACGATCCGGGTGGTGCAGATGGCACCCGGCCCGACACCGACCTTCACCGCGTCGGCACCGGCCTCGACCAGGGCCTTGGCACCCGCGTAGGTGGCGATGTTGCCGCCCACGATATCGACGGTGACGTCCTTCTTCAGGCGGGCGACCATCTCCAGCACCGCCCGCTGGTGACCGTGCGCGGTGTCGACGATCACCACGTCCACCCCGGCGTCGACCAGGGCGCGGGCCCGCTTGTAGGAGTCGTCACCGACACCGACCGCGGCGGCCACCCGCAGCCGGCCCTGGGTGTCCTTCGCCGCGTTCGGGTACTGCTCGGACTTGGTGAAATCCTTCACCGTGATCAGCCCGCGCAGGTGACCGGCCTCGTCGACGAGCGGCAGCTTCTCCACCTTGTGGCGGCTGAGCAGGACCAGTGCCTCGTCCTTGGTGACGCCGACCGGGGCGGTGATCAGCGGTGTCTTCGTCATCACGTCGCGCACCTTGGCGTCGTGGTCGCTGACGAAACGCATGTCCCGGTTGGTGACGATGCCGACGAGGGTGCCCTCGCTGTCCACCACCGGGGCTCCGGAGATCCGGTAGCGGGCGCAGAGCGCGTCGACCTGGTGCAGGGTGTCGTCCGGCCCGCAGGTGATCGGGTTGGTGATCATGCCGGACTCGGAGCGCTTCACCAGGTCGACCTGGGCCGCCTGGTCCTCCACGGAGAGATTGCGGTGCAGCACGCCGATGCCGCCCTGCCGCGCCATGGCGATCGCCATGCGGGCCTCGGTGACCGTGTCCATGCCCGCGGAGAGCAACGGGATGGAGAGTTCGACGTTGCGCGTCAGTCGCGTGACCGTGTTGACCCGGCTGGGAACCACGTCCGACTCACCGGGCTGCAACAGCACGTCGTCGAAGGTGAGGCCGAGAGGAACGGTACGAGCACTGTCAGTTTCCACAAATCATCCCTAGAGAAGAGGCGGAGTCCATCATCCTACCCACCCGGAACGGGCCACTCAGGCGGCGGACAGAACGTGCGGGCCAGCACACACACGGGAAGGGTGAGTACGGTATGGGGGTGCAAGATGAGCCGATCGACCCGTTCAACGGCGACCCGACCGACCCGGCCGCCGGACTCGACGACCTCAACGAGGACGCCGAGTCCGAACCGCTGACCGAGGACGAGCGGCAGGATGTCCTGGAAGACCTCTCCGATCTGGAGATCTATCAGGCGCTGCTGAGTCCGACGGGCATCCGCGGGCTGGTGATCGAGTGTGAGGACTGCCACGAGCCGCACTACTTCGACTGGGATCTGCTCCGGGGCAACCTGCGGCACCTGCTGAGCAGCGGGCGGCCACGGGTGCACGAGCCGGCCTACGACCCGGACCCGGATCACTACGTGACGTGGGAGTACGCGAGGGGCTACGCCGACGGGGTGCATGACACGCTCACCGAAGGCAGTGACGACGAGCCCGCATGAGCCCGGCGGCCGGGAGTCGGTCTCGGCCACCGCGGACGTCGCGTGATGCCACGTGACTCTGTGAACGCGTACAAAAAATGGGGTGGATGGTTTTCACCACCCACCCCGCCGCGAAGTTAAGCGACCAACCCTGCTCTGAAGCCCGCCGCCACCGCGTGGGCCCGGTCCCGGGCCCCCAGTTTGCGGAAGAGCCGTCGTGCATGGGTTTTGACGGTGTCCTCGGAGACGAAGAGTTCCCGGCCGATCTCGGCGTTGCTCTTGCCGTCGGCCATGCCCCGCAGAACCTGTAGCTCACGCTCGGTGAGGGTGAGCCGTCGCCCGGCGGGTGCCGCCTCGCCCATTCCCTCGTTGCCGGGCCAGACCATCGGCCGGCCGGTCGCCGGATCGATGGGCGCGTCACCACGCTGTGCCGGAACCATCGGCGCGTTGGGCCCGAGCATCGCCGGCACGGCTGCCGCGTTGTGCACGCCGATACCGCCCGGCCCCTGTTGATATTGCCCCCGGGCGGCCGGGGAGTTGTTGTTCCGCATTCCACCGGCCACCGTGGCCGGCTGCGCGTTAGCGCCGTTCATCGGCATGCCCTGCGGGCGTACCGGTAGCAGGAGCAGGAGCAGCGCCTTCGCCACGACGCTGACCAGGTCGTGCTCGACACCACGGATGACACCACGGGCTCCGGCGGCGACGGCTGCCGCCGCCACCCGTGGATCTTCCGCACCGAAGAGCACCACTTGTGCCTGCGGGGCTCGTGCCAGTACACGCCGGGTGAAACCGACGCTGTCGGGCCGGGTCACGGCGGTGTCGGCCAGGACCACTTCGGCGGGGCGTTCCGCCAGTCGGATCATGGCCTCGGTCTCGCTGACCGCTGTCCGGACGACGCCGGTCATGCCGAGCCGGGCCGCGGTGGACGCGACGGTCTGGGCCGCCAGCGGGGTTCGGACGCACACGAGGACGGTACGCACAGTGATCCTCCTTCTCTCTCAGAGGAGATCACGCGAGGGCCGCAGCATTACGCGCTTTAGATGGAAAAAACGGGAAAGAAAGGTATGACTTGCCACCCCTTTGCCATACCGCTCGCGAAGACATCGACCTGTTACGTGTGAGCCGGGCGATGCCGGGGTAAACCGGCGACAGGCCTGTGCCAGGCCCACGACGAGCGCTCCGCGGTGCCGCGCAGGAGGAGGGTGTAGATGTCGAACGTTCGCAGGCTGCCCGGTCCCATCGCCGATATCTGGGACTGGCAGCGACTGGGTCACTGCCGGGGCCGGGACAGTGCGCAGTTCTTCCACCCCGACGGCGAGCGCGGGTCGTCCCGCAATCGCCGCGAGGCCAAGGCCAAGACCATGTGCGGTGCCTGCCCGGTCCGGGCGGAATGCGCCGCACACGCTCTCGCGGTTCGCGAGCCGTACGGAGTCTGGGGAGGTTTCAGCGAATCGGAGCGGCTGCGGCTGCTCGCGGTCGGCTGGGAGGACCTGGCCGATCGTCACGGACGGGTCGACCTGCTCCGGCTCGAGGCACGCCTCGGCCGGCCCCACAAATCAGCGGTACCCGCACAGCGACAGGCGCCGGCCGCCTGACGCCTACCGGTACGCGGCATCACCACACGGCTTCCGACACGGTCCTCCCCGGAGGGTCGTGTCGAGTGGTTCAGCGGTTCTTCAACCGCATTGGTGGACATGCAAGCCACCGTATGAGCGACTTGCTTTCCCGAGTCGGACCGAAAGTGCGGCTTTCCCCTACTCGATCTCGACGCTGACCTGATGCCATCCGGTCGCCCCGTCCGGGGCCGGTGGGGCTTCGGTCTTGACCTGCGTCACCCCGTCGAGATCGGTCGCCCGGACCCGCAGAGTGTGCTGGCCG
>DATMVU010000089.1:0-7820 GCA_035562875.1 Actinoplanes sp. | reverse complement strand
CGGATCAGAAGGTTAGGGGTTCGAGTCCCTTCGGGCGCACAGATGATCAAGGCCGTGACCTGCGGAGACAAGGGTCGCGGCCTTTTGTTTTCCCATTTTCAGACCTGAAAATCCCACCTGGTGGAACCGTGGTGATCGGATGGTGATCGCGTGTCGCAAACGTGTTTCGTCCACAGTAGATTCCGGTGTTGAGCAAGACTTTCCCCACCTGAACCGCGGCCCGTCCCGCAGCCCTGCCCGATTACTGTGCGTGATGCCCGTGAGGTGTTCATTTTCGTGGCGCTCAGCCGGACAGCGCAGGAGCCGATCGGATCAGTGCGAACGGCCGCCGTACCCCTGGGATTGGTTGAAGGCCGTCGGCGGCGACTGCCGGTCAGGTCGCGTCGCCCCGCCGGGAGTTGACCACGGTGAGCAGGCACTGCGCCATGCCGATCGCTTCGAACAGCGTCAGCACCGGCGCACCGACGTCCAGCACCAGGTCCGCCGACCGCATCGACAAAGCGCTGCTCGTGGTCACCAGCGTGGGCCACCGAGCGCCCCGACCGGTCGGTGATGGCGAAATGCTGGGCACTGCGGTCGCCGTCGGTCGTGAAGACCCGGCCGTCCGGCAGAGTCACCGTCCCCCCGCCGGCGACCCGCATAGTCGATCAGGTATTCCTGGATGACCTCGGAACGCGGTCCGACCAACCGGTGATGGTCGTTCGCTAAGCTGGTGGCGGCACCGGTGGCGAGCAGCGTCGTGGCTCCAGTATCGAGAACGTCGAACTGGCGCCGTTTGGACACGAACTTGCGGCGCAGCACCGCCACCGGAGTTGCGTCCCCCAGGGTGACCGCGGCCGTACGCCGGAGCGGGGACAGCAGGGGCAGCAGGAGCCGGCCGGTGAAGATCGAGTGCATGGCGCCATCCTGGGCGATGAGCGATCAGCGACCGCACCAGGCCCGGGCCGAAGCTGTGCGCAGCAGCAGTCCGCTGACGAGCAGGGCCAGCACCGCCAGCAGCCCGCCCAGAATCCCGACGACGACAACGGGTTCGACCGGCGGCGTGATCAGGGACCCGAGCCGCGGCCCGAACAGCAGCATCGTCGCGGCACCACCGAGAAAAGCGAGCGCGACGCCCACGGCGAATCGCTGGGCCACCCGCCACGCGGTCGGGCTCCCGCGCCGGAGGCCACGCAGCAGGACACCGACGGCCACCGTGCAGCCACCCAGGGCGAGCCAGTTCCCGGCGCCGCCGACCTCGGCCAGGAGCGCGATGTCAACGGCAAGTACGTACACCCACCAGAAAGCGAACAGCAGCACGCTGGCGCTGATGCTGGGCGGTCGCCGCCCGATGGCCGCGGGGCCGGGGCGCAACGGCTCGCTGATCATCAGCCGGATCATACGGATCGGTCACCAGGGAAAGCCGCCTAACCAATGACCGCTACGGTCCCATGGGTGTGCAACTACTGAGCTGCATAGGTGATGATCTTAGTCTGGTGTGGACTTAAGCTCAGTCGGTGCGTGGTGATGGATATGCCCGGGGTGGGCTGCTCTCTTTGTCGGTGAAGATCTTCGCTCTGTGGTTTGTGGCGGCGTTGCTCGCCTGGCCGGCGGTGGTGATGGTGAGTCCGGGTGGCGTGGATTCCGCCGGTGAGCGGCCGGGTTCGGCTGTTCTGTGGCTGTCGGTGTCGGCGGCGCTCGCGGTGGCGGTGGCGTGGTGGTATCGGCCGGTGTGGCCGGGTCTGCGGCTTGTTCCGTTGCTGGGCCGGGCTGTCGCGGTCTTGGCGGCGGCCTCGGGCACGGTGCTGGCGTGGCATGCCGCGGGGATGCCTTCCTGGGGGCTGGCGGGACCGGCCGGGGGCAACGCGCTGGTTGCCGTGCTCGGGTGTGTGGCGGTGTGGGCGGCGCTGGACCGGCTGCCGCCGGCCTGGCTCGCTCTGCTCGGTGTGCTGACGTTGGGCGCCGGCATCGGTCTGGCTTTCGTCGTGGATGCACGGGGCGCCGTGGCGGTGCTGACCGGCGAGAAGACCGGACCGGAGTCGGCGTTGCGGTGGGGGATGGTTTTGACGATGGTGCAGATCGCGGCGGTGGCGCTGCTCGTCATAGCCGGGTGGCGGTTGTTCGATCAGTGGCGAACGGGAACGCTCGCGCATGCCGGTGATCGCAGTCAGGGACAGTGGCCACCGAAGGCCGGTCAGGTCTGGTATGCCGATGTGCCGTTCCAGGAAGGCGACGGCGAGTCGAAAGACCGGCCGGTGCTCGTGGTACGCACCGGCCGACGCCAGGCCGAGGTCCTGAAGATCACGAGCCAGGACAAGTCACGCTTTCCGGAGCACTACCTGTTCCTGCCGTACCCGAAGTGGCGGCAGGTGCTGGACAAGAACAGCTGGCTGGAGTTGCGCCCGGTCACCCTGGACTATCACCGGTTCCACAACCTGCGCGGACTGGCCCGCTACGGCACGGTGCGCACGGTTCGCGAACGGGTGAAGCCGAGCGCTGTTTCCTGAGCCCCGGGGCCGTTATCGATAGAGCCGCACGCGGAGTTCCGCCAACCCTCAGCGTTGTGCACTCCGCCGATCGAACCGAGGCGTTGGTAGATCCCGGCCGACATTGGCACCGCCGTGGCGTTCAGCCTCGTCCCGTGAAGGTCGGTACCCACCGGCGACCCAGGCGATTGCTGCCGCTGATCAAGCCCCGGGCTGTAGCCGATCCCGTGCGGTGCTCTCCTAGACTTCGGTTGTGCGGATCGATCGACGGGCACGTGTGGCCTTGGCCGGCACTGTGGCGACCATCATCCTGGTTCTGGCAGCTTTCGGCGGCGTCCGCTGGCTCACAGCCGGCGAGCATTTCACCATCAACGCGCCGGCCGGTGCCTCGGAGAAGTTACCCGAAGGTGGCTACGAGGTCGTCGTGGACCTCCGCTCGTCCGAGGTCCACGAGGATCTGCGCACCGATCGCGGCGCAGCCAGCGTGAGCACCTACGTGATGCCACTCGACACGTCTTGGGAGCAGGTCCGGTCGATGGTGGCCGACCAACTCGACGGCTGGGAGCCGACTGGCGACTGTCTCGGCTCGGATCCGCAGCGTGTCCGGTGCACCTGGACCGAACCGGCCCGCTGGTGGCCGCGCCGGGTGAAGATCGTATTCATCCGACCGCCGAACAAAGCCGAGGACCGCGCGGCTTGGCCGGACAGCACTTTTCTGGTGATCGGTTCCGGTCTCGGCAGCAAGGTCTGATCTCCGCTTGGCCGAGCCTATGAATCGGATGCTTCTACGTCTCGTCCATGAACCAGCGGTCAGCCGGCGAGCCTCACCGATCAACTGTGCCTGACCATCCGGCCGAATCGGCACCACAGCAGCCGATCGCTCGATGCAACCACACCCCTCGAACAGTGTGACGTCCGGTCGAGTTGTGCGACCTCGGTCCGCGGAGCACTTGAAATGGATAAACGTCGATTCGGATGTGGCGGTGCCCGAACCGGCTCGGTCGGGTACCTCGCGAGCTGCAAGAAGCGCGGTCTCGAGCTTTGACATTCGCGGCCCCGACGACGCAGAGGGCCGCTACTGATCAGCTTTGATCTGATTTACGGAAGTCGCCCGCGCGGTACTCGATGTGACTGGCCTTGGCCGTGATGAGGTCGACGGGGTGATCCGCGGTGGCCGTCCGCGCAGTCACCCCGGTCGGGTGCGCACCGCGACGTGGCGTGCGTTGTTCAGCCACGGCGGCGGGCACGCAGCACCATCTTGAGTAACTCGCCGGTGATCAGGATGGTGGAGGCGACGGCGGTGCAGGTCAGCCACTGCCCTGGGGTGAGGTCGGTGGTGGCGAACAGGTGGTGTGCGACATCGAGCTGCACGATGACGGCGAGCAGTGCCACGACGAGGCCGGTGGCGGCGAGCGCGGATCGGTTGTGCAGAGTTTCAGGGCTGAACACGCTGCGGATGTCGGATCGGACGTTGAGCAGGTTGAAGGCCTGGAACAGCACGAAGGTTACGAACGCCATGGTGCCGGCGGTCGTCGCCCGGCCGAGTTCGGGCGCAGGCCCCGGTGCCCAGACGAGGACGGCCAGGGTGCCGCCTGCCATGACGGTGCTGGCGAGCAGGACCCGCAGTAGCCGTCGCCGGTTGAGGATGTGTTCGTTGCGGCGGCGGGGCGGCTGGCGCATCGCGTCGGGGCTGACCGGGTCGACACCGAGCGACATTGCGGGCGGCCCGTCCATGACCAGGTTGACGAAAAGGATCTGCAGCGCGGTGAACGGTGCGCCGCCGGCGATGCCGGTCAGTGACGCGATCAGGAAGGTCATGACGAAGCCGAGCGCGGTGGAGACCTGGAAGCGGGTGAAGTTGACGATGTTGGCGTACACGCCGCGGCCTTCGCGTACAGCCGTCACGATGGTGGCGAAGTTGTCGTCGGTCAGGACCATGGTGGCGGCTTCCTTCGTCACCTCCGTCCCGGTCTTGCCCATTGCCACGCCGATGTCGGCCTTGCGCAGCGCGGGGGCGTCGTTGACGCCGTCGCCGGTCATCGCGGTCACCTCGCCGCGCTGCTGAAGCGCGCTCACGATCCGGATCTTGTGGCTGGGTGATACCCGGGCGACGACCCCGATGTCGTCGAGTTCGCGGGCGAGGTCGCTGTCGTCGGTGATGGTGTCGAGGTCGGTGCCGGTCACTGCCCGGCCGGGGATGCCGATCTCGGCGGCGATCGCGGCGGCGGTGGCGGCGTGGTCGCCGGTGAGCATCCGGACCCTGATCCCTGCGTCACGGCATTGCTGGATGGCCTGTTCGGCTTCCGGGCGTGGCGGGTCGACGATGCCGGCGAGAGCAATCAGGACCAGTCGATCGAGCATGTCCTTGGGGTCCTGGGGCGGTGCGAAGTCGTCGGCGGGGAAATCCTGAACGGCGACGGCCATCACCCGCATGCCTTGCCCGGCGATGTCCGCGTTCGCTCGATCGTGGCGTTGCCGGGCGGCGGCGTCGAACGGCAGGACGTGGCCTGTGTCGCCTAGGTAGCCGCCGGCCCGGGCGGCGAGCACGTCCGGGGCTCCCTTGACGAAGCAGCGGATGACCTCGCGGCCTTGCTCGTCGGTCCAGTCATGGAAGGTGGCCATGAATTTGTAGTCGGAGTCGAACGGGATGTCGAGCACGCGGGGGTGCTGTTTGCGTAGTGCGGTGACGTCGATGCCGCCTTTGGCGGCGAGCACGACCAGCGCGCCTTCGGTGGGGTCTCCTACTATGTCGTCGTCGCGGAGCACGGCGTCGCTACACAGGGCCATCGGTACCAGCGCCGGGTCGAGAGGTCCGTGCGGTGAGGCGCCGTCGGCGTCGATGCGTCCGTCGGTGGAGTAGCCCTCGCCCGAGATCCGATATCGGCGGCCGGACATCAGCAGTTCGCGGGCCGTCATCTGATTGAGGGTCAGGGTGCCGGTCTTGTCGGTGCAGATCTGTGTGGTGCCACCCAGGGTCTCTACCGACGCGAGCCTTTTGACGATCGCACCCCGTTTGGCGAGCCGGCCAGTGCCCATCGCCAGGGTGAACGCCACCACGGCGGGCAGCCCTTCGGGGATGGCCGCGACCGCGAGGGAGACAGCGGTGATGAACAGGTCGTCGAAACGCTGCCCCCGGAGCAGGCCGAGGGCGAACACGACGACGATGACTCCGCCGGCGATGAATGCCAGCGTGCGGCTGAGCGCGTCGATCTGCTGCTGCAGCGGTGTCGAGGAGGGTTTCGCCTGGTGCAGCATGTCGGCGATCCGGCCGGTCTCGGTGCCCATTCCGGTCGCGGTGATCAGCACCTCGCCGTGGCCGCGGGTGACCGCGGTGTTCATGTAGACGGTGTTCACCCGGTCGCCCAGCGGGGCGTCCTCGTCGACTGCGGCCGACGCCGACTTGGTCGACGGCTGGGCCTCACCGGTCAGCATCGACTCCTGGACCTCCAGTGAGGTCGCCGACAACAGCCGGCCGTCTGCGGGCACCCGGTCACCGGCCTCCACGACCACCACGTCACCGGGCACCAGTTCGGTGGCGTCCAGCCGGACGACACGGCCGTCGCGGCGTACGGTCGCGGTCGTCACGCTCATCCGCCGCAACGCGTCGAGCGCGGCTTCTGCCTTCGACTCCTGCACGAACCCGATCGTCGCGTTGAGCAACACGACGAATGTGATCGCGATCGGGGTCTCCCACTCCCGGCCCACCACCAGAGCCACCACTGCGGCGACCAGAAGGATGATGATCAGAAGGTCCTGGAACTGCCGCAGGAACGCCCGCCACCGCGGTTGTTTCGGCACCTCGTCGAGCTGATTGCGGCCGAGCCGTTCCCGCCGATGCCGGGCCTCATCGGTGGCGAGGCCGTCCGCCGAGTCTGCGTTCAGTTCTTCCAGAAGATCGGCGACCGGCCGTGCATGCCATCCGGTCGCGGTCGCCGGGGAAGGGGCTTCAGCGGGCATCTCGGCTCCGTTCAGACCATTGCAGAATGCCTATCCGGGCGGCCTCCGGGGCCGTGATCAACCGTACGGGGGTACGCCGCCGTGCCTGTACGCGGGCGAGGCACCCGCAACAGCGGTCCTGGCCGGGTTCGCAGCAGGCGTGCTGATGGCGTGTCACACCGGCACCCACAAGCCTCCACGACGGATCCCGACGGGTAAGATCACGACGCCATGATGACCGGCTCGCGACCGATCAGCCGCAGCGACAGCTCAGTAACACGAGTGAGAACTGGCTACGGCGATATACGCGAAGCTGCGGAGAGGACGTGCGTCATGAACGGATCAGTCGTAACGAAGGCCGTGGTTGCCTACGACGGGTCTCCGGCCGCGAACGCCGCGATCGAGGCCGCGGCGCAAATGTTCCCCCGCGCGCACGCTCAGATCGCCTACCTGTGGACTGCGCCGTTCGCCAACGACGAGCTCCGGCGCCGGCTGCGGGCGCGTAACAGCAACCTCAACGAATTGGTCGCCGCGATCGAACGCGAAGGCGAACAGGAAGCCGCCCGTCTGGTCGCCACCGGTGTCATGCTGGCCCGCGCCGCCGGATGGGACAGCGAGCCCGTCGTGCAGCGTGCCTACGGCGGAGAAGGCCTGCACCTGGCACAGATCGCCGACGAGGCGCAGGCGGACCTGCTGATCATGGGCTCCCGCGGGCTCGGTGGCGCCAAGGCGTTCCTCGGCAGCGTGTCCGACATGGCCGTGCACTACAGTACCCGTCCGGTCCTGGTGATCCCCCAGCCGCTGCTGATCGATGAGTATGATGCACTGCCGGACGGCCCGATCGTTGTCGGCTGGGACGGCTCCACCGGCGCTGACACCGCATTCGCCACGGCCCGGAACCTGTTCCCGACGCGGGACCTGCACCTCGTCGCCGTCGGCGACGACACTACCCAGCCCGCACCGCAAACCGGACCAGGCGATCAGGCGTTCACCGCAGTGCATCTGCTGAGCTGCTCCGGGCGTCAGGGCCGTGCCGTGGCCGACGCCCTGACGGTCTACGCCCGCGAGCAGAAAGCCGCCGCCATCGTGGTCGGCTCACGCGGCCGTTCAGCCCCTGCCGAAATCGTCCTCGGCAGCGTCGCCATGGCGACCCTGCACCATGCCCACCGTCCTGTACTCGTCAGCCCTCCGCTCTCCCGCAAGATCTGAACAGGCCTAATCTCTCGAGCTGGCGTCTCCGGCCAGCCGGGATGCCCATTCGTCGATCGCCCGGTACACCTGGGTCAGGCGTTGCTGCTCGCCTGGGGCGTGCGGATCGGGTTCGAGGAACGTCAGCGCGGTACCGGCGACGCTGATCGCCGACAGGGACCAGCGCTGTGGTGGGCCATCGTCGAACGGGCTCGCGACGATCGCCCGGCG
>DATMVU010000088.1:0-4451 GCA_035562875.1 Actinoplanes sp. | reverse complement strand
CAGCTCCGCTACCTGGCCCGGCACAGCCGCGCCGGGATCGTGGTGCTGGAGGACGAGGCCGCTCTGGACCGCTGGAAGCCGATCCTCGACGACGTACCGGAGATCCGCCGGGTGATCGTCGTCGAACCCGTCGGTGCCGATGCCGGCGACCGGATCGTCTCCATCCGGCAACTCGGTGTCCGCGGGGCGGCCGCCCACCAGGCCGACCCGGCGGCGTTCGAGAAGACCTGGCGGGAGGTACGCCCGGACCAGCCGGTCACGCTGCTCTACACCTCCGGCACCACCGGTGACCCGAAAGGTGTCGTCCTCACCCACCACAACGTGATCTACCAGACCGCCGTCATGGAACACACCATCGAGACGCCGGCCCACTCCGCGTCCCTGGCCTACCTGCCGCTCGCGCACATCGCCGAACGGGTGCTCGGCGTCTACAACCCGATCTACCGGGCCGGGCACGTCACCATCTGCCCCGATCCGGCCCAGCTGCCGGCCGGTCTGGCCCGGGTCCGGCCGGTCTCGTTCTTCGGGGTACCGCGCATCTGGGAGAAGATGACGGCCGGGGTGCAGGGCCAGCTCGCCGCCGCCGAACCGCAGATCCGGGCCGCCGTCGACATGGCCCGCGAGGTCGCCCTCCAGGTGCACACCCTGCGCCAGTCCGGAACGGAGATCCCGGCTGAGCTGGCCGGCAAACACGCCACACTGGACGCGCAGATCCTCAAACCGCTGCGCGCCAGACTCGGCATGGACAACATGCTCTGGGCCGGCAGCGGGGCCGCGCCGATCCCGGTCGAGGTCCTGCTCTACCTCGCGAGCATCGGCATCGACGTGCTCGAGGTCTGGGGGATGACCGAGACGACCGGCACGGCGACGATCAACACCCCTTCCCATTTCCGTACGGGTACCGTCGGTCGCGCCAACGGCGGCATGGAGATCAGGCTCGCCGAGGACGGGGAGATCCTGGTCCGCGGCCCGCTCGTCTGTGCCGGATACCTGCGCGCCGACGGTGGAGTCGACCCGGTCACCGACGACGACGGTTGGCTGGCCACCGGGGATGTCGGCGCCTTCGACGACGACGGTTTCCTGACCATCACCGACCGCAAGAAAGAGCTGATCATCAACTCGAGCGGGAAGAACATCTCACCCGCCCAGATCGAGAACCTGCTGCGCGCGCATCCGCTGATCGCGCAGGCGGTGGCGGTCGGCGACCGGCGGCCGTACGTGACCGCGCTGATCGTGCTGGACGAGGAGATAGCCCCGATCTGGGCCCGGTCCAGGGGACTGCCGTTCCGGACCGTCGCCGACCTCGCCGAGGATCCGGTGCTACGGGCCGAGATCGACGTGGCGGTGTCCGCCGCCAACGCCAAACTGTCCCGGCCCGAGCAGGTCAAGACGTACCGGGTGCTGTCCCGGGGCTGGACTCCGGAGACCGGGGAACTCACGCCGACACTGAAGCTGCGGCGGCGGATCATCCAGGAGCGGTACGCGGGTGAGATCGGCGCGCTCTACGACTGACGACCGGTGCCGGCCGGGCCCGTGACAGGCCCGGCCGGTGATCCGATCTCAGTAGCCGCCGCCGCTCTTGTAGTCGTCGTGGTATCCACAGAACTCGCGGAATCCCTTGGCGTAGCCGGCGTCCCAGCCCAGCTCGTAGCCGCGGACCCAGTCCCGGTTGCTGTTCCTCAGCAGGTAGCTGGGGCCGCCGTCCTCGCTGCACTCGTCACGGGCCTGTTCCCAGCCGTCATCCCGGCCGGCCCGGTAGCCCTGCCGGAAATCCCGGTCCGAACCCGGTGCTGAGGTACCCGCGACGACGGTGCCGGATGCCGGTGCGGCGACGGCCGGTGTCGCCACGAAGGTGACTCCCGCGGTCGCCAGGAACAGCGTCCCGGCGGCCACCGCACAACTGTTGCGAAGATTCATCTCTCTGCCTTCCCCCGTTGAAGCCGGGGCGCCGGCTTGGCGCCCCGGCATCACGAAAACTACGCCGCCACGCCGGCCGTGTTCGCCGAAAGAGCAGGTGGGGGCCGTTCGGCCGATGCTGGAAACTGTTCGGGCGAACTTGTCGGACATGCCCTCGTATCGCTGTGGCCTGCATCATCTTCCACGCCGTCAACGGCTGACTCGGTTCCGTGACGTGGTGCATGATGGCCAGCGGTTCACGCTGGTGACGCCATATGCGGAGGTGGAGAGAGTCGTGAAACGCCGTCAGATGCTGACCCTGCTGGCCCTCACCGGAACGGCCGGCTGCGGCACCGCCTCGGCTTCGACGACCCCCACCCCCACCGCCGTCCCCTCCACAGTGGCCGCCACACCCACCGCCAAGCTCGGTTCGGCGGCGACCGCCACCTCGCCCGCGGCCAAGGCCACACGGTCCGCGTCCAAGGCTCCGGCCACCACGGCGGCCACCACGGCGGCCCGCGCGTCCGGCCGGGGCGGCCCGGTCCAGGCGCCGGCCGGCAAGGTGATGCTCGGGTCCTACCTGGCCCTCGGCGGCCGGAACCTGCGGCAGAGCCTGTCGCTGCGCCGCGGCCAGCTCGACCGGGAACAGCGGATCGTGCACCGGTTCTACCCGTGGGACGGCTACGTGCCCACCTCCGAACCCGACGTCGCCAAGAGCAGCACCCTGATGGTGTCGTGGCACGGTGCCCCGTACGCCGGGATCCTCGACGGCCGGTCGGACGCGAACATCCGCGCGGTGGCCCGCAAACTGCGCAACATGAAACGGCCGGTGCTGCTGCGCTGGGGCTGGGAGATGAACGGCGACTGGTTCGAGTGGGGCGGCCCGCAGAACGGCCAGAACCCGGCGAACTACGTGAAGGCGTGGAAACGTCTGCACCGCATCTTCGGCGAACAGGGTGCCGACAACGTGGCCTGGGTGTGGAGCCCGAACTGGAACTCCTCCCCGAACGTGTCATGGAACAAGGTGCAGAAGTACTACCCGGGCGACGCCTACGTCGACTGGGTCGGGATCTCCGGCTACAACTTCTACAACGAGACCCCGTCCACCCTGTTCAACCCGGTGACCAAGCTGTACGGCGCCCGCAAGCCGATCATCATCAGCGAGACGGCGGCGGTGAAGAACAAGGCGAAGTGGATCAAGCAACTGCACACCTGGGTGGAGAAGACCCCGGCGGTCGGCGCGGTCGTCTGGTTCGACACCGACATCCAGGACGGCACCGGCCACAACTTCCGCTTCGACACCGACAAAACAGCCCTGGCCGCCTACCGAACCATGGCCCGAAGCTCCCACTTCACCGGCTAACCCCACCGCCCTTCCCGGGCTTCCCGCGCCTCCCGGTCTTCCCGGTCTTCCCGGGCTTCCCGGTCTTCCCGGTCTTCCCGGGCTTCCCGGGCTTCCCGCGCCTCCCGCGTCTCTCGGGCCTCCCGCGTCGTTCCGTGCTTCTCGGCCTCCCGGGCCTCCCGCGTCGTCTCGCGCCTCCCGCGTCGTCTCGCGCCTTGCGGGTCCTCCGCGCCTTGCGGGTCCTCCGCGCCTTGCGCGTCTCCCGCGCCTTGCGCGTCTCCCGCGTCCCCTCGCGATCTTGGTGATTCGCCAACCGAAATCGGTGGTCGATTCACCAAGATCGAACTGGTCGGGGGCAGACTTGCCGATTTTGGTTGAGTTGCCACCGATTTCGGTGGGTGATCGACCAAGATCTGTGGAATTTGCGGTCGCCGGCTTTGGCGCGACTTGATGTGGCCCCTGGACGTGACATGAACTGGATGTGGCACGGCTTGATGTGGCACGAACTGGACGTGACATGAACTGGATGTGGCATGACTGGACGTGGCACTAATGGAAACGGTGGGTGATTGATCGAGATCTGTGTGGGCGGAAAGTGCCGAGGGCTCGGGACATGCGATGGATGGGCAGCGGCTACCGCCGGTCCCCACCGCGCCCGGCCGCTGGCATCACGCACGGGGCTGGGCGGAATAACCGTATGCGTGAGTTGACGGTGGGCGGGCAGACTGGCGGTCATGAGTACGGGGGTTCGGGATGTCGACGCGTTGCTGAAGGTGCTGGCCGATGGGGAGCGGGTGAAGTACCTGTTCTTCTGGGGGCATCAGGCCGGCCGGGACGGGGAGCCCGGGTCCGGGTTTCTGAGCCAGTGGTTCCCGTCGGCGTTCACCGTCGGTGGGGTGGAGTTCGCGACCGCCGAGCACTACATGATGTGGCGCAAGGCGGTGCTGTTCGGCGACGATGTGATGGCCGGGCGGATTCTCGGGGCCGGGCATCCGCACGAGGCGAAGAAGCTGGGCGGGCGGGTGGCCGGCTTCGAGCAGCGGATCTGGGACGAGCACCGGATGCCGATCGTGGTGGCCGGCAATCTGGCGAAGTTCGGCGCCGACCCGGTGTTGCGGGACTATCTGACCGGCACCGGCGACCGGGTGCTCGTCGAGGCGAGCCCGCTGGACCGGATCTGGGGGATCGGGCTGTCCCGTGATGACGAGCGTGC
>DATMVU010000087.1:0-36163 GCA_035562875.1 Actinoplanes sp. | reverse complement strand
GCACCGGGTCCCGCTCGTTGTAGATGCCGAGCACCACCCTGCCGTCCACGATGTCGGCGGCGTCCAGCACCGCCACCCCGACCTGGGCACCGCCGCGGAAGATCTGCAGGCCGTCCCCCTTGATCAGCAGCTCGATCCGGGTCGGCGCATCGAGGCCGATCGGCATGCCGCCCAGCGGGAACGTCCGTTTCACCACGACGTCCCGGGACCGGTGCACGCCGAGGTACATGTTCTGTTCGCAGATCCGCAGCTGGTAGCCGGCGTTGCCGTCGTTGCGGAACCAGACGGTGGCGCAGCTGTCCGCGGTGTTCAACCGGACCGTCACCTCGATCCGCAGGTCGGCCGGGAGCTGGTCGGACGGCCCCTTGCACTTGAAGGTGCCGCTGGTGTCCCGCCGGGCGACCAGGCCCTGGACCGGGTCGAAGTGGCACTCGCCCTCGCCGGCCTGCTCGCTCGGTTTCCAGTACGCCGTCTGCCGCAGCGAGTCGGTGATCCACGGAGCGTCGGTGGGCGGCAGCGGCACGACGACGGGGCTGGGGCCGGCGGCCACCTCGCCCAGTTGCCCACGGTCGCGCACCGACAGCGCCAGCATCACCGCGCCGGCGATGATCGCCAGGATCAGGAAGCCGACGGCGGCCGGCAGCGCCCAACGGCGGGCCGGCTCCGGTGGCGGCGGGCCGGAGCGGGGCCGGCCGGGCGGCGCCGAGATCGGCACCGTGATGATCGAGTTCTCGTCGTAGCCGACCAGGCCCGGCGGGATGCTCAGGGTGGGCAGCGTGGGCGACGGCGCGACCCCGGTGACCGCCTGCGCCTCGACCGCCGCGGCCCGCAGGTCGGGCTGGTCGGCGAAGGCCGCAGCGGTGGCCGACGGGCGGCTCGACCCGGACACCAGCAGGTCGAGCAGTTCCCGGGAGCTGGGCCGGTTCTCCGGGTCCTTCTCCAGGGCGTGCGCCACCAGCTCGCGCAGCGGGCCGCTGAGCCCGTCCAGACGGGGCGGCTGGGTGAGGATGCGGGCCGCCATCGCCGGCGGCGAGTCGGCATAGAACGGGGTCTGCCCGGTACCCGCGTAGGCCACCACGGTCCCCCAGGCGAACACGTCGGCCGCCGTGGTGATCGGGGCGTCGTCCTCGGAGCCGAACCGTTCCGGAGCCATGTACGCCACGGTGCCGACCATCTGGTCGGTACGGGTGTTGGCGCTCGTCCCCTCCATCGCCCGGGCGATCCCGAAGTCGATCACCTTGGGGCTGCCCGGCGCCAGCAGCACGTTGCGCGGCTTGAGGTCGCGGTGGATCACCCCGGCACCGTGGATCGCGGTCAGCGCGGTGGCCACCCCGATCGCCACCCCGTGCAGGTTGGCGCTGGTCAGCGGCCCGCGCTCCTCGACCACCTCGGCCAGGGTGGGACCGTCCACATACTCCACCACGAGGTAGGGCTGCTCGTGGTCCGGATCGGCGTCGAGCACCTCGGCGGTGCAGAACGGCGGCACCTGCCGGGCCCGGTTCACCTCGCTGCGGAACCGGCGGCGGAACTCGTCGTCGTGCGCCAGATCGGCCCGCACCACCTTGACGGCGACGAGCACCCCGGCGGCGGTACGGGCCAGGAACACCGTGCCCATCCCGCCCTCGCCCAGACGGCCGACCAGCTCATAGTCGCCGAGGGCACGTGGATCACGCGGGCGCAGCGGTTGTGTCCGCTCACCCGGCAGTGCGCCGTCGCCCATTCCCGTCCCCCCGAAGCGTGCCGAACGCACTTTATAGGGCGGTGTCGCTACCCGGATAGGCGGCGGCCTCATGGAGATCCCCGAGCCCGGAATCGGGGGGAGACCCGATGCGCGCGGGCCACTCCGGCGGACACCATGGAGTCATCAGTTCGCATCGAGTGAAAGCAGGGATCGACAGATGAGCGCCGTTCACGACTCCTTCGCCCGCCAGGGTCTGGTCCGCC
The DNA here is from genome assembly GCA_035562875.1 of Actinoplanes sp. Lineage (GTDB taxonomy): Bacteria > Actinomycetota > Actinomycetes > Mycobacteriales > Micromonosporaceae > Actinoplanes. Next base: position 34,219 of record DATMVU010000087.1, on the reverse strand, counting down.
CGCTGCGGGGCCGGATGATCGCCGGCGTCTGTGCCGGCCTGGGCCAGCGTTTCGGTCTCGACCCGTGGCTCGCCCGGCTGCTGTTCGTGCTGATCCTCTTCCTGATCCCGGGCAGCCAGATCCTGGTCTATCCGATCCTCTGGTTCCTGATGCCGAACGAGAAGCCCGGCTGGTAACCGGAACCCGGCGCGCGACCGCCGCGTCGTAGAGCCCATGAAGCCATCGATCACGGCGGTCGCCCTCGGGGCGGCCGCCGTTCTGCTGTCCTCCTGTGCGGCACCCGCAGCAGTCCCGGAGCCGGTCGCGATCACCCCCGCAGCGGTCGCCGCCGGCACCGGCTTCTTCGATCCGCTCCGCCCCGGTCCGGCGATGGATCTCAAGGCACCGCCGGCCACCCTGAAGGACGCCTACACGCAGACCACAGTGGTGGTCGAAGCCGATGTCACGGGGGTCCGGGTGGGCCGCGAGATCGGCGACATGAGCAGTGTGATCGTCACCCTGGCGCCGGTCCGGGTGCTGCGCGGCGCGCTGCGGCCCGCGCTACCGGTCGAGGTCGAGTTCGGGCCGGTCTTCGAACCGGATGACGTGGCCCGGGTCGCCACGACGATGGACGCGGCACGGCCCGGCCGGGGTGTCTGGCTGCTGCGCTGGCAGGGCGAACCGGCGCCGCACCGCAAACCGGGCGTGACGGCCACCGACCCCACCGCTGACCTGCGCCTCTATCGGACCGTTCACCTGCAGTGCGGCGTCTTCGTGCAGGGGCCGGAACACGTGGAGGCGCCCTCGGCCCGCGACGACGGCGAGCGCGCCGGCCCCCGGATCGAGGCCGAACGGTTCGCCACCCTGGCCGAGCTGGCCGATCACGCAGTCATGGCCTGAACCCGCTGGGTGAGCTGGAGGTCGTCCAGGTACCCCGTGTAGGTCTCCTTGCCGTTCTCGTCAAGGAAGACGTACCAGCTCTGCTGGACGATCCCGAACCGCTTCCACAGCTTGCCGGGCGCGTCGTTGAGATGCGGCACGCCCTGCAGCTCGAAGTCGGAGACGAACCGCTTCATCTCGGTGTTCTTGCCCATTCCGGCGATCCCGAGGATCTGCAGCCGGTCACCGTACTCGTCCTTGAGGTCGCCGATCGACTGCGCCTCGCTGGCACAGGTGGCGCACCAGGGCGCCCAGAACCAGAGGATCGCCGGCCTCCCGGCCAGACTCGCCGCGTCGAACTTCGCCCCCTCCAGGGTGGTCCCGGTGAAGGTGAGGTTCTTCGGCACGGTCACCGGGGCCGCCGGGGAGGCGGGCACGCCGGTGGAGGGCGTGGCGGCCGGAGAGGTTCCGGCCGCCGGTGCCTGCGCCGCGGGTGCGGACGCGACCGGTGCGGTGCCACAGGCTGCGGCCGCGAGAGCGGTGGTCAGTGCCAGCACGACCAGCTTGGGTACGCGTACCGAGTCGCGTCTGTTCATGTCACTCCGTCACTTAGCCGGGGTGGGCTCGGTCAGCCGCAGGGCCAGGGCCGGGCACACGTTCACTGCCTTGCGCGCGCCGTCCTCGAGCCACGGCGGCAGCGGGGTCTGCGGGAACGCGGGGAACCCGTTGTGGTCCAGCCGGATGATCTCCGGGGCCACCGCCGAGCACAGCCCGTGCCCGTCGCAGCGGGACCAGTCCAGGGCCAGCCTGCGGGCCCCGGTCTCGGCGGTGTACGGCAGCGGCAGGATGCCCTTGACCGACTTGCCGCAGCCCTCGCCGTTGGCGTGCGCCTCGACATCGGCCTTGAAGACCTCCAGGGCGGACAGCGCGAACCGTCCGGTGCCGTCCGGGTGCGAGCACGCGCCACGGCCCTTGACCAGGCCGGCCGCCTGCCGCACCTCCTTGACCGCGTTGCCGCCGAGCGACACCAGGGTCACCGCGCGGGCCAGGTCGGGCAGGCCGATGCGGCACGGGCCGCACTGACCGGCCGACTCGCCGGCGAGGTACTGCACCACCTGGGCGACCTCGCCGATCGGGCAGGTCTTCGAGCCGATCGGGATCAGCATGCCGGCGCCCAGGGTGCCGCCGACCTTGGCGAACCCCTTCCGGGAGATCTTGATGGTCTTCGCCTGCTCGGCGGTGACCCACTTGCCGTGGTAGCCACCGACCAGCAGACCCGGGCCGATGTCGGCGCCGCACATCTCCAGCACCTCCATGAGCGAGGTGCCGCTGGGCGCCTCGACCACGGCGGGTGCCGACGCGGAGCCTCCGACGGTGAGCATCACCGTGCCGGGCTCCTCGGGGATGCCGACCGAGTTGTACTCCCACGGTCCCAGCCGGGCCGCGATGGCCAGCTGGGAGTAGGTCTCCGCGTTGGAGAGCAGGGTGGGAAGGCCCATCACGCCCTTGTCGCTGGACCGGGTCTTGCGGCCGGGCGGGATGTGCGCCTCGCCGTTGATACCGCGGACCAGCGCGCCACCCTCACCGGAGATGAACCGGTGGGGCACCACGACGATCCGGGTCGGGCAGGGCATCTTCCGTTCGGCCAGCGCCGCGGCCAGCGACTCCTGGCCGACACCGTCGTCGGCGACACCGATGACGATCTCCTCGGCGTCCAGGGCGGCGGCGGCCAGAGCCGCGCCGTCCAGGATCAGGTGCGGGCCGCGGGTGAGGACAGCCTTGTCCTTCCAGGACGGGGGCTCGCCCTCGGTGGCGTTCACCACGATCACCGGTGGCAGCTCCTGCCGGCGGCAGGAGTCGACGACCGCGCGCACCTTGCGGGCGAACGGGAAGCCGGCACCGCCGCGGCCCCGCAGCTCGATGCGGTCGGCGAGGCCGATCAGCTCACCCGAGGAGAGCGCCGCGAACCCGCCGTGCACCTCCTGGTGGGCCAGTAGGTCGAGACGGCCGTACTCGTCGAACCCCGCGGTGATGCGTGGTGTGCCCACCGCGGTGACGGGGGGAACCTGCTGGGAACTCAATTCGAGTCACCGCGCAACTGCGAGAAGTAGCCGTCGTCACTGTCGTCCCGGCCGCGGCGGCCGCCACGGCCACCACCGTCCGGCTCGCCACCCCGGCGGGACCGGCGTGAACCGGTGTCGACCAGGGTCGGGCTGTCGTCGGCCGGGGCGTCGGCGAAGTCGACGAACTCGCTGCGGCTGGGGCGGCGGGGCGGCGGCTCCTCGTAGCGGGGCTCCTCGTAGCGGGCGGACCGGCCGCCGCCACGGGGCGCGTCGTCGTAACCGTCGTCGGCACGGCGACGGCCACTCGGGGCCACGTCGTACTCCGGCTCCGGCTCACGGCGGCGCGACCGGGCACCGGTCGGCTCGTCGTCCTCGTAGCGGCGCATCCGGCCACTCGGGGACTCCAGGTCGTCCCGGCGCATCCGGGTGCTCGTCGACTCCAACTCGTCGCGGCGGCGGGACCGGGTCGGCGGCTCGTCGTCCTCGTACCGGCGGGCACGGGGAGCGGGCTCGTCGTAACGGTCCTGGGACCGGCCACCACGGGACCGCGGGGCGGGCTCGTCGTCGTACCGGTAGCGGTCGTCCTCGACGTCCCGGCGCGGCATCCGGGTCTGGGTGTCGTAGCGCTCGTCGTCCTCGACGGCCCGGCGCTGGCGAGGCGCGGGCGCCTCCAGCTCGGGCTGCCGGCCACGGGGCGCGGGCTCCTCCTCGAGCAGCGCGGGCGCCGGAACCGGGGCGGGCGGGGCCACCGGGGGTGCGGGCGGAGCCGGCGGGGCGGGCGGGGCGTCCATGCTCCACGACTGGGTCACCTGGCCGCCGCCGCCACCGGCCGGGGCCAGCAGGTCGGCCTGCGGCTGGGCGCTGCGGCCGGCGCCCTGCGGGCGGCGGATCGGGGCGGTGGCGGTCGGGACCAGGGTGCCGGTCTCGTTCGACTTGACCGCGCCGAGACCGGCGGGCGAGGCGAAGTCCTTGCGGCGGTTGAGGCTGACCGAGAGCCGGACGGCCAGGCCGATCAGAACACCGAGCACGCAGAGGATGTAGCTGACGACGACCCAGGTGGCGGCGGCGCGGCCGGCGCCGAGGCCGTGGAACAGGGCGATCGGCCAGATCAGGTAGGAGATGGCGTGGATACCGCGCCACATCCAGGGCTTGCCGCGGCCGATGAACTTGGCCCGGGCGAGACCGGACCAGAGCACCAGCACCATGATCCATCCGGACACGGTGCCCATGCCGACCCAGCCCTCACGGCCGTCGACCAGGAACGGGACGACGATGTCGATCAGGCCGATGTAGCCGTCGGAGTACTTCGCCCAGACGTGGACGAAGAGACCGCCGACAGCGATCACGCCGGTGGTGCGGTGCGCCGACTGCAGCAGGACCCGCTGACGGATGCTGAGCACCATCCGGTCGGTGGCGACAAGTCCGATCATGATGGTGATGGACAGCGACACCAGGGCGACGACGCCCATGTAGTAGTTCAGGTATTCGAAAACGTATACCCAGGCGACACGACCGGCGACGGTCATCATCGCGACCGCCCAGAGAGCGGCCAGGATGCACACGGCGAGAAGGGCTACGGCGCCCTTCGGCACGGTGCGGACACCAGTGGATCCGACGTCGACCGCCACTCGGGTGGGGGCTGCCTTGTTGTTCTTCGAGCGGGCCATGGACTCCTCGTTTTCCTTGGTGCGGTCACGTCCCGTGGGCGGTGGGACGCAGGCGTCCGTGGGGAACGCCCCGCGCTCAAGCTCTGCGCTGGACCCGGGCCTCGGCGTGCTTTCCCCTGCCAGCCGCTGACCGTGTCCTGCCCCGGATTACGTGCCGGGCCCGGGATCGGATGAACACCGTCCGAACTTTTTGCGTAGTCGCCCGACTACTTTCCGCGCAGGCCCCCTGAACAGGGCAGATGGCTATTCGGTTGCCGGGTTAAGGAAAAATTAAGCATGCCGCGAGAAGTGACCCAGGCCACCGTCTGAACCTTTCGCCCGCCGTGGGCGAACTAAGTAGTGCAGGCGAATGTTCTGAACTGCCCTGGGAAGGGGGATCGTCATGCGACACCGGATCACCGCGCTCTCCGGCGCGGTAGTCGCCGGCGCCGTATTGAGTGCGGTGCCGTTCGCGGCGCCGGCCTCGGCTGACGAGCGGGGTTTCAGCGTTCAGGTGAGCTCCCCGGACGACTTCACCGTCGGCCGGAACGCGGAGACCCTGACCGCCGTGGTCACCTCGGACAACCGGCGCTGCCGCAAGGTGCGCTTCGTGCTGCTGATGCAGTCCCGGATCGACTCGGGGCAGTTCCGCGTGACCCGGGTCGAGGAGGACGGCCCGTTCGCGACCACCGACCGCACCCAGGGCACCACGACGACCTTCGTCGACAACGAACTGGACCCGGGCACGTCCTGCCGGGGCCGGACGGTGACCGGGCGCTGGCAGATCGGTTTCGACGGGCCGGACGACGGCGACGTACGGTTCGAGGTGCGCGCCTTCGACGAGCAGAACGTCCTGCTCTCCGCGGCCGGCGCGACCGCCGGGGTCGAGGGCGGCCGGGAGCCCGAGCCGGAGCCCGAGCCATCGGAGTCGGAGAAGTCCCCGGAGCCGGAGGAGAGCGAGAGTGAGGAGGCGGCCGCGCCGGTCGAGGAGGACACCGCTCCGCCACTGGCCGACAGCGGGAACGACGCCGACGCCGCCCTGATCGCCAACGAGTCGTCGGTGCTCGGCCCCGGCCTGATCGCCGGTGGCATCTGCGTCTTCCTCGGGGTGATGATCCTGCTGCGGCTGCGCGCCCGGGCCAGGCAGACCCGGATGGCCGAGCAGGCGGCACCGACCGGTTTCTACTCGATGCCGGGATCGTACCGATAGGACAATCCCTCCGGGTGATTTCCCACGACAACGGCCTCCCCCCGGGAACGGTGCCGGTTAGCGTGAATGCGCTGCGTCACCGTCCATAGGGGAGGACTCCGTGGCTCCAGTCTCGCGTCGTGTCAAGGTCGTCGCCGGGGTCGGCGGGCTCGCGCTCGTGGCCGTCGCTGTTCCCACCGGTGTCTCGTTCGCCGGGACCGATGCCGTCCCGGTCGTGTCCCGGCCACCGACCACCCAGGCCGGCAACTTCGGCGCGGATCCGCGGGTGCCGCCGGAGTTGGAGCCGCCGCCCGGCCACCGGATCCACGCCGTCCTCAAGGCCCGGGGCGTCCAGGTCTACCAGTGCCGAGCCGGCGGCTGGACCCTGCTCGAGCCGGCCGCCTCGCTCACCGGCGTCACCATGCACCCGGTGAAGAAGGTGACGGCACTGCACTTCCGGGGCCCGTCCTGGCAGTCGGACCAGGACGGCTCGCTGCTCGAGGGCGACCCGTCCTCGGTGGTCCGGGCACCGTCGGGTCATCGCGACGGCATCCCGCTGCTGCGGATCACCGCCGGGCGCACCCGGGGTGCCGGGCTGTTCGGCGCGGTCACCTACATCCAGCGGCTGGACACCGTGGGCGGGCTGAAGTCCGGGCCGTGCACCGGCGGCGGGACCACGGCGGTGCCGTACCGGGCGGTCTACCGGTTCTTCACCGCCGCATCCTGAAACACCCGTCCTCACGCCGCCGCATCCTGACACCCGTTCTTCACCGCCGCCTCCGGAGACACCCGGGCGGCCGCGACTCGGACATGACGGACCGGCCGGCACCCCGGGTGTGGGGTACCGGCCGGTCCGCAGCCCTTGTTACAGGGCCGGGTAGGCGTTCGCCATCAGCTGCGAGAACTGAGCCGGGAACCAGGCCCCGGAGATCGGGGCGCCGGCCAGCGCACCCGACATGCTGTTGCCGTTACGGGCGTTACCGGTGTAGGTCGGGTCGCACATCCGGTCGAAGCCCTTGCCCTCGTCGTTCGGGATGAGGGTGGCGGAGCCGTCCGACTCGCCCGGCGGCTTCACCCAGACGTAGGCGTCGATACCGGAGGCCGGAGCCGCGGTCGGGCGCTCGCCCAGGCCGGCACCGGACTGGTTGCACCAGTTGCCGGCGTGGATCCGGCGGTCGATGCGGGACTCGTTGACGAAGGTGTCGACGTTCGTGCTGGTGCTCGCCGCGGTGGGCCGGGCCGAACCGCCCCAGCCGTTACGGGAGGTGTCGATCAGCATGCCGATGCCGGCGTCGAAACCGATCGAGACCAGCTTGGTACGGAACGCCTGGGCGAAGCTCAGCTCGTCCACGTACTGGTTCCAGTCGACCCACTTGGACTGGCGTACCGACGTGCCGTTGACGTTCGTACCGACGGTGAAGAGGGTCTCGCGCAGCGCCGAGTAGTTGGCCGTGTTCGTGATGAACCCGTGCACGTTCTTCACGTTGCCGGACGCCTGGGCGGCCTGGAGCATGATGTCGGCGGTCGGGCCGAAGTTCGAGTCCCAGCCGATCCAGCCGTGGTGGGCGGCGTCGACGTAGTTGTAGGTGTTGGCCAGGCCGCCGAGCTTCTGCAGGGCGTAACCGATGCCCTGCACGTACCCGCCGTTGGCCTTCATCGTGTCGCAGGCCGCGGTGGCGCCGGCCGCACTGCCCACGTTGGTGACCAGGTTCGGCAGCGAGTCGATCTCGACGATGTTGATGATCCGCAGGGCCGCGTACTTCGCATCGGCCTGGATCGCGGCGATCGGGTCGACGTACTCGGTCTTGTACCGCGGCAGTTCGGACGGGCCGAGCTCACCGTTGGAGGCGAGCGCCGCGCAGTCCCGGCCGGGCAGGTTGTAGATGACGAACTGGATGTAGCCGGCACCCTGCGCCAGAGCCGCGTCCAGGTGGTCCCGCACACCCATCGAACCGTTCGAGCTGCTGCCGTCGGTGCCCTCGATCGCGGCGATCCGGTCGATCCAGACCGCAGTCGGGTTGTTCGAGACCCGGCTGCCACCGGACACCGACTCGGCCTTCGCCTTCCACTCCGGGTTCACGTAACCCCGGGCCCCGGCGTACGGGTTGTCGACCTTGTTACCGGGCGGCGGGTTGCTGGTGCTCGGCGACGGGCTGGTGCTCGTACTCGGCGACGTGCTCGTGCTCGGCGACGGCGAACCGCCCGTCGAGCCGTTGCAGACGGTGCCGTTCAGGGAGAACGACGCGGGTGCGGTGTTCGTACCCGAGTGGTTGGCGTTGAATCCGAAGTTGGCGGTGCCGCTGGTCGGCAGCGAGGCCGCCCACGACGGGTTGACGGCGGTCACCGCCGATCCGGACTGGGTGACCGTGGCACTCCACGCCTGGGTGACCGTCTGGCCGCTCGGCCAGGTCCAGGTGAGGCGCCAGCCGCCGGAGATGGCGTCGCCGAGGTTGGTGACGGTGACGTTGCCGGTGAAGCCGTTGCTCCACTGGTTCACCGAGTAGTCGACACGGCAGCCGGCCGCGGCACTGGCGCTGGTCGCGACGGCGACGGCACCCGAGGCGGCGACGACACCGACGGCGGCAGCGGCGGTGAACGCCCTGGCGCGGGTGGGGATGGGTCTCATAAGAAGGCTCCTCGAGACGGGGACGGCGTGGGGAGCACGCCGGGGAACAGGCCGACGTGGGGAGCACGCCGGTCGATCGCCGGCCAATACATCGGTGGGGATCGTTGGCCGATGTGGACAGCTTCGCATGGGAGCGCTCCCAGCGCAATCACTCCGAAACAAAGGGGCAACTGAGAGTTCACGGCGGGGATTCCGCCCGGCTGCCCGCCGGGCTCCTGACGCAACAGGCCCGCGGCTCGCGGCGATAGTGGGACGTGACGATCCCCGACTTCGACACCATGTTCGACAGGCACTCCCGCGCGGTCTACAACCACGCCTTCCGCCTCACCGGCTCATGGTCCACCGCCGACGACGTGACCCAGGCGACCTTCCTGACCGCCTGGCGGCACCACACCCGGATCCGCCTCGTCGACGGCTCCCCACTGCCGTGGCTGCCGGTCACCGCCACCCACCACACCCGCACTGAACAGCGCACCCTGACCCGCTGGCGCAACCGGCTGCTCCGCGCACCCGCCCCGGCGGCGTCAACCGTTCTTCACCGCGACCCGGACGCGCACCGCATGCTGGGCGGCACCCGACGGCGAGGTGGTCTACCCCGTACTGGACGAACGCCCCGCCCCTCGGACCGCGAGGTGATCCCGCCCGGGTCCTCAGCGGTTCCCCGGCCCGGCGGCAGTTCCGGCGCCGGCTCCTCAGGCACCCCCTGCCGGCCGCGGAACGATGGACCCCCTGAGCACGCGTGTATCAGAGGCCGTCGCCGGGTGGGGCAGGTAGCTGGACGCGGGCCAGGACGTCGGCGAGGCAGGCGTCCGCCGCGGAGGGCAGGACCAGGGTGGCGTGGGCGAAACGGGACGGATCCACGTACCGATTGGGAATGGCGACACACCGCAACCCGGCAGCGACCGCGGCCTCGACGCCGTGCGGGGTGTCCTCGAAGGCAATCGCCTCCGACGGCGGAAGGCCGAGACGCTCCAGGGCCAGCCGGTAGACCGCCGGGTCCGGTTTGTGCCCGTCGACCTCGTCTCCGCAGGCCAGCACCTCGAAGCGGCCCAGGTCGCCGGTCCGGTCCAGGTTGCCGGCGACCCAGGCGCGATGCGAGCTGCTGGCCACCGCCAGCCGCAGCCCGGCGGCCGCGGCGTCGGTCAGCCAGGGCGCGAGGCCGGCGGTCAGGCCCAGGCTCTTCTGCAGTTCCTTGCGGTACGCCGTGAGCCGCGCGTCTCCGGAGACCCGGTCGAATCCCGGACCGGCCGCCGCGGCGAGCAGCGCGTACCGGGCCTCGGTGGGGTCGCCGCCGTGGCCGGCGAAGAACCCCGTCGTGTCGAGCGTCAGCCCCTGTGACTCCCAGAGGTGCCGCCAGCTGTCGAGCTGGAGCGTCTCGGTGTCCATGAGCAGGCCGTCGAAGTCGAAGATGAGTGCTTTGATCCCCATCCGCCGATTATGAACCGCACCCGGATTGCGACCGGCGCGACGGCCGTGGCGGCTCAACCGTGGCCCGGCGATGCCGACCCTACTGCCATGAGCGTGGGCAGCGAGACGCACACCACCGGTCCCGTCGTCACGGGCACCGGCGGGTTCATGACGCCGGACCGGCACGGGTTGATGCTGGCGGAACTGGTGGCGTTCATGACCCGGGACACCCCCTCGGTGCAGCATGTCCTCGACCTGACCGCACCGCACCTGCGGGCGATCGCCGGGCTGACCGCGGCGACCGTCTTCGAGCTGGATTCGGAGACCGGCATGATGACGGTCAGCGCCCGGATCGGTGAGGCGGGGCGACGGGACCAGCTGGTGGCCGGCAAGGTGTTCCGGGCTCCGGCCGGTGGCCGTCCGGTGGTGGCCGGCGATCAGATGGCGGTCCGGCTGCGGATCGGCGGACAGACCGTCGGGGTGCTGCTGCTGACCGGGCCGGCTCTGGACGAACTCCAGCTGGACACGGTGTCGACGATGGCGCTGCATTTCGCCACCACCCTGCAGGGGCTGGCGGCGGAGAAACAGCGGCAGTTCGTGGCGCACAGCAGCGCCACCATCCGGGAGATGTTCGAGCAGGGCATGTCCGCCGGTGACGTGGAGTCGGCGGCGGAGTTGCTGGCCCGTTCGTGTGCTGCCGCGTTCCGGACCGAGCACGCCGCGCTGCACCTGATCGACGCGGACGGGCGGATCCGGTACGTGCACGGTGTCGGTTTCCCCGAGGAGACGTTGCGGTCGGTGACCGGGAAACTGCTGGGGCAGGCCGCCGCCGATTCGCCGTTGTGGCGTAACGCCGCCGAGAAGGGTCAGCCGCTGCTGGTCACCGATGCGGAGACCACCAAGGTGCGGGCCGGCGGGCTGGTCCAGTCGATCGGTTTCCGGTCGTTCATCGCGATGCCGCTGATGTCCGCGCAGGGCCCGGTCGGCATGGTGATGTGCGGCGATTCCAGCCGGTCCCGGGACTGGACCGCGCAGGATCGGATCTTCGCTCATCAGCTGGCCTTCGAGGGCACGCTGATCATGGACAGTGCCCGGATGCGGCAGGCCGCGGCGGTGCACCTGAGCGAGCTGACCCGGCAGGCGAACCACGATTCGCTGACCGGGCTGCCGAACCGCAAGATGCTGCTGGACCGGGCCGAGACCGCTGTGGAGATCGCCGCCGGCACCGGCACCCGGGTGGCTCTGCTGCTGCTCGACCTGAACGGGTTCAAGCAGGTGAACGACACCATCGGGCATCATGCCGGTGACGTGCTGCTGCAGTTGGTGGCGCGGCGGCTGCAGGGTGTGGTGCGGCGGCCGGACCTGGTGGCCCGGCTCGGTGGGGACGAGTTCGCGGTGCTGCTCACCGGCGACCCGGACGCGAGCGCGGCGGCTTCGGTCGGGTCCCGGATCTGCGAGCGGTTGCGGGAGCCGTTCGACATCGAGGGTGAGCCGGTACGGATCGGCGCCAGCGTCGGTGTCGCCCTGTTCCCGCAGCACGGCAGCGAGGTGACGGCTCTGATCCGGGCCGCTGACACGTACATGTACCAGGCGAAGCGGGATGGCGGCGGGGTGTGTCCGGCCGGACGGTAACCCGGTCATATAGCAATTATGTCGGATTCCTCCCTGGTAGTTTCCGGTTGAAAGATCATGAAACTACCCCATGGGGAGGACAACTGTGGGCGGTACTCGTCTACTCGTCACCGGTGCCGCGCTGGCCGTGACACTCGCCGGCGCGGTTCCGGCTCACGCCGCGCCGGACCCGGACGCGATCCCCGAGATGATGCTGGAGATCGCGCCCAAGGAGGTGACCCCGGGCACCAGCGTGGTGATCAGCGGAGTCGCCGGTTACCTCGACCGCACCAGCGGCAACGCCGGCCGGGTCGACTTCTACTTCTCCAAGGGGCAGAGCGGGGAACGCACCCATCTCGGCTCCACCAGCGCGAGCAGTGCCGGCCGGTTCCGGTGGACCACCCGGGCCACCCTCTCCGGCGACTACAGTGCCGAGTACCGGCACCTGAAACAGAAGATCTCGGCGACCGCCACCGAGGCCCTGACCGTCTACACCACCCGCTCGGCCGACCAGATGCTCTACTCGTGGACGGCGAGCAAACTGTCCTGCCTGCCGTCGTGCCGGGCGACCGGGCCGGAACAGTTCGTCGACCCGGCCCCGATCCACGTCGAACTGTCCCACGAATGCCTCCAGCCGAAGTCCGGCGGCCGGATCGGCTTCGCCGCCGACGAGGCGACCGCCTTCACCCCGGGCGGCCCCGGCTGGCGGGACTTCCCGGAAGGCAAGGGCCCGGCCGAGTTCGATCTGAAACCGGGCCTCACCAAGGGGCGCTTCTACTTCGAATGGACCAGCGCCCCCGCCCCCGCCGGCGAGCTCACCTCGTGCAACCTGTCCTTCACCGCGTCGCAGAAGGTGATCCGCAAGGAATACCTCTGACCGCGCCTGCCATCACCGGTCAGACGAAAGCGCCGTGACCGGTGATGGCGCGGCCCACGATCAGCGAGTTGATCTCGCGGGTGCCCTCATAGGAGTACAGCGCCTCGGCGTCGGCGACGAACCGGCCGATGTCGTACTCCAGCACGATGCCGTTGCCGGCCAGCAACTCCCGGGCCCAGCCCACCACCTCCCGCATCCGGGTCGTGCAGTACGCCTTGGCCAGCGCCGAATGCTCGTCCTTGTAGACCCCCGAGTCCTGCAGCTGGGCGAGGCGCACGCACATGCCCATCGAGGCGGTCACGTTACCGACCATCCGCACCAGCAGGTCCTGCACCAGCTGGAACTTGGCGATCGGCCGGCCGAACTGCTTGCGCTCACCGGCGTAGGCGAGGGCGATCTCGTACGCCGCGAGCATCACGCCGACCGACTGCCAGGCCACCCCGGCCCGGGTCTGCCGCAGCACCCGTGAGGTGTCCTTGAACGAGTGCGCCTCCTGGAGCCGGTCGGCCTCCGGAACCCGCACCCCGGCCAGTTCGATGTCGGCGTTCTGCACGATCCGCAGCGCGATCTTGTTTTCGATCTTGGTGGCGGTGACGCCCGGTGTGCCCTGCTTCACCACGAACCCCTTGACCTGGTCGTCCGCCTCGTCCCGGGCCCACACCACGATCAGGTCGGCGAAGGTCGCGTTGCCGATCCAGCGCTTACGGCCGTTGAGCACCCAGGTGTCACCCTCCCGCCGGGCCACCGTGCGCAGGCCGGCCGCCACGTCGGAACCCCCCGTCGGCTCGGTCAGCGCGAACGCCCCGACCTGCTCGAACGACGCCATCGACGGCAGCCAGCGCTCCCGCTGCTCGGGTGACCCGCACTCCTGGATGCTGCCCATCGCCAGCCCGGCGTGCACCCCGTAGAACGTGGCCATCGACGCGTCGGCGTGCCCCATCTCCAGGGCCAGCCAGCCGTCCAGCAGCGAGGACCGTTTCACCCCGGCCAGACCCAGCCCGGCGAACCGTTTGATCAGGTGGGCCGGGAACTCAGCCCGTGCCCAGTACTCGTTGGCGATCGGGGTCACCTCGGTGGAGAGGAACTCACGCACCCTGGTGACGGTGGCTGCCTCCTCATCCGTGAGGAGGTCCTGGAAGGTGTAAAGGTCTCCGGCGAGCATATTGCGTACCTACCCCCGTACTGGCGCCCCTAGACTTCGGTCCCATGCTCACCATGCAGGACGCACTGGCTCGGTTGACCACGTATTGGACGGATCAGGGTTGCCTGGTCGTCCAGCCGATGAACACCGAGGTCGGTGCCGGCACCCTCAACCCGGCGACCCTGCTGCGAGTGCTCGGCCCCGAGCCGTGGCGCGTCGTCTACCCCGAGCCGTCGGTCCGGCCCGACGACTCCCGGTACGGCGAGAACCCGAACCGGCTGCAGACCCACACCCAGCTTCAGGTCATCCTCAAACCCGACCCCGGCAACCCGCAGGAGCTCTATCTCGGCAGTCTGGCCGCCATCGGCATCGACGTGACGGCCCACGACGTGCGATTCGTCGAGGACAACTGGGCCGCGCCCGCGGTCGGCGCCTGGGGCCTGGGCTGGGAGGTGTGGCTGGACGGGCTGGAGATCACCCAGTTCACCTACTTCCAGCAGGTCGGCGGGCTCAACCTCGACCCGGTCAGCGTGGAGATCACCTACGGCATCGAGCGCATCATCATGGCGCTGCAGGAGAAGACCCACTTCAAGGAGATCGAGTACTCCCCCGGCATCAGTTACGGCGAGGTCTTCGGCCAATCCGAGTACGAGATGTCCCGCTACTACCTGGACGACGCCGACATCGACGCCAACCGGAAGCTGCTGGAGCTCTACGCCGGGGAGGCCCAGCGGATGATCGACGCCGGGCTGCCGGTGCCCGCCCACTCCTACGTGCTCAAGTGCTCGCAGGCCTTCAACGTGCTCGACTCCCGGGGCGCCGTCTCGACCGCCGAACGGGCCACCGAGTTCGCCCGGATGCGGCGGCTCGCCGGCGAGGTAGCGAAACTCTGGGTGGACCGGCGCACCGAGATGGGCCTGCCGCTCGGCACCGTCGCCCCGCGCGAGGCGGCCCGGCCGGCCGCAGCGGTCCAGACCGGCAACGGCGAACGCACCCTGGTCTTCGAGATCGGCACCGAGGAACTGCCGCCGGCCGAGCTGCGATCCGCCCGGGAACAGGTGAAACGGCTCCTCACCGAAGGACTGGCGGGCACCCGGCTCGGTCACGGCGAGGTCCGCGTCTTCGGCACCCCGCGCCGGCTGATCGCCGTGGTCGCCACGGTCGCCGCCCGGGAGGACGACCACGTGCGGGTCGTCAAGGGACCCAAGACCGCAGCTGCTTACAGCGCCGACGGCACCCCGACCAAGGCCCTCGAAGGCTTCGCCCGCGGGCAGGGGCTGACTGCTGCGGACGTCGAGACCGAGGACGTCAACGGCGTACCCCACGTGGTGGTGAAGAAGCACGAAGCCGGGCGCGCGGCGCCCACCGTGCTCGCCGCCGTGCTCGCGCAGGTCGTCACCGGGCTGCGGGCCACCAAGAACATGCGGTGGAACGACCCGAAGCTCTCCTTCAGCAGGCCGGTCCGGTGGCTGACCGCGCTCTGGGGCGACGACGTGGTGCCGGTGGCCGTCTCCACGCTCGCCGCCGGGCGACGCACCCGGCTGTTGCGCACCGCGGTGCCGCCGCACACCGACATCGACTCGGCGGAGACCTTCCTGGAGACGCTCGGCGTCAACGGCATCGTCGCCGACCACGAGGACCGGCGGGAACTGATCGTGATCGGCGCGCAGGACCTCGTCTATCCGGACGGCAAGATCGACGTCAAGGGCGAGGCCGCACTCATCGACCAGATCACCGACCTGGTGGAACAGCCGCTGCCGCTGCTCGGCACCTTCGACGAGAGCTATCTGTCGCTGCCGGACGCGGTGCTCACCACGGTGATGCGCAAACACCAGCGCTATCTGCCGGTACGCGACGCGGACGGAGCGCTCCTGCCGATGTTCGTCACCGTGGCCAACGGGCCGGTCGACGTGGAACTCGTGCGCGGCGGCAACGAGGCGGTGCTGCGAGCCCGTTACGAGGACGCGGCCTTCTTCTACCGCGCCGACCAGGCGACGCCGATCGCCGAGATGAAAGCCCACCTGAACCGCCTCACCTTCACCGACCGACTCGGCTCGATGGCCGACCGGGCCGGGAGGATCTCGGCCCTCGCCCTCGCTGTCGCCGAGCGCCTCGGAATCGGTTCACGCGTTCTGGAAAGAGCCGCTGAGCTGGTTAAATTCGACCTCGGATCGCAGCTCGTCACGGAGATGACCAGTCTCGCCGGGGTGATGGCCCGGGACTACGCGCTGCACGCCGGTGAAGACCGGCCGGTGGCGCAGGCCGTCTACGAGGCGGAGCTGCCGCGCAACACCGGTGACGTGCTGCCCGCCTCGGTTCCCGGCGCCCTGCTGTCACTCGCCGACCGCCTCGACCTGGTCATCGGCCTGGCCGCCACGGTCGGGCTGCCGACCGGATCGAGCGACCCGTTCGCGGTCCGGCGGGCCGTGCTCGGCCTGCTCGCGGTGCACCGCAACACCCCGGCGCTGGCCGGGTTCTCGCTGGCCGAAGGCCTGGAACTGGCGGCCGCGGCCCAGCCGGTGCCGGTATCGCCGGAGGTACTCGCGGCGGCCGGTGACTTCCTCACCAGACGCCTCGAACAGGTGCTCGCCGAGGAGAACCACCCCATCGACCGGGTACGTGCGGTACTGCCGCACGCCGCCCGCCCGGCCCTCGCCGACGTGCTGCTCGGACAGCTCGCGACAGCCGTCACCGAGCCCGGCTTCCTGGCCGTGGCGGCAGCGGTGCAGCGGGCCCGGCGGATCGTGCCGGCGGGCACCCCTGCCGGATACGACCCGGCCGTCCTCAAGGAGCCGGCCGAACTGGCCCTGCACGAGGCGGTCTCGGCGGTTCCGGCCTTCACCGACGTGTCCTCGTTCGTCAGCGCCACCCAGGGGCTGGTCGAGCCGGTCGGCACGTTCTTCGACGAGGTGTTCGTGATGGCCGACGACCTGGAGTTGCGGTCCGCCCGGCTGGGCCTGCTGGCCACCGTCCGCGACCTCGGCGACGGCCTCCTCGACTGGGACCACCTCCGCCTCTAGGACGCCGGCCGGCTGGTGGCCGGTGAGGCCCCGGCCAGGGCACACGGATCGTCATCGTGTGCCCTGGCCGGGCCTGGACACGTGGCAGTGGGGCTGGTGGGCGGGATGTCCGGGAACGACCATTGACCCACCGTTTGCGGGGAAGCCATGAGATCGTCGCCTGGGGGACGGATCGGTCGCGTCGACTCTGAGCGGGTCGCCGGCGATGGACGCCGGCGCATGGACTCGTGGAGGAGATCGTGGCAGACCGCCGTCAGGTTCTACGGATCGGCGCCGTCGCCGCTGCCGCTCCGGCACTGGCCGGGGCCGCTACCGGGTCGCCCGCGCACGCCGGGGCCGGTACAGCGCGGGCCGGCGCGAGGGAGGCCGCCGGGACCACGCAAGGGCACCTGGGCGGCGGGCGGGGACACGGCAGGGCGCTGGTGGTGGGGCATCGGGGCGCGTCCGGGTACCGGCCGGAGCACACGCTCGCGTCGTACGAGCTGGCGGCCCGGATGGGTGCCGACTACATGGAACCGGACCTGGTGATCACCAAGGACGGGGTGCTGGTGTGCCGGCACGAGCCGGAGATCGGCGGGACCACCGATGTGGCGGCGCGGCCGGAGTTCGCCGGGCGCAAGCGGACGGTGTCGCTGGACGGGGTGAGCGTGACCGGCTGGTTCACCCACGACTTCACGCTCGCCGAGTTGAAGACCCTGCGGGCGGTGGAGCGGATTCCGGCGGTACGGCAGCGGAACACGCTCTACGACGGACGGTTCGAGGTGCCGACCTTCCAGGAGGTTCTGGACCTGCGCCGACGACTGTCCAAAGAACTGGACCGGGATCTGGGTGTCTTCCCGGAGACCAAACACCCCACGTACTTCCGGCGCCTGGGCCTGGAACTGGAGAAGCCCCTGGTCCGGGTGCTGCGGAGGAACGGCCTGGACCGGCGGGGTGCCAAGGTGTTCCTCCAGTCGTTCGAGGCGGGCAACCTGCGGACCCTCGCCGACGAGCACCGGGTGGAGGTGCCGCTGGTGTTCCTGAGCAGCGCGTCCGGGTCACCGTTCGAGGACCCGCGCAGCTACGCCGACCATCTCACCCCCGAGGGCCTCAAAGAGCTTTCGCAGTACGTGGATGGCATCGGTCCCGAGAAGAGCCAGATCATCCCGCGGAAAGCCGACGGCACACTCGGGTCGCCGACCACTCTGGTGCGGGACGCGCACGCGGCCGGTCTGCGGGTGATCCCGTACACGTTCCGGGCGGAGAACTCGTTCCTGCCGGCCGAACTGCGGGTGGGTACGGACGTGACGGCGTACGGCAAGGCCATCGACGAGCAGGTGACGTTCCTGCGTACCGGCATCGACGGTCTTTTCACCGACAACCCGGATATCGGAGTCCTCGCCCGCTCTCTCGCCTGAAGTCCTCTAAATCCCCATAAAAGGGGCAAGGAAAGCTTGCAGTCCGCGGGAACGGCGCGGCGTGAGGGAAGAGCGACGGCCCCGGCACGTCTTGTGCCGGGGCCGTCGGATGTTCGGTGGCCGGGTTACTTGGCGACCAGGGTCGGGTAGAGGTTCGCGAAGTCCAGCTTGTAGCCGAAGCCGCTGGCCACGATGAACGTCAGGCCCAGCAGGACACCGATGATGACGACCGCGAAGAGGGCGTAACCGAGAACGGTGCCGAGCG
This sequence comes from Actinoplanes sp., assembly GCA_035562875.1. Lineage (GTDB taxonomy): Bacteria > Actinomycetota > Actinomycetes > Mycobacteriales > Micromonosporaceae > Actinoplanes. The sequence continues at coordinate 16,119 of DATMVU010000087.1, read as the reverse complement.
GGCGCCGGGTGGCGGTGGTGACGCCGGTGCTGGTGACCGACGCGGCGCCCGCTCCCCAGGCCAGGGAACGGATGCCGAGGGCGAACAGGATGGGCAGGCCGGCTCCGAGGGCCAGGCCGGCGATGAGGACCTGCCAGGCGCCGTCGAGGGCGAATCCGAGGTTGTGCATGACGGTGCCCTTCAGACTGCGGCGGCGGGAAGCTTGGCGGCGTCGGCCGGGGCGGACTCGGCGCCGTCCCAGTCGTCGTTGACGTTCTCGTGGTCGACCTTGCCGGTGCGGGAGCGCAGGTACATCGCGATCGAGGCGAGGCACAGCAGGGTGAAGACGACCAGGGCACCGGCGGTGCCGCCGACCGTGTCGCCGACCCAGAACATGACCGCGCCGACCAGGGCTGCCGACGGCAGGGTGATCAGCCAGGCGAGGGCCATCCGGCCGGCGACGGCCCAGCGGACCTTGGCGCCGGGGCGGCCGAGGCCGGAGCCGATGACCGAGCCGGTGGCGACGTGCGTGGTGGAGAGCGCGAAGCCGAGGTGGCTGGAGGCCAGGATGACGGCGGCGGCGCCGGACTGTGCGGCGGTGCCCTGCGGCGGGTTGATGTCGGTGATGCCCTTGCCGAGGGTGCGGATGATCCGCCAGCCGCCGAGGTAGGTGCCGGCCGCGATGGCGACGGCTGCGGAGACCTTGACCCAGAGTGGGATGTTCTCCAGGTCGCTCCAGTGGCCGCTGGCGATGAGGGCCAGGGTGATGACACCCATGGTCTTCTGCGCGTCGTTGGTGCCGTGCGCGAGGGAGACCAGGGAGGCGCTGCCGATCTGGCCCCAGCGGAAGCCGTTCTCGGTGAAGCGGGCCGCGACCCCGGTGGTGATCTTGAAGATCACCCAGGTGCCGAGGGCGGCGACCGCCCCGGCGATCACGGGTGAGATGACGGCGGGCAGGAGGACCTTGCCGACGACGCCGTCAAGCTTCGAACCGTCACCGTTCCAGTTGACGCCCGCCACACCGAGGCCGGCGAGGGTGGCGCCGACGAGGCCGCCGAAGAGGGCGTGGGAGGAACTGGACGGCAGCCCGAGCAGCCAGGTCAGCAGGTTCCAGACGATGCCACCGACGAGGCCGGCCAGGATGATCAGCAACAAGGTGCTGCCACCGTCGGCGAGGAGTTCCGCCTTGGGTGCGCCGCTCTTGTCCTGAATCTTGACGACGGCGTTGGTGACGGTCAGCGCGACTTCCACCGACAGGAAGGCGCCGACGAGGTTCAGGACGCCCGACAGGGCCACGGCCGTCTTGGGCCGTAGCGCCTTGGTCGCGATGGAGGTGGCCATCGCGTTGGCGGTGTCATGGAACCCGTTGGTGAAATCGAATGCCAGGGCCGTGATGACCACCAGCGCCAAGATCACGGATGTTTCTGTCACGAGGTGATCGTGACCGAGTTACGAGCCGACGGCCAGAGCCGGAACGGGACATGTACAAGCTTCTGCTTCCGTTAACCTCCCGTTTTCCAATTTTCAACGCTGCGTAATCGGACGACTACGCAGCGTTGACGTCAACCACCTTTACATGAACTTTGTTTTAGCTATGCGCCACCTAGAAAACCACCAAAGCACTCATAAGGTACGAATTTCCGCGTCGACTGTTACGACCGCTTCACTCAGAATCTCCAGCCCCTCCCGGGCCTCCTCCTCGGTCAGCGTGAGCGCGGGACCGATTCTGATCACGTTGCCGTAGAGCCCGCCCTTGCCCACCAGGAGCCCGCTCCGGCGGCAGAGGTCGAAGACCCGGGCGGTCGCGGCGGGATCCGGCTCGCTGGTCCCCGGCCGGACGAACTCCAGCCCGATCATCAGGCCCCGGCCCCGGACCGCCGCCACGATCGGCGTGTCCAGCGCGCGCAGCCCGTCGAGCAGGATCGTGCCCACCCGCTTGGCGTTGGCCTGCAGGTCGTTGTCGAGCACGTAGTCGAGGACGGCGTTGCCGGCCGCCGCGCTGATCGGGTTGCCGCCGAAGGTGGAGAAGCTGATCGCCGGGACCGCGTTCATCACCTCGGCCCGGCCGACCACACCGCCGAGGGCGTAGCCGTTGCCGATGCCCTTGGCGAAGGTGATCAGGTCCGGCACCACGTCGTGCGCCTGGTATCCCCAGAAGTGGTCGCCGGTGCGCCCCCAGCCGCTCTGCACCTCGTCCGCGATGAGCAGGATGCCGCTCTCGTCGAGGACCTTGCGGTACGCCCCGAGCAGCCCGTCCGGCCCGTGCACGAAGCCGCCGACACCCTGGATCGGCTCGGCGATCAGGGCCGCCACGTCGCCGGCGGTGACGGTGGTGAGCACCTCCCGCAGGTCGTCGACAGCCGCATCGATCAGGTCGGCGTCGGCGAGCCCGGCCATCCGCCCGCGCAGCCGGTCGGCGGAGGCCAGCCAGTGCACCGCGAACGGATTCAGCGAGCTGGACGACCAGCTGCGGTGCCCGGTGATCGCCATGGTCCCGAACGACCGGCCGTGGTAGCTGTTCTTGACCGCCAGGATCTGGTTGGACCGGCGCACGTTGGTGGCCATCAGCAGGGCTGTCTCGTTGGCCTCGGTGCCCGAGTTGGTGAAGAAAACCCGGGCGTCCGGGATACCGGAGAGCAGGGCGATCTTCTCGGCCAGCTCGACCTGCTGCCGGATCAGGTAGAGCGTCGAGGTGTGCGCGACACCGGTGTTGATCTGGCTGCGGACCGCATCGCTGATCTCGGCGATGTCGTAGCCGACCATGTTCGTCAGCACGCCGCCGAAGAAGTCCAGGTAGGAGGCTCCGGTGGCGTCGGTGACCCGCCGCCCGGAACCGGAGACGATCTCCAGCGCGTCGTCACCGTAATAGACGGGCATCCAGCTCGGCATCACCGCGCGGTGCCGGTCGAGCAGACTCATGGTGGTTCCTTTCGAGGTGCTGTGCTTACCGCCAGCCGGGCGGGTGGGCGAGCCCACGCCGGCCGCTGCCACGGGTGGTCGGGAAGGTGGCCGCCGCGAGGACGCCGGCCAGGTCGTCGTAGCCGTCGGCGACCAGCCCCACGGTGATCCGCAGGTGGTCGCTGTCGAGGGCGGTCACGCAGAACGGGGCGCCGGGCGCTGCCGCGACACCGTGGGCGGCCAGGGCGACCAACGCGTTCTGCTGGTCGGGCACCGTCATCCAGAGGTTGATCCCGTCGGCTGCGGTGGCGGTCACCCCCCGAGTTTGCAGGGCTTTCAGGAGCGAGGAGCGGCGTTCGGCGTACGCGGAACGGGCTGCCGCCACCCGTGCGGTGGTCGCCTCGTCGGTGAGCAGGTCGAGCAGCACACCCTGGAGCAGCCGGCTGGACCAGCCGGGCCCGAGCAGCCGCCGGTCGGCGAGCGCGTCGATCACGTGGGCCGGCCCGCCGACCGCGGCGAGGCGCAGGTCCGGGCCGTGGCTCTTGGAGAATCCGGCCACCCGGACGGTCCGCTCGGGCAGGTAGCGGCCGAGGCTGACGGCCGGCGCGGTGGCGATGTCGCCGGCGTGGTCGTCTTCCACGATCAGCAGATGCGGGGCCTCCAGGAGGACGTTCGCCAGTAGCGCCGCGCGGGCCTCGTCCATGCTGGTACCGGTGGGGTTGTGGGCACGCGGCTGGAGGAAGAGGGCGACCGCCCGGTAGTCCCGGATGGCCTGCTGGAGGGCGTCCGGGATGATGCCGGCGGAGTCCATCGGCACCCCGACCACCCCGGCACCGACGGCCTGCAGCAGGTCGAGCAGGGGCGGGAAGGCGGGGTTCTCGACGAGCACGTGGTCGCCGTAGCGCAGGACCGCGCCGGCCACCCGGTCCAGGGCGTCCATCGCACCGTCCACCACGGTGAGCCGTTCCGGCGGGTACGGCCACCGCTCCCGCAACAGCGACTCCAGCTCGGGCAGCACCGGCACGTCGAGGTAGTTGCCGGACCAGCGGCCGTCCCCGATCCGGCGCAGCGCCCCGCTCAGGTCGGGCAGCAGCAGCGGGTCGGGCACCCCGGTGGACAGGTCCCGGGGCAGGTTCATCCGGGCCCCGCTGAGCTGCGCGTACCGCATCCGGGACCGGGGCGGCAGTGGACCGGACACGAAGGTCCCGGACCGCCCGCGGGTCTGGATGGCACCGGCCAGGATCAGGTTGCGCCACGCCTCGCTGACTGTCGTCGGGCTCACCCCGAGACCACCGGCGACCACCCGGACGGTGGGCAGCCGGGCACCGGCCGGCAGGTGGCCGGACGTGATCAGCCGGCTCACGGCGGCCGCGATGCCCCGGGCGCTTCTGTCCTGAACCGCCCCGGTGATCAGGGTCAGCAAATTATCGTCTCCGAAACATTCCGTAACGTACGGGCAATTGTTCGCCTCAATGTGTGTCGTTAGTGTCCTACGGCATCCGGCGCTGACAAGCAAGACCTGGCGCAGGACCTATGACGAGGAGTAAACACACGATCACAGGCGCTTCGAGGCGCACTGCGCGTGCATAAATGATCAAGAGAGAGGGGCCGCCATGACGACCGGAGTCGTCCGCGCCGCCCTCGTCCAGACCACCTGGACGGGCGACAAGGAATCGATGATCAAGGCACACGAGGATTACGCTCGTGAAGCCGCCGCCCAGGGCGCGAAAGTGATCTGCTTCCAGGAACTCTTCTACGGTCCGTACTTCTGCCAGGTGCAGGACGCCGCCTACTACGAATACGCCGAATCGATCCCGGGCCCGACGACCGAGCGTTTCCAGGCGCTCGCCGCCGAACTCGGCATGGTCATGGTCCTGCCGATGTACGAGCAGGAGCAGCCGGGAGTCCTGTACAACACCGCTGCCGTGATCGACGCCGACGGGAAATACCTCGGTAAATACCGCAAGAACCACATCCCGCAGGTGAAGGGTTTCTGGGAGAAGTTCTACTTCCGTCCGGGAAACCTGGGATACCCCGTTTTCGACACCGCGGTCGGCCGGGTCGGCGTCTACATCTGTTACGACAGGCACTTCCCGGAGGGCTGGCGCGCCCTCGGCCTGAACGGCGCGCAGATCGTGTTCAACCCGTCGGCCACCAGCCGGGGCCTGTCGTCCTACCTGTGGCAGCTGGAGCAACCGGCCAGCGCGGTCGCCAACGAGTACTTCATCGGCGCCATCAACCGGGTCGGCGTCGAGGACCTGGGTGACAACGACTTCTACGGGCAGACCTACTTCGTCGACCCGGAGGGGAAGTTCGTCGGCGAGGTGGCCGACACCCACAGCCCGGAGCTGGTCATCCGGGACCTGGACCTGAGCCTGCTCAGCACGGTCCGGGACCGCTGGCAGTTCTACCGGGACCGCCGGCCGGACTCGTACGACGGGCTGGTGGCCCCGTGAGCATCAAGCTGATCAAAGGCGGGACGGTTGTCGGGCCGACCGGGGCGATCCTGGCCGATGTGCTGATCGACGGCGAGACGATCGCGGCGCTGTACGCGCCGGGCCGGGCCCCCGAGGTCGAGGAGACGATCGACGCCACCGGGAAACTCGTCATCCCGGGGGCCGTCGACGCGCACACCCACATGGAGCTCCCGTTCGGCGGCACCCACGCCAGTGACACCTTCGACACCGGTACCCGGGCGGCGGCGATCGGTGGCACCACCACGATCATCGACTTCGCGGTGCAGCGGACCGGCGAGGTGATCCAGGACGGGCTGGCCGCCTGGCACGGCAAGGCCGAGGGCAACTGCCACATCGACTACGCCTTCCACATGATCATGGGAGGGGTCGACGACGAGTCCCTCAAGGCCATGGACCACCTGGTCGCCGACGAGGGCATCAGCAGTTTCAAGCTGTTCATGGCGTACCCGGGCGTCTTCTACTCCGACGACGGGCAGATCCTGCGGGCGATGCAGAAGGCCCGCGACAACGGCGCCATGATCATGATGCACGCGGAGAACGGCCCGGCCATCGACGTGCTGGTCAAGCAGGCGCTGGAACGCGGCGAGACGGACCCGGTCCACCACGGCCTGACCCGGCCGCAGGAGCTGGAGGCGGAAGCCACCAGCCGGGCGATCTGGCTGGCCTCGGTGGCGGCCGACTGCCCGCTCTACATCGTGCACCTGAGCGCGTCGAAGGCCCTGGAACAGGTGGCACGGGCCCGCAACGAGGGGAAGAACGTCTTCGCCGAGACGTGCCCGCAGTACCTCTACCTGACCCTGGAGGACCAGCTCGGCGCGCCCGGGTTCGAGGGCGCCAAGTGGGTCTGCTCGACCCCGCTGCGCAGCAAGCACGAGACGCACCGGGCCGACCTGTGGCAGGGGTTGCGCACCAACGACCTGTCGGTGGTGTCGACCGACCACTGCCCGTTCTGTTTCAAGGACCAGAAGGAACTCGGCCTCGGCGACTTCTCCAAGATCCCGAACGGCATCGGTTCCGTCGAGCACCGCGTCGACCTGCTCTATCAAGGCGTCGTCGAGGGGAAGCTGTCGCTGAGCCGGTGGGTGGAGACGATCGCGACCACCCCGGCCCGGATGTTCGGCCTGTTCCCGAAGAAGGGCGTCATCGCGCCCGGCTCGGACGCCGACGTGGTGATCTACGACCCGGCCGGGCGCACCCGGATCAGCGCCGAGACCCACCACATGAACATGGACCACTCGGCCTGGGAGGGCTGGGAGATCGACGGCAAGGTCGACACGGTCCTGTCCCGCGGCGAGGTGATCGCCTCCGGTGGCGAATACCTCGGACGAGCGGGGCGCGGTCAGTACGTCAAGCGCGGCCTCAGCGACTACCTGATCTAGGAAGGGGTCGGTATGGACATCGGCGTCGTCTTACAGAACGACCCACCCGCGCTGGAGATCGTCCAGTGGGCGAAGAAGGCCGAGGCGGCCGGCTTCAGCCACTTCTGGACGTTCGACTCGCACGTGCTCTGGCAGGAACCGTTCGTCGTCTACTCGGCGATCCTCGGCGCCACCGAACGGATCGTGGTCGGGCCGATGGTGACCAACCCGGGCACCCGGGACTGGACGGTCACCGCGTCGACCTTCGCGACCCTCAACGAGATGTACGGCAACCGCACCGTCTGCGGCATCGGGCGCGGCGACTCGGCGCTACGGGTCCTCGGACTCACCCCGCAGACCCTCGGCCAGCTGCGCGAGAGCGTACTGGCGATCAAGGGTCTCGGTAACGGCGAGAAGGTCACCGTCCGTGGGCAGGAGCTGCAACTCGCCTGGGCCGCGGACAGCCGCCTGGAGGTGTGGGTCGCCGCCTACGGCCCGAAGGCCCTGGCCATCACCGGCGAGGTCGGCGACGGGTTCATCCTGCAGCTCGCCGACCCGGACATCGCCGAGTGGATGATCAAGGCGGTCCGGAAGGCGGCCGCCGCGAAAGGACGGGACCCGGACGCCGTCAAGTTCTGTGTGGCGGCCCCGGCCTACGTCGGCGACGATCTGGAGCACCAGCGGGAGCAGACCCGTTGGTTCGGTGGCATGGTCGGCAACCACGTCGCGGACATCGTGGCGCGCTACGGGTCGTCCGGAGCGGTCCCCCAGGCACTGACCGACTACATCAAAGCCCGGGAGGGGTACGACTACGCGGAGCACGGTCGCGCCGGCAACAGTCACACCACGTTCGTGCCGGACGAGATCGTCGACCGCTTCTGTGTCCTCGGGACGGTCGAGGACCACACCAGGAAGCTGCGGGAGCTGACAGAGCTGGGCGTCGACCAGTTCGCGGTCTATCTGCAGCACGACGCCAAAGAGGAGACCCTCGCCGCGTACGGCGAGCACATCATCCCGGCGTTCACGTGAGGCGCGTCCTCTCGGTGATCGCCGGGCTGGTCGCGGCCACGCTGGTCTGGGAAGGCTACAAGGCGGCCGGCGATCCCGAGGGGACGGTGCTGTTCGGCGTGCGGGTGCTCCCGCGCGCCGACGACCTCTCCATGCCACACCTGTGGACCATCGTGCAGCGGCTGGCCGATCCGGAGATGACCGGCGGCCGGCCGGTGTGGCTGGTGGTGGCCGAGGCCTGCCTGTTCACGCTCGGCATCACCGCGGCCGGATTCCTGGCCGGGGCCCTGGTCGGCCTGGTGCTGGCCGCGGCGATGCAGCGGTTCCGGATCGTCGAACGGGGCCTGCTGCCGTACGTCATCCTCTCCCAGACCGTCCCCCTGGTCGCTCTCGCACCGCTGATCGCCGGCTGGGGTGGCACCCTGATGCCGGCCTGGGCCACCGTCGCGGTGATCGCCGCCTACCTGGCGTTCTTCCCGGTCGCGGTGGGCATGCTGCGCGGGCTGCAGTCGCCGCCGGCCAGCGGTGTGGAACTGATGCGCAGCTATGCCGCGGGCTGGTGGCGGACGCTGGTGACACTGCGGTTCCCGGCGGCGCTGCCCTACCTGTTCCCGGCGTTGCGGCTGGCCGGGGCGGCCGCGGTGGTCGGCGCGGTGGTCGGCGAGATCTCCACCGGCACCCGCGGCGGCATCGGACGGCTGATCATCGAGTACTCGCGGGAGGCCACCTCGGATCCCGCGAAGGTCTACACGGCGATGCTCGGCGCGGCTCTGCTCGGCCTGCTCGTCGCCGGAATCGTCGCCCTTCTCGAACTGCCGTTGATGCGGCACCGGCGCCATGTGGAGGTGGTGACCCTGTGACCGCGGTGGTCGTTTCCGCTTTGACCAAGATCTTCAACCAGGGTCGATCGGACGAGGTTCTCGCTCTGTCGGACGTGGACCTCACGGTCGGTGACGGGGAGTTCGTCTCCCTGATCGGGCCTTCGGGATGCGGCAAGAGCACCCTGCTCCGGCTGATCGCCGATCTGATCGAGCCGACCACCGGCACGATCACCGTCGCGGGCAAGCCTGCCGCGCAGGCCCGCCGGGAACAGGAGTACGGCATCGCGTTCCAGCAGGCCGGGCTCTTCGAGTGGCGGACCGTGCGGCGCAACGTCGAGTTGCCTCTCGAACTGCGCGGCGTGTCCAAGGCGGAACGCAAGGCCAAGGCCGAGCAGATGCTGGAACTGGTCGGGCTCGCCGACTTCGCCGGGCACTATCCGGGTCAGCTCTCCGGCGGGATGCAGCAGCGGGTGGCGATCGCACGCGCCCTCGCCGTACAACCGCCGCTGTTGTTGATGGACGAGCCGTTCGGGGCCTTGGACGAGATGACCCGCGAACGCCTGCAGTCGGAGCTGCTCGGGATCTGCGCGACGACCGGCACCAGCACCGTCTTCGTCACCCACTCGATCTCCGAGGCGGTGTTCCTGTCCGACCGGGTGGTGGTCATGTCGGCCCGGCCCGGCCGGATCACCGCGTCGATCGAGGTGAAACTCCCTTCCCGGGACGAGGCGGGACGGCAGGCTCCGGTCTACTTCGAGAAGATCACCGAGGTACGTCAGGCGCTGCGCTCATGAGCGAATCATTCAGCGCAGTCGAAACTCATGTCGGCGCCGGAGCGAAGCGGAGGTGACGGCATGAGCGAGCTTGCGAGCGAATCATTCAGCGCAGTCGAAACTCATGTCGGCGCCGGAGCGAAGCGGAGGTGACGGCATGAGACGCGTACTGCCGCCGGTGATCTTCGGTGTGGTGGCTCTTGTCCTCTGGGAAGTGTTCGTGACTCTCGGGCGGGTCGCGCCGTTCATCCTTCCGGCGCCGTCCGCGATCTGGGCGCAGGTCCTGGAGCAGCGCGGCAACATCGGGGACGCGGCCCTGGCCAGTGGCACCAACGCCCTCTTCGGCCTGGTCGGCGGCACGCTGCTGGCGGTGCTCGCGGCACTCGCCGCCAGCCGGTCGAAGCTGCTCGGCGAGGTGTCGATCCCGTTCGCGGCGGTGGTCAACGCGCTGCCGATCATCGCGCTCGCCCCGATCCTCAACAACATGTTCGAGTCGACCAGCAGCGTCCCCCGCCGGCTGGTCACCGGCATCGTGGTGTTCTTCCCGGTCTTCCTCAACCTGCTGCGGGGGCTGCGCGAGGTGGACCCGGTCCATCAGGAGCTGATGCGCACCTACGCGGCGAGCGGGTGGACGTTCGCGGTCAAGGTGCGGCTGCCCGGCGCGCTCCCCCATCTGTTCACCGGCCTGCGGCAGGCGTCGTCGCTGGCCGTCATCGCGGCGGTCGTCGCCGAGTACTTCGGCGGACTGCAGGACGGTCTCGGCGCGCGGATCACCTCCGCGGCGGCGTTCACCGCCTACCCCCGTGCCTGGGCCTTCGTGGCCGGCGCCTGCCTCCTCGGACTCACCTTCTATCTGGTCACGCTCCTGCTGGAGCGTCTGGCCATGCCTTGGAAACAACGGTTGATCAGCTAAGGGGTCTGCGTCTTGAAGTTCTCTCGCATCCTTCTCGCTTCGGTGCTCGCTCTGGGCGCCTGCGGCACCGCCGATACTCCGACCACCCCCGCCCCCGGCGCCAGCGGCGCTCTCACCCCGATCAAGCTCCAGTTGCAGTGGTTCTTCCAGGCCCAGTTCGCCGGCTACATCGCCGCCGTCGACCAGGGCTTCTACAGAGAGCAGGGCCTCGACGTCGAACTGCTCGAAGGTGGCGTCGACATCGTCCCGCAGACGGTGCTCGCCACCGGCAAGGCCGACTACGCGGTGGCCTGGGTGCCGAAGGCGCTCGCCTCCCGGGAGCAGGGCGCCGGGATCACCGACGTCGGGCAGATCTTCGCCCGGTCCGGCACCTATCAGGTCGCCTGGAAGGACAGCGGCATCACGACGGCCGCCGACCTGAAGGGCAAGAAGGTCGGTAACTGGGGCTTCGGCAACGAGTTCGAGCTGTTCGCCGGGATGACCAAGGCCGGTATCGACCCGGGTAAGGACGTCACCCTGGTGCAGCAGCAATTCGACATGCAGGCGCTGCTGAAGAAGGAGATCGACGCCGCCCAGGCGATGAGTTACAACGAGTACGCCCAGCTCCTGGAGGCGAAGAACCCGGCCACCGGGAAGCTCTACACGGCCGACGACTTCGCGATCATCGACTGGAAGACCGAAGGGTCCTCGATGCTCCAGGACGCGGTGTGGGCCAACACCGAGAAGCTCAGCGACCCGAACTACCAGGCGCAGACGGTGAAGTTCCTGACCGCCACGATCAAGGGCTGGGCGTTCTGCCGGGACAATGCGGAGAAGTGCCGGGACCTGGTCGTCGCCAAGGGTTCCAAACTCGGCAGCAGCCACCAGCTGTGGCAGATGAACGAGACCAACAAGCTGGTCTGGCCGGCCGCCGGCGCGGGCATCGGGACGATCGACGAGGCGGCCTGGAAGCAGACCGTGGACATCTCGATGACCACCAGGAACCAGACCGGGGACACCGTCCTGACCAAGGCCCCGGAAGGACTGGCCTACACCAACGACTACATCAACCAGGCGATCGAGCAGGCCAAGGCGGCCGGGGTCGACGTCACCGGCTCGGCGTTCCAGCCGGCCACCGTCACCCTCACCGAGGGCGGGGCATGATCAGACGGGGATGAGACGAGCCGCCAGGGCGACAGCTGTCAGGTCGCCCTGGCGCAGTTTCTCGGCCGCTTCCGTCTCCCCCAGACCCTCCAGCCGGATCGCCGAGGCGTCGACCAGGGCGTCCTCCCCGGCGAGCAGGCGGCGGGCGATCCGCGACTGGGCCGGGGTCAACTCGGCGTACGCACACTTGTCCAGGGCATTGACCGTCTCGTCGTCCAGGTGACCGGCCATCGCCCGTTCGGTGACGACGGTGATCAGCCAGCTCGGCCACCAGCTGTACTTCCCGACCACCAGGCCGGACTGCATCGCTGCGGACGGCTGGTGCCCGGCGGCGAGCATCCGCACCGCAAGGTTCACGTCGAACCGCTCCATCCGCAGCGCGGCGACGAACAGGCGCAGGATCTCCGGCGTCTTCACGAACACCTCGGCGGCGTGCGCTGCCTCGCCGAGCCGCCCCTGCAGGAGCAACGCCGCCGCGTGCGCCTCGACCAGGGAGAACCCGTCACCGGACCGCTCCTCGAGGCGGTTCACCGTGGCGACCAGCCGGTCCGCCGCCTCCCGGGCCTGCCGGGCGAGCTCCGGCGCCTGGGGCCGCTGCAGATGCCGCACCACCGTGTAGGTGGCCAGCTCCGCTTCCCGGCGCAGCAGCGGCGAGGCGATCTTCGCGTTGATCAGATCGCCGAGCCCCTCGGTCAGCTGGGCGGTGTCGAACCGCTCGGAGGCCTCGGGGAACTGCGCCCACCATGACGCTGGATGTTGAGTCACACGACCAAGCGTGACCTACCGACTACGTTCCGGCAAATGATTCGAAGGGGTGGAATTCGTGACCAATACCATGGGTCACATCTCCCACAGGGGTGCCTCGACACCCGCTGCCCCACCACCCGAATGCTCCGGTGCCGGGCGCACCGCGGTCGCGGTCGACCACCGGCCGGACCTCCGGGCCGCCTCGACGGTGACCAGGTGCACCGGCAACGGTGGTGGCGGGAACGGGCCGGTCCCCCAGCGCACCCAGATCGCCACCCGGCCGGCCGCCGCCTCGGCGAGCAGCTTGTCGATCGTGCGCTGCCGGTCGGTGCGGTCCACCTCGATCACCACCGGCTGCTCACCGGGGCGGGCACAGGCCACGTCCAGCACGCTCATCCCCCGTAACGGCGGCGGCAACGGGACGACACTCGGCGCGCGCCGGTAGACCCGCCAGCCCTGCCAGTCGGCCCACTTCGCGATCTCACCGACGATCCGGGCGGTGGCGTCGCCCTCGGACAGGTCCTCGAACGTGAGCCGGCCCAGCCACTCGGCGAGAGAGTCGGCGGCTTCCATGGTCGTACGATATCGGGCCCTCAAGCGACGACGGCGACCCGGCGGCGGGCCGCGAAGATCTCGGTCAGCGCCTCGGCCGCCATCGGCCGGCCCAGATGGTAGCCCTGGCCGACCGTGTACCCGAGGGCGAGCAGCCGGTCCGCCTGCTCCTGGTTCTCGATGCCCTCGGCCACCGTGTCCAGGCCGAGAGCCCCGGCGAGCTGCACCACCGCCCGGGCCACCGCCTGCCGCGCGGCAGCCTCCGGGGTGCCCGGCTCGTCGCGTTCGATGTCGTCGACGAACGACTTGTCCAGCTTGACGATCGCCGCCGGGAAGGAACTGAGCAGGCTCAGTGACGACTCGCCGGTGCCGAAGTCGTCGAGTGCCAGGCGGACACCCATCGTGTGCACCTCGTGCAGGACCCGGGACACGTGCTGGCCGCGCAGCACCGCCGACTCGGTCAGCTCCAGGACCAGCCGGGCGGCCGGCAGACCCGAGTCGGCCAGGGCGGCCGCCACGTCGGAGACGAAGTCCGGGTCGTGCAGCTGGCGCACCGACACGTTCGGGGCCGCCTTCTCCAGGATGTCCGGGCCGAACTCGGCGATCCACGCCGCCGCCTGCCGGCATGTCTCGCGCAGCACCCACCGGCCCAGCGGCACGATCAGCCCGGTCCGTTCGGCGGCCGGGATGAAGTCGATCGGCGGTACCGTCCCGCGCTCCGGGTGCTCCCAGCGGACCAGCGCCTCCACCCCGGTGATCCGGCCGTCGGCGAGCGCCACGATCGGCTGGTAGAGCAGCCGGAACTCGCCGGCGTCCAGGGCCCGGCGCAGGTCGCCGCCGAGCCTGGTGTGTGCCGAGACCGGCCGTTCCATCCCGTCGGCGTACCGCACCCAGTTGGCCCGGCCGCGTTCCTTGGCCGTGTAGAGGGCCGCGTCGGCCCGGCGCAGCACCCGGGTCGCCGGGGTGCCCCGGGGAACCGTGTCCAGACCGGCACTGAACTGGGCCAGCAGCCGCTGGGCGCTGATCGGCTTGGCGGTCGCGTCGGCGATCCGGGCGGTGACCTGCTCCCCGGTCGCGGTTCCGGACAGCAGCACGGCGAACTCGTCACCGGCCAGCCGGGCCACCACCGCCTCCGGGCCGGCCGCCTCCCGCAGCACGTCACCGAACGCGATCAGCAGCGCGTCCCCGGCGTCGTCACCGAGCGAGTCGTTCACCGTCTTGAACTCGTCCAGGTCGGCCAGCAGCACGGTGACCGGCCCCCGTTCCAGGGCCGTGTCCAGCCGCTGCCGGAACAGCGCCCGGTTCGCCAGCCCGGTCAGCGGGTCGTGGGTGGTCTCGTGCCGCAGCCGGGCCTCGGACTCCCGCCGTTCCCGGAGCAGCGCCATGTTGTCCCGCCACACCACGAACTGCCGCAACGCCACCAGGGCGGTCACCACGACCGCCGCACCGACCACCAGCCGGCCCTCCCACACCCCCGGCATCCAGAACCGCCGCCGGATCAGCACGTCCACGACCGGCACGTCGACGGCGAGGATGGCCAGGTACGGCAGCCAGACGTTGCCGGCGCTGACCGGGCGGGCATCGGTGACCGAGACATGCTGCCGGTGCGCGCCCAGAACGATCAGCAGACCGCAGAGCGGCAGGCAGATCGCGGTCCCGGGCAGGATCCCGGCGTCCCCGCCGAGCACCGCGAGCAGCAGCATCACGGCGATGGCCAGACCGGTCGAGGCGATCAGGCGCAGGGCGGCCCGATCCACCGGGCCGCCGGCCACGTAGGCCACCTTGGTCATCGCGGCGGCGGTCAGCAGACAACCCGCCAGCAGGGTGGTCTGCGCCGACGGGCTCCACGGCTGATCCGACCACATGATCGGGGCGACACCGAGATGCCACAACACCGTCGCGCAGCCGAGAAAGGCGATCGCCCGGTCCAGCCACTGCTTGCCCCGCTCCGGCCAGGTGCGGACACCGAGGGGCACCTGTCCCATCGCCCAGATCGCGAAGAGTGCCCCGGCCCCGATCAGCGCGGCGGCCGCGGGTGGCATGGTGGCCAGCTCCGGGGCGTCCCGGAAGGCCGCGCCGGCCAGCACCACATAACCGGCGGCGATCAGGTGGCAGCCGGCCTCCAGCAGCAGCCAGAAACGGCGGGCCGGGGCGGCCAGCGGAGTGCCCCGGCGCATCCGGTGCACGGTCAGGCCGGCGATCAACATGCTGACCGGCATGAACAGGTAGCCGGCCGCCACGGTTCCGGCGGCCACCGCCGTCCAGGTCAGGTACCAGAGGATGCCCAGCAGGCAGACGGTCCCCGACGCGACGGTCCAACGTCTCATGACACGGCGGCCCGGCTGCGCTGTTTGTCCTCGTACATCCGCAGGTCGGCGGTGTGCAGCAGGCGATCCGGGTCGTCGGCCGGGCCGGTCGCTGCGCCGATGCTCGCCCCCGGCTGGATCTCCCGGCCGGTGATCACCGCCGGACGTCGCAGCGCGGTCCGGAGCCGGGCCGCGATCAGCTCACCCGCCGCCGCGTCACCGGCTACCAGGACGGCGAACTCGTCACCGCCCAGGCGGGCCGGCAGGTCGTCCGGGCCGCTGCACTCCAGCAGCAGGCCGGTCACGTGCCGGAGCATCTCGTCGCCGGCGGTGTGCCCGTACGTGTCGTTTATCTGTTTGAAGCCGTTGAGGTCGATCAACAGGACCGTCACCTCGCCGTGCCGCCCGGCCATCGCCGCGGTGAACTGGCGGCGGTTCGCCAGCCCGGTCAGCTCGTCGTGCCCGGCTTGGAAACGCAGCTGTTCGAGCAGCGAGTTCAGCCGCCGTTCGCGGTCCCGGACCTCGTCGACCAGGCCGTTGTTCTCGGCCAGGGTCAGCACCTGCCGGGCGATGATCAGCGTGACGTTGACCAGCAGTACCGCCAGCGCGCCCCAGGAGGACACGCCCAGACCACGGGTGGCCAGCAAGATCACCAGGACGGCCGCGCAGACCACGGTGCCCGCGTACGGCAGCACGGGGTAATGCCGGGACCAGCGGCTCCGCCAGTGCCCGCTCATCCCGGACCAGCCCTGGAGCACCTGGATCCGGGGACCGGCCAGCAGGATGAACGACGGGGCGATCAGTAGTGCCATCTGCGTGCCGACGGTGGTGATGGTGCCGCTGGGCAGCAGGATGTTCGCGGCGGCCAGGATGAACGTGGAGATGATCAGCGGGGTGGCGGCGGGCAGGCTGGCCGGCGCCTCCCCGGTCATCGCCGCCCGCAGCCCGGCGTAGGCGGTGCACAGCACGACCCCGCACCCGAAGACGGCGACGAAGTACGCCTCCGCATCCCGGCCGCCGAGTTCCGGGCGGCTCATCAGCGACCAGGCCACCACCGCTGACGCGCTGCTCACGATCATCAGGTCCAGGGTCATCCGGATCCGTTCCCGGCGGGACCGGCCGGACGACCGGCCGGGTCGCGTCG
>DATMVU010000086.1:0-6253 GCA_035562875.1 Actinoplanes sp. | reverse complement strand
TGCCGATCAGATCAAGAGCATTGACCTTCGACGATCGTACGGGGGACCAGCCCCGGGTCGTCGACACGCTCGTCGCGGAACCCGGCCCCGGACAGATCCGGGTGCGGATGACCGCCGCCGCCGTCCTGCTGCCGCCGGAGGTGCCCGCGCACGTGGCGGCGCTGATCGGCTGCTCGGTCACCACCGGCTACGGCGCGGTCCACCACACCGTCCCGGTACGTGGCGGTGACACCATCGTGGTCACCGGCTGCGGCGGGGCGGCCAGGCCATCATCGCCTCCGCCGCCGACGCCGGAGCCGGCCCGATCATCGCCGTCGACCGGTCACCGTCCCGGCTGGCGGCCGCCCGGGAACTGGGCGCCACCCACACCGTCCTGGCCGACGGCACCGAGGTCGAGCAGTCCCTGACCATCTGCCCCGACGGGGTGGACTACGCCTTCGACGCCATCGGCATCCCCGCCGTCGCCGCCCGCACCCCGCGCTACCTGCGAGCCGGAGGCACCGCGGTCCTGGTCGGGATGCCCGCCGTCGCCGCCACCGCCCCGATCGACACCTGGGACGTCGTCACCCGCGGCCTGACCGTGCTGGGCTGCAACTACGGCTCGGCGGTCCCGGCCCGCGACTTCCCGTTGATCGCCCGCGCCTACCTCGACGGCCGCCTGCCCCTGGACCGCCTCGTCGGCGACTCCGTCGGCCTGGACGGCGCCGCCGCCGCGATCAGCGCCCTGTCCACTGCGGAGGGCGGCCGCACGATGGTCCTGTTCCCCTGAGCCCGTCACGGCAGGTATGAATCCTGGATCTCGGCCGGCTGGCGGGTCGCGGGGAACGTGACGCCGGTGAGGTCCTCCGAGACGGCCCACAGGCGCTGCTGGACGGCGGTGTCGTGGGAGTCGGGGCTGGAGGTGACCAGGCGGGGGTGGCCCTTGACCTCGAAGCGGCCGCCCGGTCCGTAGTACTGGCCGCCGAGCGCGGTGGGGTCGGTGGCGGCGCGCAGGCTGGGCAGGGCGCCCATCTCCGGGGACTGGGTGAGCACCGGGGCCAGCAGATTGATCGGCAGCCGCAGCGCGGTGGGGGTGTAGCGGGCCAGTTCGGTGCTGGAGATGCCGGGGTGGGCGGCCAGCGCGACGGTGCTGCCGTGGCCGGCGAGGCGGCGCTGCAGCTCGTACGTGAACAGCAGATTGGCGAGTTTGGCCTGACCGTAGGCGCCGATCCGGCTGTACGAGCGCTCCCACTGCAGGTCGTCGAAGTGGATCGCGGCCTGGATCCGGTGCCCGGTGCTGCTGACCGTCACCACCCGGGAGCCGGGGACCGGCAGCATCCGGTCGAGCAGCAGGCCGGTGAACGCGAAGTGGCCGAGGTGGTTGGTGCCGAACTGCAGCTCGAAGCCGTCCTTGGTGGTCTGCTTCGGGGTGTACATCACTCCGGCGTTGTTGATCAGCAGGTCGATCCGGTCGAAGCGGGACCGCAGGGCCGCCGCCGCGGTGCGGACCGAGTCGAGCGAGGTCAGGTCGAGCGCCTGCACCGTCACGTCGCCGGTCATCCGGGCCGCCGCCTGCTCGCCCTTGGCGACGTCACGCACGGCGAGGACCACGGTGGCGCCCCGCTCGGCGAGAGCCTTCGCGGTCTCGTACCCCAGTCCGGTGTTCGCCCCGGTCACCACCGCGACGCGGCCGTGCTGGCCCGGGATGTTCGCCGTCGTCCAGTTGTCGCTCATGTCAGGCTCCTCGCCGACTAAAGTACCGGAAGTATCTTGTTGCCGGGAACGTTAAAGTACTTGCGGTACGATGTCAACGTACCCCCGGTACTTAAGTTAGGGTGAGCGTCGTGACATTCCAGCGGGCACGAACCGAAGAGCAGCGTGAAGTCCGCCGGCAGGCGATCCTCGACATGGCGGCGTCGATGCTCGCCGAGATGCCGGTGGCCGCGGTGACACTCAACGAACTCAGCCGCCGGGTCGGCCTCGCGAAACCCAACGTGCTGCGCTACTTCGAATCCCGGGAGGCGGTGCTGCTGGAACTCCTCGACCGGTACCTGGGGGAGTGGCTGACCGACCTGGAACGCGAACTGGCCGCCGGGGTCGACGAGAGCCTGCCCATGGCCGGGCGGGCCACGGCGGTCGCAGGCGTCCTCAGTGAATCGCTCGCCGGCCGGACGGTGCTGTGCGACCTCTTCGGCGCCCAGAGCGCGGTCCTGGAACGCAACGTCTCCACGGAGGTCGTCGCGTGCTACAAACGCGCCTCACTGGAGCACTTGACCGCCATGGCCGCCCTGATCGGACGGTACCTGCCGGAGTTGGGCGAGAGCGCCGAACTGTTCGGCCTGCACGCGGTGCTGCTGGCCGGCGCGCTGCCCGCGCTGACCTCACCCCCGCCGAGCCTCCTGGCCGTCTACCAGGCCGAACCCGACCTGGCCCGCTTCCACATCGGCCTACGGGAATCCCTCGAGATCGCCTTGACCGCGAGCCTGCTGGGTGTGCTGCCCCGCACCTGACCGGGCGGTGACCCGGAGCCGGCACCCTACCGACCTGCCGACTCCGTCTATCTAACGGTTTCGTCGAGTCGCTGTGAAGGGGTGGCGAGTCCACGGCGCTGAAGCTCGGACCGGACGTCCGCCGCCGACGACGTCAGTCCCGCAAGCGGCATGGAGAAACGTACTTCGTCACCCTTGGCCTTGCGCACCGGCCGGCGGCCACCACGGGCGAGTCGCATCACCAGCGACTCGTCAGCGGAACGAACGACGACGTCGAGCATCGCGACAGGCCACACCCACCGGACCCGGGCACTGGTCACGGCGGTGAAGGGCACCACGACCACATCGCGCTGCCCGGCAGCCATCTCGACCCAGGCACCGCCGAACCTCAACCAGGCCGGGTGCGCGCGGGAGAACAACAGAGAGAACACGGGGAAGAGAATCGTATAGATGGTTACGAAAACGGCAGCGCTTCCGATGTCGAGGCCGTCCGGCTGGCCGCCGGGTGCCGGGAACAACAGGGACACGGACTCCCAGAAGGCCAGACCGACCACAGCACCGAAGAAGCCGATCGCGGTCGTCGCGACCACGTGACGCCACGGCGACCACCCGAACATCACTTCACCCTGCACGGGGGTGTCGCCGGTCATGCGCTGATTATGGCGGCCGCTGCTGCGCGGGCGCCAGACCGGATGGTCGACCTGACCTTCATGGCTGACGATGGAGGCCGGTCAGCCGGTCAGCCGGGGAGCGGGGCGAGTTCGGCGGCGCCGAAGGAGACGGCGAAGCGTTTGCACCAGATGGTGACGCTACGGAACGTGGCCGGGTCGGTGCCGGGGCCGAGTTCGTACACCTGGTCGCCGTGGTTGCCCTTGAGTCTGCCGAGTTCGGCGTGCTTGCCGTCGTCGAAGACCCGCCAGCCGGCGACGCCGGTCTTGACCTGCTGGTCGGACAGCCAGACCCGCAGGTCGGGACCGTCGCTGGTGTTCAGGCCGGCGATCTCCAGGCGGTGGCTTCCGTCGGGGGCGCGGACCAGACGGGCGGTGCCGCTGGTGTCGTGCTCGTGGGTGATGAACGAGCCCTCGGCAACGACCACCGGCCCGGCAGGTGCGGGTGATGCCGTGCTCGTAGCCGAGGGCACCTCGGACAAGGGCTCCGCCACCGTGGTGTCGGTGAACGCGCGCCACGGTGCGAACCAGTAGAGGGCGCCGGCCGTGGCGAGGCCGACGACGGCGGTGATGGCCCAGGTGACAGGTTTGTGGAGGAGACGACTCACGGGTTCGAGTCAAGTCGTCTCCTCCGCTGATCACCAGGCCGGGCAGCCTTACGATCCCCTTACGGACACCGCGAGCGCGTCACCAGACGACCAGGCCCTCCATGCCGGAACCGTCGGCGAACACGGGTAGGCCCTCGTCGAGGGTGGTGACCAGGGTGAGGGAGCCGTCGTCGCCGACCCGGAAACCCTCGACCGTGCCGGCCAGGGTGTTCTGCACGTAGAGCAGCCGGCCGTCGGGGGTGGCGGCCAGGTCGATCGGCCCGGCGCCCGGCATGCCGTCGGTGGCGGGGACCCCACCGGCGACGGCGATCACCCCGCCGGTGCCGCCGATGCTCACCCGGCCCTGCCCGTCGACGGTGTAGACGCTGATCGTGGAACTGCCCGGGTTGGTGCCGTAGAAGAACCGGCCGGCCCGGGTGATCCAGCACAGCACCTGCTGACCGGACTGTACCGACGCGCTGATCACGTGCAGGCGGCCGTCGGCGCCGAGCCGGTAGGAACTCACCCCGGACTCGGCGGCCTCGGTCATCAGCAGGTGGCCGCGCTTGTCGAAGACGAACGAGAACGGGACGTCGCCGACCGAACGGTTCGTCACCGGTTCGCTGGACAGGCGACCGCGGTGGTTGACCCCGTACACCTCAATCGTGTTTGCGCTCTTGGTGGTGACCAGCAGATGCCGGCCGTCGGGGCTGAAACCGACCTGCGGCGGGGAATCGGTGAACAGCGGCACCGCGTCGTTGACGACACCGAGTTCCCGGGTCGAGTGGCCGAGCGGGCGCATGCCGTGGCCGGTGAGCCGGAAGCCGGAGACGTTCGCCCGGCCGCCGGCGTTGAGCACGTAGACGGTGTCGCCGGAGACCGCGATGCTGGTCGGGAAGGTGCCGCCGGACGGGACGGTGCGCGGGTCGGTGAGCTGGTCGCCGCGGACCCGGAACGTGGTGACCGAGTCGCTGCCGGCGTTCACCACGATCACCATCCGGTGCGCCCGGTCGAAGACCAGCGAATCCTGCGAGGCCAGCGGGTCGAACGGGTTGTCCTTCTGGGCCCCGCCGCGCCCGCCGGTCGGGAACTCGCCGGCCGGGGTCAAGGTGCCGTCCGCGGCGCGGTGGAACGCCAGGACGGAGTTGTTCTCGAGGTGGTTGGACTGGACGAGGACCATGCCGGCCGGCTTCCCGCGGTCCGCCGGCGCCCGGTATTCGTGGGCCGAGGCGATGCCGGTGGAGACGGCGCCCGCGGTCAGCAGCGCGGCGGCGGCGATGGCGATTCCGGTTCTTCTGCGCATCCTGGATCCCTTCGATGACGTGGTGACGACAGCCGGTACGGGCCGCCGGACGGGGAACGGTCACCGGTCGGTGGGCCCGTCATCGTTCGGTAAGAACCGGCTCCGAGCGGTAAGGATTCGGAAAGATCCGGCCGAGGAGACGGCCGGTAACGTGGCCGGATGGGACATCGGGTGCTGGTGGTCGACGACGATCCGACGGTCAGTGACGTCGTGCGGCTCTACCTGGAACAGGACGGCTGCCAGGTGTGGCTGGCCGCCGACGGCGCGGACGGTCTCGCGGCGATCGCCGAGCACCGGCCCGACCTGGTGGTGCTCGACCTGATGATGCCCGGCATCGACGGCCTGGAGGTGTGCCGCCGGATCCGCAGACGGCTGCCCGACCTGCCGGTGATCATGCTGACCGCGCTAGGTGAGGAGGCCGACCGGGTCCTCGGCCTGGAGGTCGGCGCCGACGACTACGTGACGAAACCGTTCTCGCCCCGGGAACTGGCCCTGCGGGTCCGCTCGGTGTTACGCCGCAGCGCCGCCCCGGCTCGGCCCGCCACGACCCTCACCGACGCCGGGCTGACCGTCGACACCGCCCGCCGGGTCGCCGAGTCGGACGGGGTGCCGTTGACGCTGACCGTCCGCGAGTTCGACCTGCTGGTCTTCCTGATGCAGCACCCCGGCCGGGCGTGGTCCCGCGCCGACCTGCTGGACAAGGTGTGGGGCTGGCAGTTCGGGGACCAGTCGACGGTCACCGTCCACGTGCGCCGCCTGCGGGAGAAGATCGAACGGAACCCGGCCGAACCGCAGCGCATCGGCACCGTCTGGGGCATCGGGTACCGCTACGACCCACAGGATGGCCACCGGTGAGCGACACGATGCTGATCGGCCTGTACGCCCTCGCCGCCGCGAGTGTCGTCGGGGTGGCCGGGGCCGGGGCGCTGCGGCTGCTCCGTGGCCGGTCGATCCTGGTGCACGTGATGGTGATGCTCGCCGTCACCGTCCTGGCCGTGGTCGCCGGTGTCGCGACCGTGGCGCGGGCGATGTTCCTGTCCGCCCACGACCTGTGGGTCGTGCTCGTCACGGTCAGCGCGTCCGCGGTGATCAGCCTCGCCGTCGGCGCCGTCTTCGGCAGCCGGCTGGCCGCCTCCGCGGTGTGGGCGCAAGCGGCCCGCGACCGGGAACGGCGCCTCGAAGTGGGACGGCGTGAACTCGTCGCCTGGGTCTCACACGACCTGCGCA
>DATMVU010000085.1:0-14777 GCA_035562875.1 Actinoplanes sp. | reverse complement strand
TTCGGTGATCAGCTTGCTCAAGGCCGCGTCGTCGATGTCCCCGCCGTCCGGGGTGTAGATCGCGACGACGTCGCCGGACTTCCCGCCGGTGGCCTCGGTGACCGCGTCGGCGGCGCGGGCCGACTCACTGCCCGGGTCGTTGTACCCACCCTCGGTGAGCTGCCCGAACACGCCGAAGCCCCAGCCGCCCGCACCGAGCACCGCGACGAGCGTGATGACGAGTACCGGCCACCGTAAGCGGGCGACCCGCGATCCCCAGCCCGCGAACACGCGTTCCCCTTTCCCGTCGTGCAAAGAGTTGAATGCAGGTCGGCTCAAGGCCGCCGCGGCCTACCGTCGACAGATGCGGCGGTGATCCATTCGACCGAGATCTTGCCATTTCCCGAAGCACGGTACGAGATGACGTGGGCCGTCGTCTGCACGGTGGACCCCTCCACCGCCAGGGAATCGGTGAACATCGCGCTCCGGTGGTTGCCGCGGAGCAAGGTTCCTCCTGAGCGGGTGTGCGGGGCGGAGCGCTAAACGATCTCATCCGGGCGGCCCGGGGTGAAGAGGCGGATCGCCCGCCCCGGCGATTCGGGGGAGGTTTCCCGTCGTGTTCCCACCGATAACGAGTAGCGTGTCCGGAGTTTCCGACTTGCCGACCGGGAGTTCGACGATGAGTGACAAGACCATCTCCACCAGCAAGCGGCGCGGCCAGGCGATCGCGGGTGTCCTCAGCGGCGTCGTCGTCTTCGCGGTGCTGGTGACCGTCTTCTTCGTGGTACGTGACGACGATCGGGAGGCGACGGTTCCGGCCGCCGCCCCGGCGTCGGCCACCGCCACCAGCGGGGCGGCAGCCGTCGCGCCGGGCACCGCCTCGCTGACCGAGGAGCCGCAGGTCCCGACCGGTAGCGGCACCCTCACCGAGCTGTCGATCAAGGAGCTGATCCCGGGCGCCGGCGAGGTGGTCAAGAGCGGGCAGACCGTCAGCGTCAACTACAAGCTGATCGGTTTCACCTCGGGCGACGTGATCGACTCGTCGTGGAAGGACGGCAAGTCCACGCCGATCAGCTTCCCGATCGGGGTCGGCCAGCTGATCCAGGGCTGGGACAAGGGCATCCCGGGGCAGAAGGTGGGCAGCCGGATCCAGCTGGACGTGCCGGCCGCCCTCGCCTACGGCCCGGAGCGCGGTGACCTGCGCTTCGTCGTCGACATCCTGTCCGCCGACTAAAGCTCGGTCACGATCACGTCGAGGTGCCGGGGTCTCGGCTCCTCGACGGTGAACTTCAGGTCGCGCAGGGCGGTGACCAGCTCGTCCACCGAATCCGGCGCGACCTGCTCAGTGGCCAGTGCCCGGACCAGGCGGCCCTTGGTGGCCTTGTTGAAATGACTGACGACGGACCGTTTCGGCACCCCGCCGACGGTCCGTTCGTGCAGCACCCGCAGGGTGGCCGCGTTGTCGCCGGGCGCCCACATCGCGGCGTAGGCGCCGGATCGCAGGTCCAGGACCGGCGTCTGCGCGGTCACCTCGTCCAGGGCGGGTTTCAGGACCTTCTTCCAGTACGGGGTCAAACCCCCGATCGGCGCCGGCAGGGTGACCCCGATCGAACAGCGGTACGCCGGGATCCGGTCACCGAGCCGCACCACACCCCACAGCCCGGAGAAGACCACTGCGGTACGGTCCAGCCACTCCCGTGCCGGGGACTCCAGAGTCTCCGGGTCGAGTGCCTCGTACAGCACCCCGGTGTAGATCTGTGAGGCCGGCGCAGCCGGTGCCCCGGCGAGCACCGCGTTGCGGTCCAGTTCGCCCCGCTGCCCGTCGCTGAGCCCGAGCACCCGCAGGCTGTCCGCTATCGATCGCTCGCTGGTGCGGGCGCTGAGCGCGGACAGCTTCTTCATCAGCCGGACCCGGGCGGTGGTCAGCGACGGCAGCCACAGTGCCGACGGGTCGACGGGTGCGCCGGCCGGGGCCGGGGTCTTGCCTTCGGAGGGCGGGAGCAGGATCAGCACGCGGAAACCCTAACCGGCGACTGTCACGCTGGTTTTCACGCTCGCCCGGTCGATCTCGGTGGTCCGGATCGTGAAGGTGATCTCGTAGGTGCCGGGCAGCGGGAACGTCATCGACCCGAGTGCCTGGTTCCCGGTCGGCAGCCCGGCGATCGGCTGGTCCACCGCCTCCAGTGAGGGGTCGGTGAGCCGGGCGGTGACCTGCCACTCCTCGGCCCGCAGCGGTCCGCCGTCCGGGGTGTAGAGGAACGCGTGCACGGTGTTGTACTCGCCCAGTTCGACCGGGTAGATGTTGAACTGCACCGCGTACAGATCGCTGGTGAGGGTCTCCGAGAAGCCCTGCCCGGTGATCGTCTTCTCCTTGGTGGCGGCGATCCGGCCCGGGTCCACCTGCACCAGCACCGAGCTGATCGCCAGGATCACGATGCTCGCCGCGACCTCGATGCCGACCGTCCGGCGCAGTCCGGTCCCGGCCGCCCGGGCGATCACCATCCGGCGGGCGAACGCGGCAGCACCCAGCACACCGGCGGTGATGACGAGTTTGGCGATCAGCAACTGCCCGTACCCGGTGGTCCACAGCGCGGACACCTTGCCCATCTGCACGACCGCCTGGATCGCCCCGGCGAAGACCAGCCAGAGCACCGCGATCGCGGCCCAGCGCGACCACGCCGGCAGGATCACGCCGAGCACCCGCGGGTGGGTGCCGCGCAGCAGGAAGACGGCGAGCGTGACCAGGCCGCCGATCCACACCGCCATCGCAGCCATGTGCACGGTTCCGGCGGTCACCGTGATCCCGGCCATCGGGGCGGCCACCGCGTGCCCGGTCAACGGCCAGGTGGCGAGCCCGGCCACGGACAGGGCCAGTACGGCGTACCCGCGCGTCCTCCGGGTCTTGATCTTCGGCGGCGCCGGGGACTCCTCGACGACTGATGCCCCCGCGCCGACCAGGACGCGGGCCGGTTCGCGCACGGTTCGCGGCGCCCGGCGCAGCAGTGGCAGCAGCAGTACGGCGAGGGCGCCCAGAATCACCAGCCGGCCCACCAGCAGCAGGCCGAACTCGCTGGTCGCCGTCTCGGTCAGCTCCTGCGCCGACAGTTTCCACAGCGGCGCGCCGGAACCCTGCTGCGGATAGCTGGCGAGCGCGCCGAGGCTGGCGAACGCGGTGAGCGCCAGCCCCACCCGGACCGTCTTCAGCGCACCGGCCCGGGACCGGCCCCGCGGCCACAGGAACGCCAGGAACATCGCGGGCCCGGCGATCAGCGTGACCCCGGCGTACCCGATGGTCTTGAAGACCGGGACGGCCACCTCGACCGACGGGTGGGTCCCGGTGGTCTCCGACGGTGCCTCCGGGCGTTCCGACGGCGCTCCGACCGAGAACGTGATCGCACCGCCGACCGGGTGGCTGTCCGCGGAGATGACCCGGAAGCTGATCAGGTAGGTGCCCAGGGGCTTCTCCGCCTGCCGGACCGGGATGCGGACGGTGGTGCCGTCGACCACCGCCTTGCCGGAGATCCGTTCGCCGTCCGGCGCGATCACCTGCACCCGGCCCTCGACCGGGGTGACCGGTTCACTGAACGTCACCGACACCTCGGACGGCGAGGAGCCGATCACACTGCCCGGCGACGGGGTCGCACCGACGGGGGCGGCGTGCGCCTGTGCGGGCGAGGCGGGCAGGGTGAGAGCGGTGAGGAGGACGAACAGGAACAGCATTACCCGGGTCACAGTAGGTAGTTCGGATCGGCGCCGGGAATGGTTCAAGGCGAGTGGCTGGATACGATCCGACACAGCTCCCGACCTCTTCCCGGAGGAGATCCGCATGACCGTCCACGCCCGCGCCGGGCTGCCGGCCGAACCGGCCGATCTGATCGACGTTCCCAAGGTCATCTCGCGTTACTACACCGAGCACCCGGATCCCGTGGAGGCGGGGCAGCGGGTCGCGTTCGGTACCTCCGGACACCGCGGTTCCAGCCTGCGTACCGCCTTCAACGAGGATCACATCGCCGCTACCAGCCAGGCGATCGTCGAATACCGGCGTGCTCAGGGGACTACCGGGCCGTTGTTCCTGGGGCGTGACACCCACGCTCTCAGCGAGCCGGCGCAGATCACGGCTCTGGAGGTCTTCGCCGCCAACGATGTGACGGTGCTGATCGACTCGCGTGACGGGTACACCCCTACTCCCGCCTTGTCGCACGCTATCTTGCGTTATAACGCTGTTAATGGTGACAAATCAGACGGGGTTGTCGTCACGCCGTCGCACAATCCGCCGGATGACGGTGGGTTCAAGTACAACCCGCCGAACGGTGGGCCGGCCGACACCGATGCCACGAAGTGGATCCAGGACCGGGCGAACGAGCTGATCGCCAGCGGGCTCAAGGACGTGCGCCGGGCGGCCCGGCCGACGAATTCCGGGACATACGACTTTCTCGGTACGTACGTCGACGACCTCCCCAACGTGATCGACATCGACGCCATCCGGAACGCCGCCGTGCAGATCGGCGCCGACCCGCTCGGTGGCGCCAGCGTCGCCTACTGGGGCGAGATCGCCGACCGGCACCGGCTCGACCTGACAGTGGTCAACCCGCACGTCGACCCGACCTTCGGGTTCATGACCCTGGACTGGGACGGCAAGATCCGGATGGACTGCTCGTCGCCGTACGCGATGGCGTCCCTGATCGCCCAGAAGGACCGCTTCCAGATCGCCACCGGCAACGACGCCGACGCCGACCGGCACGGCATCGTCACCCCCGACGGCGGCCTGATGAACCCCAACCACTACCTGGCCGTCGCCATCGCCTACCTCTTCGAGTCCCGGGACGGCTGGCCGTCCGCGGCCGGTATCGGCAAGACCCTGGTGTCGTCGTCGATGATCGACCGGGTCGCCGCCGACCTGGGCCGCCGTCTCGACGAGGTGCCGGTCGGCTTCAAGTGGTTCGTGCCCGGCCTGATCGACGGCTCGATCGGCTTCGGCGGCGAGGAGAGCGCCGGAGCCTCGTTCCTGCGCCGCGACGGCCGCCCGTGGAGCACCGACAAGGACGGCCTCATCCTCGACCTGCTCGCCTCGGAGATCATCGCGACCACCGGGAAGACCCCGAGCGAGCACTACCGTGAACTGACCACCCGGTTCGGCGAGCCGGCATACGCCCGCATCGATGCGCCCGCGACTCCCGCGGAGAAGTCGATCCTGGGTAAGCTGTCGCCGTCGCAGGTGACGGCGTCGTCACTGGCCGGTGATCCGATCACCGGTGTGCTCACCAGCGCCCCCGGCAACGGTGCCGCGATCGGCGGTCTCAAGGTGGTGACCGGCAACGGCTGGTTCGCCGCCCGGCCGTCCGGCACCGAGGACGTCTACAAGATCTACGCCGAGTCGTTCCAGGGGCCCGAGCACCTGGCCCGCATCCAGGAGGAGGCACGCGCGGTGGTGTCCGCCGCCCTGGCCGGCTGACGAGTTCGTCTCAGTTCGACGGCTCCTGGGCCGACTGTCAGTCTGCAAGCTGATCGCAACCGGGCAGGAGCCGTACGAACACCATGACCGCACCCGTACTTCCCGCCGTGATCGCCACCGTGGCGAACCTCGGCGTCCTGGTGTGGCTGCTGGTGCGCGGGGACGACGTGTTCCTCGGCTATCTCGGCGGCCCGATCGCGCTGGCCGTCGGGGTGTACGCGTGCCACCGGATCGCCGCTGCCACCGGCCTCGTCCGGCCGGCGATCCGGTTCTGGCGCATCCTCGAGATCGCCGGTGTCCTGCTGCTGACCACCGCGTGTGTCGCGCTGGCCCGGGCCAACAACGACGCGGGTATGTCGCTGTGGGTGGCCGTGCCGCTGATGTCCGGCGTCCTGCTGATGATGTCGGCCTTCCTCACCCTGCCCGCTGCGGCGCGCACCGCGTCCGGCTGGCTGCGGGCCGCTCTCGACGGCCTCACCGTGGCCGTCGCCGCCGGGCTGATCTTCTGGTACGGGGTCCTCGACCTGGCGCCTCGCGACACCTCACTGACCGCCCGGATCGTGGCCGCGGTCGTCGGGGTCGGCGGTGTCCTGCTGCTCGTGGTGATCGGCAAGTCCGCGGCCCGGCCGGACAGCGTGGTCGCGCCGGCCGCCCTGCGGGTGCTCACCATCGGCCCGCTGACCTGTGTCTGCGGCACCTTCCTGCAGATCGCCGGCTCGGAAGGCGCCCGGATGGCGGTGTCCACCCTGGCCCTCCCGCTGACCGGCGGCGCTCTCGCCCTCGGCGCCCACCTGCAGCGCCGCGCCCTCGAACGCCCCGTCCCGGTGGCGCCCGCCTCCGGCCGCTCACTGTTCAACCTGCTGCCGATGCTCGCCGTCGCCTCCACGGCCGGCCTGGTGATCAGCGTCAGCGCCCAGGACCTGACCCACCGGCAGCAGGTCATCATCGTCGGCGCGGTGCTGATCGCCGGCTTTGTGGTCACCCGTCAGCTGCTCAGCCTGCGGGAGAACACCGTCGCCCTGCGGGGCATCCGCCGTCAGCAGGCCGAACTCGAACGCCTCGCGCTCAGCGACAACCTGACCGGCCTGCCCAACCGGGTCCGGTTCACCGTCGCGCTCACCGAACGCCTGGCCGCCGGCGAACCGGCCGCCGCCCTGCTCATCGACATCGACGACTTCAAGATGATCAACGACACGATCGGCCCGGCGGCCGGGGACCAGCTGTTGTACGCGGTGTCGCAGCGCCTGCGGAACCAGTGCTCGCCCGGGGAGATGCCGGCCCGCCTCGGCGGCGACGAGTTCGCCGTGCTCCTGCCCGGTCCGGCCGGGGCCGTCGAACGGTTGCTGGCCGCCTTCGCCGACCCGTTCGCGATCGCCGACCAGCAGCTCCTGCTGCACGCCAGCGCCGGGGTGGCCGTCGCCGAACCCGGCGAGACCGCCGACGAGGTGCTGCGCAACGCCGACATCGCGATGTACGCGGCGAAGGAGAACGGAAAAGCCGCCTGGGTACGATTCGAGCCCGGCATGCGCCAGGACATGGCCAACCACGCCCGCCTCGCCGTCGAGTTGCGCAACGGCATCACCCGCGGCGAGCTGCGCCTGCTCTACCAGCCCGTCTTCGACCTGGTCACCGGCCGGATCCACGGCTGTGAGGCGCTGGTCCGATGGCAGCATCCGGACCGCGGGTTCGTGTCACCGGGCGAGTTCATCCCGTGCGCCGAACGCTCCGGGCTGATCGTGCCGCTCGGCTCCTGGGTGCTGCGCACCGCCTGCGAGCAGCTGGCGTCCTGGCGGTCCGCGTTCCCGTCGTCGATCGAGGCGGTGAACGTCAACGTGGCGGTCCGGCAGCTGCGCGAACCGGGTTTCGTCGACGAGGTCGCCGCCGTCCTCAGCGACACCGGGCTCACCCCCGGCGACCTGGTCATCGAGGTCACCGAATCCTCGGTGGTGGACGGCCGGCAGGTCACCGAGACCCTGCGGGAACTGCACGAGATGGGCGTCCGGCTGGCCCTCGACGACTTCGGTACCGGCCAGTCTTCGCTCAGCCTGCTGCGGGCCTTCCCGGTGAGCGCCCTGAAACTCGACAAGTCGTTCGTCGACGGCATCGCCGACGGTGCCGACCGGGGCCGTCTCGCGGTGGCCGCCGCCGTCGCCCTGCTCGCCGAACACCTCCAGCTGAAAGCCGTCGCCGAGGGCATCGAGAGCCAGGAGCAGCTGGAACGGCTGCGGGACATGGGCTACCGCTACGGACAGGGCTTCCTGATGGCCCGCCCGCTGCCCGCCGACGAATGCGGCGCGCTGATGACAGCGGTCCCCGCCCGGGTCGCGTAGTTTGCAACCCATGACCGTCATCACCGGCCATGTGCGGACCTTCTACCAGCTCCTGCTGAACACCGGGCTGGTCTCGGTGATCAACTATTCGCTGTGGTTCGCGGTCACCTTCTGGACCTACCTGGAGACCCGGTCGGTGTTCGCCACCGGCATCATCTCCGGCATCTTCCTGGTGCTCACCGCGCTCACCGGCATCTGGTTCGGCAGCCTCGTCGACAACCATCGCAAGAAGACGGTGCTGCAGGGTTCGGCACTGGTGTCGCTGGTCTTCTACGGTGCCGCGCTCGCGGTCTACCTGCTCGTCCCCGACGAGGCGTTCCGGGATCCGGCCGACGCGCGGCTGTGGGCGTTCGTCCTGCTGCTGATGACCGGGGTGATCGCCGGGAACGTCCGCAACATCGCCCTGCCCACCCTGGTCACCCTGCTCATCGACTCCGACCGGCGGGACCGGGCCAACGGTCTGGTCGGGACCGTCTCCGGGACCAGCATGCTGGTCACCTCGGTGATCAGCGGTGTGCTGGTGGCGTACGACGGGATGTTCTCGATCCTGCTCCTGGCCC
Source organism: Actinoplanes sp. (assembly GCA_035562875.1). GTDB lineage: Bacteria > Actinomycetota > Actinomycetes > Mycobacteriales > Micromonosporaceae > Actinoplanes. Next base: position 6,456 of record DATMVU010000085.1, on the reverse strand, counting down.
TGATCGTGCTCGGCCTGTCGGTGCTGCATCTGGCGTTCGTGCCGATCCCGGAGACGGTCACCGTCCACGAGGCGGGCGCCGTTCCCGGCATCGACATCCGCGGCACGCTGCGGATCATCGCGGGTGTGCCCGGCCTGTTCGCGCTGATCCTGTTCAGCACGTTCAACAACTTCCTCGGCGGGGTGTTCATGGCCCTCGCCGACGCGTACGGCCTGTCCCTGGTCTCGGTCCAGACGTGGGGCCTGCTCTGGGGCGTCCTCAGTACCGGCATGATCATCGGCGGGATCGCGGTGTCCCGCACCGGCCTCGGCAAACGCCCGCTACGCCTGCTGCTGTTGATCAACATGGCCCTGTGGCTGATCATCATGATCTTCCCGCTGTGGGCGTCGATCTACCCGATGGCCATCGGTATGTACCTGTACATGCTGCTCATGCCCTACGCGGAGGCCGCCGAGCAGACCATCCTGCAGCGGGTCGTACCGTACGAACGGCAGGGCCGGGTCTTCGGGTTCGCCCAGAGTGTCGAGCAGGCGGCGTCCCCACTGACCGCCTTCCTGATCTCCCCGATCACCCAGTTCGTCTTCATCCCGCTGATGTCCGACGGCGGCGCCGGTGCCCGGGCCATCGGGTCCTGGTTCGGCACCGGAGCCGACCGCGGCATCGCCCTGGTCTTCATCCTCACCGGCATCATCGGCATCCTGGCCACCACGATCGCCCTGGCCAGCCGCCCGTACCACGCCCTGTCCGCCCGCGTCACCAGCGACTCCACACCAGCCCCGGCGTAATCCGCCTCGCCTTGCGCGCCTCGCGCGCCCCGCGCGTGTCTCTGGATCTTGGTGGATCGACCGCCGTTTCCGGTGGCCAGCCGACCATGATCCGCGTGGTGTGCCCTAACGGTCATCCACAGACGATGGGTCGGCCCGGCGCCTGGATATCGACGCCGGGCCATCAGAGGACGATCAGGCGTCGACCTCGGGACGACCCTCGGCCGCCCACAGGGTGTGGAACGAGCCGGGCTTGTCCACCCGCTGGTAGGTGTGCGCCCCGAAGAAGTCGCGCTGCCCCTGGATCAGGGCGGCCGGCAGCCGGGAGGCACGCAGGCTGTCGTAGTACGCCAGCGCCGACGAGAAACCGGGCGCCGGGATGCCCTGCTGAGCCGCGGTCACCGCGACCCGGCGCCAGGCGTCCTGCGCGCCGGACACGGCGTCGAGGAAGTACTGGTCGGCCAGGAGCGTCGGCAGCGCCGGGTTCTTGTCGTACGCCTGCTTGATGAAGTCCAGGAACTTGGCCCGGATGATGCAGCCGTCCCGCCAGATCTTGGCCATCGCGCCGGGGTCGATGTCCCAGCCGTACTCCTTGCTGGCCGCCTGGATCTGCTGGAAGCCCTGCGCGTACGCCACGATCTTCGACGCGAACAGCGCCTGCTCCACGTCCGCCACCAGGTCACCGGCGTGCTGGCCGGCGGTCACCGCAGGGCCGGGCAGACCCGCATCGGCGGCCGCGGTGCGCTCCGGAACACCACCGGAGATGGCCCGTGCGAACACCGACTCGGCGATCCCGGAGACCGGGACACCCAGATCCAGAGCCGCCTGTACGGTCCAGCGGCCGGTGCCCTTCTGCTCGGCCCGGTCCACCACGATGTCCACGAACGGCTTGCCGGTCGCCGCGTCGACCTGCTTGAGCACCTCGGCGGTGATCTCGATCAGGTACGAGCCGAGCCGGCCCTCGTTCCAGCCCTGGAACACGCCGGCGATCTCCTCGGGGGAGTGGCCGCCGACCTGACGGAGCAGGTCGTACGCCTCGGCGATGAGCTGCATGTCCGCGTACTCGATGCCGTTGTGCACCATCTTCACGAAGTGACCGGCGCCGTCCGGGCCGACGTGCACGCAGCACGGCTCGCCGTCCACCTTCGCGGCGATGTCCTCCAGCAGCGGGCCGAGAGCCTCGTACGACTCCTTCGGGCCACCCGGCATGATGCTCGGGCCGTGCAGCGCGCCCTCCTCGCCACCGGACACCCCGGCGCCGACGAAGTGCAGGCCCTTCGCCTTGAGCGCGGCCTCCCGGCGACGGGTGTCCGCGTAGTGCGCGTTACCCGCGTCGATCAGCATGTCGCCCTCCTCCAGGAGAGGGGCGAACTCGTCGATCACGGCGTCGGTGGCCGGACCGGCCTTCACCATGATGACGACCCGGCGCGGGCGCTCCAGGCTGGCCACGAAGTCCTCGGCGGACTCGGACGCCAGGAACGTGCCCTCGTGCCCGAACTCCTCGACGAGCTCCTTGGTGCGGCCGTAGGACCTGTTGTGCAACGCCACCGTGTGTCCGTGCCGGGCGAAGTTACGAGCCAGGTTGCGGCCCATTACCGCCAGGCCGGTGACACCGATCTGCGCCTTCTGCGACATCGTTTCTACGTCCTTCCTCGTTACCCGCCCGTTACGGGCCCCGCGGTCATTCTTACGGGTGCGAGGCCCGGTCGGTTCGATCACGTCCGCGGCGTCCACGTGGTGAACAGCTCACACGCCCGCTCCGGCCATCGTCGCACTCCCACGGGCCAGGCGCGTTCGCGATCGCGGCAGGCGGAAAAGGCCCGATCAAGAACAGTGCGCCGGTACGCCGGACGGTCCCCGATCCCGGACGGTGCGCACGGCGGTCCCGGATTTCGGACGGTGCGCACGGCGGTCCCGGATTTCGGGAAAGTGTGCGTGGCGGTCTCAGATTTCGAACAACTCACGCATCGCCGCGGCCAGGCGCACCATGCTCGCGCCGGTCACCATGCCGATCCGCTCCGCGCCGGTCGAAGCGGGCAGCCGGCGTATCCGGTTGATCACGACGACGCCGGTGATCGGATCCTGCTCGGTGAGGGCGACCGCATACGGCGGCAGCTCCGTGGCCCCACGCTGCCGCACGATCGGGGCACAGAACGGGGCCGCGTTCTTCCGCTCGTTGTAGCTGTCACCGGAGAGCACGAGGACGCGATAGCGAAGGTCCGAGCGGTCACCGATGGTCCAGATCTCGCCGCGTCTCATCTCAGCACGATCCGCCAGATCGGCACGGTCCGGCTCGGCATGGCAGGAAGCGTACCGCCGCACCGATCTCCGCCGCGCCCGGGTACAGGGCTACCGACGAGTCACCAAGCAGCACTTTTCCGCATCGTGAACCGATTTCACAACACCACCCACTGTGGTACGCCACTCCGGTCCCGTCCTACCCACACCCGAACCCGAATCCCGCCCCGCCCTCATCCCGCCCCACCGTCCTTTCCGCAGATCACGAGACCACCGTCACACCAGCAGGCCCGGGCGTGTCCCTTCCGGCACGCACGCCTCCCCACACCCGCCCAGCTCCGTGACCCACCACTGCGGAGCGACGCGGCTGGGTGGGTGCCGCGGTGGTCAAGCCGTCGTGCTTCACCACGTCCCGGGGCCCGGCGGCCGGCGTGGTGACCTGTCGGGCGGGGCGGCGGGTGTGGTGGGGCGGGGTGACGGTGAGGGTCGCATTCGGCCCGGCGGTCGCGGGTCGGCCGGGAGGGGCCGCCGGTCTCGCGCGGTGGGGGCGGGACTCTGCCGTGACGTACGAGAAGAAAGGTGGTAGCCGCAAGGGAACGGGCGAGCCGGGTGGGCCGCGCGGGTCGATTGTGGAGACCCGTGGTGGAGCGGTGGGGGCCGAACGTCGGACGCCCGACCGGGTGACCTGGGTGTTGTGCCGTCCTCCGGCGTACCCGGCCGGATGATCGGGGGATGTCATCGTGCCGTGCGCTGGCGTAAGCAGGAAGCTGAGCGCGGGGAGGTCACTGGTGACAGGTCGGTTGTCGACGCGGACGGTGAGTGGTCTGCGAGCCGAACCGGACAGTGGTCGGGTCGCCGTGGAACGGGCGGTCGGGTTGCTGGCGGGGCGGTCGCGGTGCCGGCTGGCCGAGGCGCACCGGCATCTGTCGCGGGTGGCGGCTGAGCGCCGGTGTGAGGTGGCGGAGTTGGCGCGGCGGGTGATCCGGTTGTTGGACAGTGCCGAGCCGGGGCCGTTGCCGGAGACGGTTCCGCTGTTGGTGGCGGCGGCTCTGGTGAATCCGGCGCCGGTGCTGCCGGCGGCCGAGTCGACGTCGTGGCTGGCCACCGTGCAGGGGGTGCTGGATTCGCTGCCGGGGATGACCGGCTATCTGACCGGCGAGTGGGATTCCGCCGGGCGGCTGGGTGACCTGGTGTGGGCGGCGGTCAGCCCGTCGGCGGTGGCTCCGGACGGCCGGCGCGGCGCGCAGCTGATCGGGTCCCGGCTGTGCCGGCGCGGGGTGTCTCAGGAGCGGTGGGCGGCCTATCAGCGGGTGCTGGACTCCGGGGAGCCGGCCGATCTGGACGGCACCGACTTCGTGGTCCGGGCCCGGCGGCTGGGCCCGGGGCTGCTGATCAGCTGGGAGCGGGCGGCCGGGTCGCCGGATGCCGTCCGGCTGGCCGAGGTGGAGCGGACGCTGGCGGCCGAGCACGAGCTGGCCGGCCGGTTGCAGCGGATCATCCTGCCGATTCCGGCGGAGCCGCTGGAGCTGCCGGGGTTGCGGGTGGCGTTGCGGTACCTGCCGGCCGCCCAGGAGGCGATGGTCGGCGGTGACTGGTTCCATGCGGCGCCGCTCGGTGACGGGTCGACGCTGCTCGCGGTCGGTGACGTCGCCGGGCACGGTACTCATGCGGCGACCGTGATGGCCCAGCTCCGGCACGCGTTGCGGGCGTTGTCGGTGGTCACCAGCGATCCGGGGACCCTTCTGGAGCATCTCAACCAGCTCACCTGTGAGCTGGGCGCGGACAGTCCGGAGCTGGCGGCGACGGCGGTGATCGCCCGGTTCGATCCGGAGCGCGGGGAGCTGGTGTGGGCGCAGGCGGGACATCCGCCGCCGTTGCTGAACCGGCGCGGGCACACCGCACCGCTGGCCCGCCCGCCGGGGCCGATGCTGGGTGTGGTGGAGAACGCCAGGTACGCGGACGCGGTCACCGGGTTCGGTTCCGGTGACGTGCTGCTGCTCTACACCGACGGCCTGGTCGAGCATCGGCGGCGTGGCCTGGACGTGGGGCTGGACGCGGTGATCACCACGGTGGACGACGCGGTCCGGGTGTCGCCGGGGCAGCCGTTGAGCGAGTTGCTGGCCCGGTTGCAGCGCGCCAACCCGGATGACGACACGTGCATCCTGGCGGCCCGGCCCGGTGTTGCATGATCATGGGATGACCCCGGTCGTCCTGGACGGCGGTGACCGCCGCTGTGTCCTGCTCCTCATCGAGCTGCGCAAACTCACCACGTCGCTGCCCGCCGGCACGGTGATCCATCTGATCGCCACCGATCCGGCCGCGCCGATCGACCTGCCCGCGTGGTGTCATCTGACCGGCCACGGCTATCTGGGCCCGGTGCCGGATCACGAGCGTCCCACCTATGCGGTACGGGTGACCGAAGGCGCCGCCTCGACCGCCTCGGACCGGCCGTGGCATCCGGTCGAGCCGGGCCGTTAGCTTTACTTCGGGCGGCTCCCGCCCGGCTCGCCGGGTCGCCGGGGAATGTGGTCCGCGACCGGATCTGCCCACCGGCGATTCTGCGGATCGGCGAGACACGGGCTCCGCGGCCGCTGCACACTCTCCGGGTGGACTCCCACGAGCCGTGGACCTGCCCCGGCGATGTCTGACTTCGATATTGAACCGCCGATTAAATGGATCTTTTGGATTCCGGTGGCACATCCTTCTGTTGACGTGTGCGGACACCCGAAAAGACACGCACCACTGTGCGAGCCAACCGATCCGTTCCGGGGAAGATCGGATTTAGGCTGTGGCATCCATCGATCATCCACTTCGGATTTCGCAGGAGAACCTGGTGCCATTGAAGAAGATCTCCCGTCTGATCCTCGCCGCGCTGATCGCCGCGTGCGGGGTAGTGGCCGCGACCGCCGGACCGGCGTACGCGACAGTGCCGGGATTCGTGCTCACCTCGACCACCGCGAGCCTGCCGGCCACCCTGTCCGCTCTCGCCACCGGCAAACGGATCCAGTACGTCACCACGAACGTCAACGGCAGCCTGACCACCGCCACCGGACTCGTACTCACCCCCAAGACCGGCAAGAAGAACAAGGTCGTGGCGTGGGGACACGGCACCACCGGGCTCGCCGACATCTGTGCGCCCTCGACCAATCAGACGTACTTCTGGGAGGAGGCCCGGATCGCCGTAGCCGAACTGCTCAGCCGCGGCTGGACCGTCGCCGCACCCGACTATCCCGGGCTCGGCACCGCCCAGGCGCACCCCTATCTGGTCGGTGCCAGCGCTGCCCGTTCCCTGATCGACAACGTGCGCGCCGCCCGGCAGCTCGACACCGCGCTCTCCACCCAGTACGTCGTCGACGGCCATTCCCAGGGCGGGGCCGGTGCGTTGTTCGCCAGTCAGCTGGCTCCGGCGTACGACGGCAATCTGGTTCTGAAGGGCACCGCCTCGATCGCTCCG
>DATMVU010000084.1:0-5457 GCA_035562875.1 Actinoplanes sp. | reverse complement strand
CGGGACGCCGCCGCCTGGCCCGGCGAGGTGCCCGCCATGGCGGACGCGACCATCAGCGTGAACGTCTCCGCCCGGCAGCTGGTCCACCCGCACTTCGTCGGCGACCTGGACGCGGCGCTGGCCGACAGCGGTCTCGCCGCGCACCGCCTGATCCTGGAGATCACCGAGAGTGCACTGATCAGCGAGCCGGACGCGGCGATGGACACGCTGCACGCGGTCCGGGCCCGCGGGGTGCAGCTGGCCCTCGACGACTTCGGCACCGGATACAGCTCGCTGAGCTACGTGCAGCGGATCCCGGCCACCATCCTGAAGATCGACAAGAGCTTCGTGGACCCCATCACCGGTCCCGGCGCCGGCACCGCCCTCACCGAGGTCGTCGTCAAACTCGCCGAGGCCACCGGCCTGCGGACCGTCGCCGAAGGTGTCGAGAGTCCCGGACAGGCCGACGCGCTCCGGCTGCTGGGCTGCCATCGTGGACAGGGCTACGTGTGGTCCCGGCCGGTGCCGCAGAGTGAACTTCATGCCGTGACCACTGCCGCGATGCGACGGTGACGACAACCGGGCGCCGGGTCGCTATCGTGTGCGCAATGGGAGAGGCAGGCTTGGACACGTCGATTCCGCACAGTGCGCGGATCTACGACCATCTGCTCGGCGGCAAGGACAACTTCGAGGCGGACCGGGCCGCTGCCGGGCACATCATGAAGGGCTCGCCGAACCTGGCCGTGTCGATGCGCGCCAACCGGCAGTTCATGGCCCGGATGGCCGGGTACGTCGCGCTGGTGCACGGGATGCGCCAGTTCCTGGACATCGGCACCGGCCTGCCGACCGCCCCGAACCTGCACGAGGTCGTCCAGGACGTCGACCCCACCGCCCGGGTGGTGTACGTGGACAACGACCCGATCGTTCTCGTGCACGCGCGGGCGCTGCTGACCAGCACCCCGCAGGGCCGGGCGGCCTACCTGGACGCCGACCTCGCCGACGCGGACGGCATCATGCGCTCACCCGAGGTGGTCGGCACCCTGGACCTGAACCGGCCGGTGCTGCTCAGCCTGATCGCGATGCTGCACTTCATGGTCGACGACGACCAGGTCCACGCGGTGCTCCGCAGTCTGCTGGCACCTCTCGCGCCGGGCAGCATGCTGGCGATCTCGACGCTGACCGCGGATTCGGCACCGGACGAGGTGGCCCGGGGTGTCGCCGGCTATCACGCGCAGGGCATCCCGGCCCGGGCCCGCACCCGGGAGCAGGTGGCGGCCCTGTTCGACGGCTTGGAACTGCTCGATCCGGGCGTCTGCCTGGTGCACCGCTGGCATCCGGACCCGGCGGTGCCGGCCCCGGCCGACGACACGGTCTTCGTGTACGGCGGGGTGGCCGTCAAGAATCGGTGATCGTGGACACGGGTGGCCGTTGTCCCGGTCGCCGCGGCCACCCTCCCGCCCGGCGAAGGCGTCCAGTTGCGGCCCGGCCCACCGGTTGGCGCCGCGCTGCCGCGCCGGAACAGAGTGACCTCGGGTTGATACGGCGGAGCGCCCGTGAGCGGATCTATCGGATTCCCGTCAGTTTCTTGTTCATGATCCACCCGGTAGGCTCGCCGGACACGGGAAGTCAGTCGATGTGGGTGCTCCACCTGCCTGCATCGAGGGAGATCCAGACGTTATACTCCGAGCGACATTTCAGACATTTAGTTTCAAATGGAAAATGATCTCTTCCCGTGGAGGCGGTCGGCGGCCTAAGGTGATACGGGCATTCACGCTCGTCGTTTCCCGGCGGGGCGTGCGGCTGGCCTTCCGGTCCGGCGGCGACAGGAGGCGCGGTGGCCCCGCTAGGCGACCTCGAGGTGAAGACCGAAAAGGGTGAACGCAGCCTGAAGGTCAGAGTCTCGGGTGCCGAGGAGGGGTGGCCGGTCTTCCTGCTGCACGGCACGCCCGGCAGCCGCACCGGCCCGGTGCCCCGCCCCGCGGTCCTCTACCGGCGCGGGATCTGCCTGATCTCCTACGACCGTCCCGGCTACGGTGGTTCCACCCCGGACCCCGGCCGGACCGTCGCGGGCGCCGCCGCCGACGTCAAGGCCATCGCCGACCACCTGAGGGTGGACAGGTTCTCGATCGTCGGCCGGTCCGGCGGCGGCCCGCACGCTCTGGCCGCAGCGGCCCTGTTGGGGTCCCGGGTGCACCGGGCCGCCACCCTGGTCGGCTTCGCGCCGAACAGCCCGGACGTGGACTACGCCACCGGCATGACCGACGACAACGCCGCCTCGTTCGGGCCGGCCACCGACCGCGACGACTCCGGCCTCAAGGAACGCCTGCGCTGGCGCGCCAACCGGATCGCCGACGACCCGCGCACCCTGCTCGACCAACTGTTCGACGAGATGACCGACACCGACCGGGTGATCGTCGAGGAACCGGCCATCCAGCGCCTGCTCCTGCACGCCTACAGCGAGGCGGTCCGGACCGGGCCGTACGGCTGGATCGACGACGTGCTGGCACTGCGTAACGACTGGGGGTTCACCCTCAGTGGCATCGCGGTGCCGGTGCTGGTCTGGCACGGGGCCCAGGACAACTTCGCACCGGCCAGCCACGCACACTGGCTGGCCCGCAACATCCCCGGAGCCGTCCTGGAGGTGCAGTCCGCACAGGCTCACTTCGGCGCGGTCGAGGTCCTCCCCAAGATCCTCACCTGGCTGGCCGGCGGCGACCGGCCGGAGACCTCCCCGGCCGGACCGTGGGCCGCCGGCCCACCGCGGCGGATCAGAACGGGATCGGGTCGATCACCCGCCTGATCAGCCGCTTCCGCTCGATCTCCTGCACCGTCGGGTGGTCGGAGCCGAACCGGTCGCTGAACCGCCGCCCGATCGTCCCCGGGTCCGCCTCGTGCTCCAGGCGCGGCTCACCGGACCGCTCGGCGAGGATCGCGATGTTCGCCTGACAACTGAGCGTGTCGGGGTGGGTCTCACCCAGCCGGGTCAGCGCCCGCTGCACCGTGGACCGCAGCATCGCCAGCGCCTCGGTGTCCTTGCCGGTCGCGGCCAGGCAGACGGCGAGGTTGGTCTCCGCGGCCAGCACGTACGGATGGTCCGCGCCCAGGATCACCGCGAACTTCCCGGCCGCGTCCCCGGCCAGCTCCAGGGCCGCCTCCGCGGCCTCCGGGGTCCCCGTCGTCAGCGCCGCCATCGCCAGGTCGTTGACACAGACCAGAGTGTGCGGGTGCTCGTCACCGAGCCGTTTCCGGTAATCCTCCCGCACCAGCCGCAACTCCGCGTGTGCCTGCTCGTCCGAGGCGCCCAGTAGGGTCACCGCCCGGCTGAGCCGGCACGCCAGGGTGTTCGGCGCCGTCCGGAACGACTCGCTCATGTGCCCGTACGCGGTGTCCAGCAGCCGCCGGGCCTCCTCGACCCGGCCCGCGCTACGCATCGAGATCGCCAGGTTGACGTTGGCGTTCAGGGTCTCCCAGGACTCCGGGCCGAACTCGTCGGCCAGCGCCTGCGCCACGATCCGCAACTGGTAAACCGACCGCTGGTACTCACCGGCCTCCCGCAGGTCACGGCCGACCGACGCCATCGACTGCAGGGTGCTGGGATGCCGGTCGCCGAGGATCTCCTGCCGCCCCCGGACCACCTGCTCGTCCAGCACCTGAGCCTGCTTGTAGTCGCCCATCAGCCGCCAGCAGGTGGCCAGGTTTCCCAGACTCGTCAGGGTACGCGGATGGCCCTCACCGAACGCCTCCCGCCACAGCTCGTAGGTCTGCTGGTCCAGCTCGAGCGCGGCACTGTAGAGCCCCAGACCGCGCAGGTCGCCGCCGAGGCCCCCGGCGGTGCTGAGGGTGTGCGGGTGGTCCTCGCCGAGCAGCTCCCGCTGATCGCTCAGGACCTCCTCGTCCACCTGCCGGGAGGTGGCGAAGTCGCCGACCGAGCGGATCAGGTTTGCCTTGTTGAACTGAAGGTGCAACAACTGGCGGCGCAGCGCGTGCCGTTCCTCGGACTCGGCGGGGATCTCCGCGAGCCGGTCCCGCCACACCCTCTCGGTCTCCTCGGCCTGCCGCAGCCCTCGCCGGAAGTCGCCGACCAGCCACAGGTAGCGCACCCGGTCGATGAGCAGACTGCGGACCCGATCGTCCGGGCAGCCGACCGCACCGGACGCCTGCAGGTGCGGCCAGATCATCCGGAACACCGGCCAGTTCTGCGGGTTGTCGACGTCGCCGCCGGGCCGGAACCGGGCGAGGGCCAGGTGCACCTGGTGCCGGATCTCCTCCCGCTCGGTGTCGGTCATCCGGTACCGGACCATGTCCTGGATCAGGCGGTGCACGGTGAGCCGGCCGCCGGTCCGGGCGCCGGCCTGACCGTCGGTCCGCGCCAGCGCCAGCCGGCTGAGCTCCCGGATCAGCCGCCCGCGCACCATCGACTCGCTCAGCTTGGGATCGATCGCCACCAGATCCTCGTTGAGCTCGTCGCTGTAGACCAGGTCCAGCGCGACCGACGGGTCCATCACCGAACAGAACTGCAACAGCCGGTACGCGGCGGCCGACCGCTGCTCCAGTTCGTTCAGCGACACCTCCCAGACCGCCTGGACCGGCCGCTCCCGCAGCTCCTCGCTGACCGACTCGTCACTGGGCAGCGGCAGGGCATTCGGCCCACCGGTGCGCACCGCGTCGAGGAACCGCTCCACCGAGTAACTCGTCTCGGACAGGAACGCGCCCGCCGCGTTGACCGCCAGGGGAAGGTCCCCGACCAGGCTCGCGACCTCGTTCGCCTCGGTCGCGCTCACCTTCGGCGCCCGGGCCCGCAGGTGCTGGATGCTCTCCACCCGCGGGAACACGTCGACTTCCAGGTAGGCCTCCGGCCCGGCCGTCACCCGCCAGGCCGGTTTGCGGGAGGTGACCACGATGTGACCGGACCCCTTCGGCATGAACGGCAGAACCCGCTCCGGATCCTCCGCGTTGTCGAAGATCAGCAGCCACCGGCGGTACAGCGGATTACGGCTCAGCGCCTCCAGGACGGTCCGGGTGTTCTCCACCGTCGCCCGGGTCTCGGACAGCGGCAGACCCAGCTGATGACCCAGCTCGGACAGTTGTGTGTCGATGAACGTGACCGGGTCGGCCTTCACCGACCACACCACGTCGTACGCGTTACGGAACCGGTGCGCGTACTCCAGCGCGATCTGCGACTTGCCGACCCCGCCCATGCCCTGCAACGCCACCATGGCCGGCTGCCCGGCGCCACCGGCCTGCAACCGGCGCCGCACCGCGAGCAGATCGGACTCCCGCCCGGTGAACGTCTGCAGCCGCAGGTCCAGGTTGGAGGCGGCCGGCTCGTCGAACGGGTACCGCACGGCCCCACTGCGCGGCTGCGAGCCCAGCGCCTCGGACCGCCCGACCAGCCGCAGCACGGCGTGGATGGCGCTCTGCTCGTCGAGCGCGGTCAGGAACGTCGCCCGCCGGTCCGCCAGCAGCCAGCTCCGCGCG
>DATMVU010000083.1:0-4279 GCA_035562875.1 Actinoplanes sp. | reverse complement strand
AAAACTGATCGCTGATCGCTGATCGCTGATCGCGGGTCGCTGATCGCGGGTCGCTGATCGCGGGTCGCTGATCGCGGGTCGCTGATCGCGGGTCGCGGGCCGTTGATCGTGGGCCGTTGATCGTGGGCCGAGTGGGTCGGTGAGCAGGGCCTAGGTGTCCGGGGTGCCGTGCAGGGCGTGGTTGACCGCGGGCTTCTGACCACGGGTCGCTAATCCAGAGGTCGGCCACCACGTCCGATCATTGTTGGCTGGCGGCTGGCGGCTGGCGCGAGGGCTGAGCGGGGAAAGGCGGCGGCCAGCGAATGCCGCGCCGGACCTGCCGCTGACTGCGCTGGCTCTTGACACCTTTTTCGAGCACAGGCCCCGCCTTCCTCATATTGGCGATCCCTTGTCCGGTCACACGATCGCGGATCGCGTGCTCTGGTCGGTGATCCGGTACCGGCACGGACGCACGCAGGTCCGACCCGTGCCGCCGAGCCGGGATCAGAGAGCCCTTTGCTTGACCACAGCCCGCAGCCCGCAGCCCGCTTGCCCGCTGTCCGCTGTCCGCTGCCCGCAGCCCGCAGCCCGCGCGATCCTCTGGCCGGCTGACCACTCCTTGTTCAGATCTTGGTCAATCACCCACCGATTCCGGTAGCCGCTCGACCAAGATCGGCAGCCTCACCTCGACCGCCTGGGATCTTGGTCGATCGGCCACCGATTTCGGTGGCTGGCCCACCAAGATCCGAGCTCAGCGGGCACAGAAACGAGCCCAGTGGGCACGAGAGCGAGCCCAGTGGGCACGAGAGCGAGGGTGGCGGGCACGAGAGCGAGGGTGGCAGGGCACCACCGGAACAAGGGCTTGACATGTGCACCCGCAGCAATCAAGCAAGAGTCTCCAGGGCGCCGTTTTCTGGGTGTGCGGTGGGATGTCGACGGCGAGGTGGGGTGAAATCTAATGCGGTTCGGGCGCGGTCCGATATTTGAGGGCGACTCCCACGGACGGGCACGGTGCTCGTCGGGGTGCTTGTTCCGGAGGCAGACGTATGGATACCGCAGTCGAGGTGAGTTACGCCGTGGCGGGGATGCTGATGGGGCCCGACTCGCTGGTGCCGTGGTGGGCCTGGCTGGCTCCGCTCGCCATGGTCTTCTTGAAACTTCTCTCGCCGGTTCTTCTGCCGGAGGCCGCTGAGGCCGGGCTGAACTCGAAGCCCGAGGAGAAGAAGGGCAAGAAAGAGAAGAAGTCCAAGAAGTCCAAGAAGAAGTAGCCGGGCCGGAGGCGCCCCGAAGACGAGGATCGCGTGCGGCATGGCGGCCCGAACGATCCTCGGTTGACGGCGACAGGTATTGCCGAGCCGGGCGAACTGTGTTGCTGGTCCGGGCAAGTGTTCTGCTGCGCTGACCGGATGCGTTGCCGCGCCCGCGGATGCGCGCTGCCCGGCAAAGTGCGGGCAGCGCGCGGGCAGGGCCAATCCCGGGCAGGGCCAGACCCCGGGCGGGGCCAATCCCGGGCAGGACCAGACCCCGGGCGGGGTCAATCCCGGGCAGGGGCAGACCGCGGGCCGGGCAAACGACGCCGGGCAGGCGGGGCGGCGTCACGCCCTGGGCAGGCGAAGCGGGTGTGACGCCGGGGTGGGTCAGGAGCGGGCTTCGAGGGCCTGCTTGTAGAGGCGGCCGGCTCGGTAGGACGAGCGGACCAGTGGGCCGCTCATCACGCCGGCGAAGCCGATCTGTTCGGCCTCCTCGCGGAGTTCGACGAACTCCTCCGGCTTCACCCAGCGCTCGACCGGGTGGTGGCGGGGGGTGGGGCGCAGGTACTGCGTGATGGTGATCAGCTCGCAGCCGGCCGCGTGCAGGTCGCGGAGGGCTGCGGAGACCTCGGAGCGGTCCTCGCCCATGCCGAGGATCAGGTTGCTCTTGGTGACCAGGCCGGCCGTGCGGGCCTGGGTGATCACGTCGAGGGAGCGCTCGTAGCGGAACCCGGGACGGATGCGCTTGAAGATGCGCGGCACCGTCTCCACGTTGTGGGCCAGCACCTCGGGGGCCGCGCCGAAGACCTCGGCGAGCTGGGTCGGGTCGGCGTTGAAGTCGGGAATCAGCAGCTCGACGCCACAGTCCGGCAGGAGTTTGTGGATCTGGCGGACGGTCTCCGCGTAGAGCCAGGCGCCGCCGTCGGGCAGGTCGTCACGGGCGACGCCGGTGATGGTGGCGTAGCGCAGGCCCATGGTGGCGACGGATTCGCCGACCCGGCGGGGCTCGTCGGCGTCGAACTCGGCCGGCTTGCCGGTGTCGATCTGGCAGAAGTCACAGCGCCTGGTGCACTGATCGCCGCCGATGAGGAAGGTGGCCTCGCGGTCTTCCCAACATTCATAGATGTTGGGGCAACCGGCTTCCTGGCAGACCGTGTGCAGACCCTCTTTCTGCACCCGGCCGCGCATCTCCGTGTACTCAGGGCCCATCTTGGCCTTGACCTTGATCCACGGCGGTTTGCGCTCGATGGGAGTCTCGGCGTTGCGCGCCTCGATGCGCAGCATGCGGCGGCCCTCGGGAGCAATAGTCACACCCCGAAGATACGCCCGACACCGCCTGCCGCGCCTCGGGGGCGACGAGGCTCACGTGACCATTCCTGTGAGGGCGGTCACCTTTAATTCAGGGGAAAGCCACACCGCCGACTGTTAGCGTTCCCGGCACGGCGATGATGGGGCCGAGTAACGCTTCGATCCGCCGGCCGAGAGAGCCACCCGGTAGCTGTGAAGGGTGGCCCGTGCGCCGGAGCGTGAAGACATCCCGGAGCCGCAGCAGGACAAAGAGGCGCTGAGAAGCGCGAAGGTGCGGTGGTACCGCGAGGATTCCCGCTCGCCCGCACCTCCCTGGGGCCGCGTTGCAGCATCAGAGGAGGTCACCGCCATGCAACGCATCCTCTCCACCGAACTGACCGGGCGCGTCGACGAGACGGTCACGGTCGCCGGCTGGATTCACCGACGACGTCTGCTGAAGAGCGTCGCGTTCCTGATCATCCGGGACGCCGAAGGGTTCAGTCAGGTGGTCATCACCGACCCGCAGACCCGTGAGCAGCTCGAACAGCTCTCCGAGGAGAGTGTCGTCGAGGTGACGGCCACGGTCACCGCCAACGAGCAGGCGCCGCACGGGGTGGAGCTCACCGGACCGGTGATCCGCGAACTGAGCCGGGTCGACGTACCGCTGCCGTTTGAATTGTTCCGTCCCGCGCTGACCGCGGGGCTTCCGGCCCAGCTGGACCACGCCGCTCTCGCCCTGCGGCATCCGGCTCGCGCGCTGAACCTGCGGATCGCCGCTGCCGCGACCAAGGGGTTCCGGCAGGCGCTGGAGGCGCAGCGGTTCGTCGAGATCCACACGCCGAAGATCGTCGGGTCGGCGACCGAGTCCGGGGCGAATGTCTTCAAACTGGACTATTTCGGACGGCCGGGATATCTGGCGCAGTCGCCGCAGTTCTACAAGCAGTTGATGGTCGGGGTGTTCGAGCGGGTGTACGAGGTGGGGCCGGTGTTCCGGGCCGAGCCGAGTGACACCGCGCGGCACCTGGCGCAGTACACGTCGCTGGACGCCGAGATGGGTTTCATCACCGACCATCGGGACGTGATGGCGGCATTGACCAGGACGATCATCGGCATGCTGGGGGAGATCGCGACGCATGCACCCGTGAAAGCGGAGATCTCGGACGAGGTGCCGGCGGTGCACTTCGCTGAGGCGCTGCGGATCGCCGGCGCGCCCGACGACGAACCCGACCTCGCACCCGCCCACGAGCGGGCCCTGGGCGAGTGGGCCAAGCGGGAACACGGCTCCGACTTCGTGTTCGTCACCGGCTACCCGATGCGCAAACGGCCGTTCTACACCCATCCCGACCCGGCCGACCCGACCTGGTCCAACGGCTTCGACCTGCTCTTCCGCGGGCTGGAGATCGTCACCGGCGGGCAGCGCCTGCATCGCTACGAGGACTACGTGACCGCACTGACGGCGCGCGGTGAGTCGCTGGAACCGTACGCCGGTTATCTCGACGGTTTCCGGTTCGGTATGCCTCCGCACGGCGGCTGGGCGATCGGGCTGGAACGGTTCGTGGCCCGCCTGACCGGGGCCGCCAACGTCCGCGAGACCACGGCGTTCCCCCGGGACCTCAACCGGATCACACCGTAGGCCACTTGACGCCGAGCTAACCGGCGGCGGGGTCGAATGCGGTCGTGCTCATCGATCTTGATCAGGCCCCGCCGCCCCGTCCCCGGCCGGTTGTTCCCGCCGCCCGGAGACCGATCTGGATCATTACGCT
>DATMVU010000082.1:0-3783 GCA_035562875.1 Actinoplanes sp. | reverse complement strand
GAACTGGGCGACGTGATCCGGCCCCGGCTGAACGGCGCCCCGGTGCCGTCGGCCGGCTTCGTCCCGGCGTCCGAACCGGCGTTCCTGGCGAGCCGCCGGGCCGCGCTGGCCTCCGCCCCGGACATCACCGTGGTGGTCTGCACCCGGGAGCGGCCGGGTGCCCTGGCCCGCTGCCTGGACAGCCTGCTCACCCAGGTCTACCCGCCGGCCCGGATCCTGGTCGTGGACAACGCGCCGGTGACCGAGGCGACCGCCGAGGTGGCCCGGTCCGCGGCCCGCCGTGGCAGGGTCGAATACCTCACCGAGCCGAAGCCGGGACTCTCCTTCGCCCGCAACACCGCGGAGAAGGCCACCCGGGGCGAGATCGTCGCGTGGATCGACGACGACGAACTGGCCGACCGGTACTGGCTGGCCGAGGTGGCCCGGGCACTCGTCGAGAACCCGGACGCGGACGTCGTCTCCGGCGTGATCGTGCCGGCCGAGCTGGAGACCCGGGCGCAGATCTGGTTCGAGCAGTTCGGCGGGCACAGCAAGGGCCGCGGGTTCCGGCCGGACCGGTTCGGCCCGGAGACCGCGCACCGGCAGAGCCCGCTCTACCCGCTGCCGCCGTTCGGCACCGGTGCCAACATGACCTTCCGGCCCGGCGTGATCGAACGGGTCGGCGGCTGGGACAACGCCCTCGGGGCGGGCACCCCGGCGATGGGCTCCGAGGACACCCTCGCCTTCACCAAGGTGCTGCTGGCCGGCGGGACGATCGTCTACCAGCCGACCGCTGTCACCCACCACTACCACCGGCGGGACTTCGAGGGCCTGCACAAGCAGATGGTGGGGTACGGGACGGGGCTGACCGCGGCGTACACCAGTCTGGTCCTGGGCCGTCCCGGCCTGCTCTTCTCGCTGATCAAGCTGGCGCCCACCGCGCTGCGTGATCTGACCGGCGCGGACAGCCTGCGGGTGTCGACCCTGCAGGAGGATTTCCCACGTGAGCTCCTGACGGCCAACCGGCGGGGGATGATGGCCGGACCGGGTGCGTATCTCCGGGGCCGGCGCGCTGCCCGGGCGAAGCTCCGGGCCACCCGCAAGAACCGATAAACGCGGCGTAGCGTCCGCCGCCCCCATCCCCGGTCGCCGGGGGTGGGGGCGGCGGGCGTGTCGCCATCAGTGTGTGGAGGGCTCTGTTCATGGGGGACCAGCCGACGTCCGACCGGAAACGGACGCCGGAGGAAGCGACGACCGCGAAGCCCGCGGAGCCGCTGCCCGACGAGACCGTCGTCATTCCTCCCGGGCCAGGACCGGACGCCGAGAAGACCCAGGTGATCCGGCCTTCCAGCGCGCCCGCCAAGAAGAAGGACGCGGACGACACCGTCCTGATCAAGCCGGTCAAAGCCGCCGACGACACGGTGGTCATCCGGGCCGGCGGCTCGGTGCCGGGCAAGAAGAAGCGGGTCGCCGGCGACGACACGGTGATCATCCGGCTGCCCGGGTCCCCCGCCAAGACCGGTACCGGCCGCAAGAGCGACGACACCGTCATCATCCGGCTGCCGGGCGGCCCGGACCAGAGCCCCAAGGGTGCCCTGACCACGGTCCGCAAGCAGGCCGGCGAGGACACCGTCATCATCCGGCTGCCGCAGGCGCCGGCCAAGAACCAGGCGGCCGGACGGGCGGTCGTCGACAAGAAGTCCGACGAGACGGTCATCATCCGGCTGCCGGCCGAGACCGAGCCGGAACCGGGCCGGGCCGATTCGCTCGGCTGGGCGCCCTGGGTGCTGGCACTGTCCAGCCTCGGCGTGGTGCTGGTGGCCCTCGCCTACGCCGGGGGCCGGCACGAGACCGGGTGGGCGATGTCCGCCTACTGGGTGGGTCAGGTCATCGTCTTCTCCCCGGTGGTGTTCCGGCTGCTCAGCCGCCTCGCCGGAGTGGCCGAGTCGTTCGTGCTGGTGATGGGGCTGGCGACCAACCAGTACATGCTGAAGTGGATGTACAGCCCGGACCAGTTCCGGTTCCCGGACGAGTTGCAGCACTGGCTGGCCACCACGCTGATCACCGAGTCCGGTGAGCTGTTCCGGCCGAACAACGCCCTTCCACCGGCCGTGCACTTTCCCGGCCTGGCCGAGATGGGTGCCGGGTTGTCGCTGCTCACCGGCCTGCCGGTGACCCCGTCCGGCATCATCGTGGCCGGGATCGCGCACCTGATCTTCGTGGGCTGGCTGTTCGCGGCGGTACTGCGGGCCAGCAGTTCGCCGGCGATGGCCGGGGTGGCGTGCGTGACCTACGCGACGGCCATGCACTACCTCTTCTTCAATTCGATGTTCCTGTACGCCACCGCGGCGCTGCCGTTCTTCATGCTCACCGTGTGGGCGCACCGGCGGTGGCGGGAGTCCGGTGGGCGCCGGTTCCTGGCACTGGCCGTGACCGGCATCGCGATGACCACCGTCAGCCACCATGTGACGGCGTTCACCCTGGTCGCGACGCTACTGCTGCTCTCGGTGACCGAGCTGGCGCTGGAGCGCCCGCGGCCGTGGCACACGCTGATCGTGCCGGCCGTCGCGCTCGCGGTGGTCTGTTCGTGGATCGGGTTCGTGGCCACCGACGTCATCTCCTACCTGGAGGCGCCGGTCCAGCGCCTGGCCGCCTCGCTGAACCAGATGTTCGGCGGCGCCGCGAGCGAGGAGGCCGGGGTGACCAAACCGGTCCCGCTGGTACAGCTCGCGGTGCAGGGGCTCGGCATCCTGGGTCTGCTGGTGCTCTTCCTCGCGGTGGCCCGGGACATGATCCTGCGCAAGGACCGGGACACCTGGCGCTGGGCGGCACTGGTCGGCGGCGCGGTGTTCTTCGCCGGGAACGGGGCCCGGTTCCTCGGGCAGAACGGCCCGGAGATCGCCGGCCGGCTCTCCACCTTCACCTACGTCCCGATGTCGATCATCGCGGCCATCGCGATCGTGCACGCCGTCCAGATCATCCCGGCCAAGGACGAGAACGGCAGGCGCTGGCTGTCGGTGCCGCCGCCGGGGGTCGCGGTCACCACCGGCCGGCGGCTGGCCGGGCAGGTCTACATCGGCACCACGCTGATCACACTGCTGATGGTCGGTGCCCGGACCGGTGGGTGGCCGCCGGTCTCGGCGCTGCTGCCGGGGGCGTACATGCCTGCCGCGTACGAACGGTCGGTGGACGCCTTCGGGGTGGACGCGTCGTTCTGGCAGGAACGGGAGCTGCCGCACGAGACACGGGTCGGCGGCGACATCACGGCGGTGGCGCTCTCCTCGACGTACGGGCGAACCGACCCGGTCCGTGAGGTCGGCGAGCTGTACTACGCCGAGACCTGGTCCTCCGCCGAGGAGGAGATCGTCCGGACCCTGGCGATCGACTACCTGGTGGTCGACCACCGGCTCGGCGACCAGCTGCCGATGGACAACGCGTACTTCCAGAGCGATCCGATGGCCGGCCGGATCACCGAGCCGCTCAGCGACGCACAGCTCGGCAAGTTCGACCAGGTGGCGACGATCTCCCGGCTGTACGACAACGGCACTGTCCGGATCTACCAGATGGGGAGCTCGTGAACCCGGTACGCGCCGGAGTCCTCGCCGGCCTGACTGTCGTGACCTCGGCGGCCGTCGAGTTCGGCCCGCCCGTGCTCGCCGTGCCGGCCGGTCTGCTGCTGGCGTTCGTGCTGCACAGCCGCGTTGCCCGCTCCGATATACATGCGCTGATCACTCTGGGCGTGCCTGAAGTACGGGTAATCGGTCCGCACACCCTGCTGGCGTCCAACCTTGATCAGATGGGTGT
>DATMVU010000081.1:0-1938 GCA_035562875.1 Actinoplanes sp. | reverse complement strand
GCGGGCCCGCTCGGCTTTGGGAAAGCGGTTCACCAGGTCCCAGAAGCGGGCGTTGTGACTCGGCACCACGAGATGTGCCAGTTCGTGCAGCAGCACGTAGTCGATGACCCAGTCGGGCATCTCCTGGATCCGGTGCGAGATCCGGATCGTCGCGTCGTCGGGGGTGCAGGATCCCCAGCGCCCGTTCTGATTGGTGACCCATCGCACACTGGCCGGGGCCAGCGCCTCGGTGTGGTCGGACAGGTACCGGTTCATCAGGCGGCGGGCGCGGACCAGCAACTCGGCGTCGGTGCACCGCAGCCGTTCCTCGCGAGCTTCCAGGCGGGCGAGCATGCGCTCCACCCACTCCGTCTCCTCCGCGCGGGAGAAGCGGTCCGGGATGAGCACCACTACTCGTTCGCCGTCGCGATAGGCGGACACCGTCCGTCGCCGGCGCTGGCTGCGCCGCACTTCCACGACAGGCTTGCGCGCGCGGGCCATTACCGGCTCGCGCGGCCCAGATTCGGGTTCACGTTGAGACGCTAAACCGCGGGACCCCGGTTACCGCAAGAGTACGGACAATGACTGTCGCGGAATATGAGCACTTCGCCCGCATATACCCGAAAAAAATTTCCTCACCGGCAACATCGGCGACAACCGTCAACCTAGACCATCGTCGACTCAACCGTTCAGGCACCTCGGATGTCCGTTTTATGCCTTTACGATGGGAATCGTCGGCGTGTCCCGGCAAAACTGGCCATAAAGGGAACTTCGGACCGGCACACTCACGTCGTTGGCGACACCGCCGACGCTGCGCTGACATGGAACCGGCCTGACCTGGGTAAGTGACCGCCCCGGACGGGTGGCCACATCCGCGTGGCAGGTCCGCGCCCGCCGCCGACCACTGGCATCGGGCCGGGCGGCCGACAAGAACGACGAGGAGGAACCGTGGCCGACACCACATACAACGGCTACTGCGTCAAGTGCAAGGAGAAACGCGACTTCCAGGGCGAGGTTGCCGTATCCAAGACCGGCATGAACATGGCCAAGGGCAAGTGCCCGGTCTGCGGGACGACGATGAACCGAATCCTGGGCAAGGCCAAGGCGTGACCGCATCCCGGGGAGGGCGGGCCATCGGCCCGTTCTCCCCGGAGGCACATGCCGTAACCGTGTCCACTCGAACACGTTGAGTAAACTAGGGCCACTTCCGCCCTGTGGATAACTCCCCTAAAGCTGTGGACAACCCACCGCAGGACGTCGTCCGCCTGTGGATAACATCATCGCTGCGCAGCTTCGCAGTGACACCCTGTCCACCATGAATCGGACACCGCTCCCCCGGCCCACCCTCATCCCCGGGCTGGCCCGCGTCTGGCGCGGCCCCGGCGAACTGCAACTGGGCCTCAGCCCCGGGCAGGCGGTTCTTCTCCAGTTACCGGACCCGCGAGCGGCCGGAGTCCTGGACCTGCTCGACGGGTGCAGCCCCGAGCGATTGATCCTGATGCGCGCCGCCGATCGCGGCATCCCGCCCGACGAGGCGCTCGCCCTGATCGACCTGTTGCGCCGGGCCGGGCTGGTGATGCCCGCGGCCGACCTGTTCCCACCCACACTGCCGGCCGGCACCCGGCAACGGCTCACCGGCGAGGCGGCGGCACTGGCCCTCGGATCCACCGGAGTCGCCGAGCCGTCCCCGGCCCACGTGCTGCGGCGCCGCCGGTCGGCCCGGGTGGTGGTGAGCGGCCGCAGCCGGCTCGGCGCCACCGTCGCGGTGGCCCTGGCCGAGGCCGGTGTCGGCCATGTGCACCCCGACCTGTCCGGCGCCGTCGGGCCCGCCGAGATCACCGCCTCCCCGCTGGACGCCGCCGACGTCGGGTCACCCCGGCGGACCGCTGTCGAGGCGGCAGTCCTGCGGGTCGCGCCGGGCACCGCGGTGCACCCGGTCCGCCGGAGCCCCGCCTCACT
>DATMVU010000080.1:0-2702 GCA_035562875.1 Actinoplanes sp. | reverse complement strand
CGTACCGGATGCCCAGAGTTCCCATCGCGCTTCCCCTCCCGGAGAGTTGGTCGACGAGGAAACCGGCCAGCCGCCCGCGTTCGGCGGTCTCCGCCAGCACGCGCTCCCAGTAGGCCCCGATGGCAGCAGCCGCCTCTGCGGCCGGTACCTCGACCACCTGCCGGATCTCCGCCAGCGGCATCCCGAGCCGCCGCAGCCAGGCGATCAGCCGCGCCTTCTCGAGCTGCTCCGGACGGTAGAACCGGTACCCCGACTCCCCGTCCACCGCCGCCGGCGGCAACAGCCCCAGCTCGTCGTAGAGCCGCAGCGCCTTCGGCGACAGCCGCGTCACCCGGGCGAACGCCCCGATCGTCATCAGCTCCCGCACCACGCCTCCTCGTCCCGCCAGCGTGAGCCTTCCCCTTGGGGAAAGGTCAACCCATCTCCCAGAGGGCACTGACCGGGACGGCCCGCATCCGGTCACCGAAGGCGAGAGTCCCGGCTCCCGTGTAGAGGACGATGCCGGCGATGAGGTCGTCGCCGAGCCGGTCCGCGATCTTCCGCAGCCCGGAGAAGTCATCGGACCGGACCGTGGAAGCGGCTTTGACCTCGATCGCGACGACCTTCCGCTGCCGGTTCTCCAGGATGAGATCAACCTCTGCCTTGTCCTGATCCCGGTAGTGGAAGAGGTCGACCATCTGATCCGACCAGGTCGCCTGGCGGGCCAACTCGGCGATGACGAACCCCTCCAGTAGTGGACCGAACGGCTGGTCAGGGCGCAGCATGGTGTGTGCGTCGACCGCGAGCTGCTGGGCGGCGATCCCCGATCCCTCACGGTACCGCCCTCGCCTTTCGTTTCGCGAGCTCCTGACTTTCGATCTGCGGAGGCTCCCGCTTTCATTTTGCGAAGGGTTCGCCTTTCACTTCGCGAACGACGTCCTTACGCTTCGCGGCAGCCCCGTGCCTCACGTCCCGGCGGCCGGACCTCCACGTCGCGGCGGGTCGGCCGGTGGGGCTCAGCGCCGATGGGGCAGGCTCGGGGCATGATCCATCGTCATTCCGGGCTTGTCTTCGTCGAGCACACCCTCGACGTGCCGCTTGATCACTCGCAGCCGGGCGGGGCGTGCATCACGATCTTCGCGCGGGAGGTTCGGGAATCCGGGGCCGCGGCCGAGAACCGGCCGTTCCTGCTCTTCCTGCAGGGCGG
Source organism: Actinoplanes sp. (assembly GCA_035562875.1). Lineage (GTDB taxonomy): Bacteria > Actinomycetota > Actinomycetes > Mycobacteriales > Micromonosporaceae > Actinoplanes. Next base: position 1,516 of record DATMVU010000080.1, on the reverse strand, counting down.
CCCGGGCAACAGGTCGCCGCGGGACCTGCCGGTGTGGCTACGCCGGGCGGCCCGCGACTACCGGGTGCTCCTGCTGGACCAGCGTGGCACCGGGCGCAGCACTCCGATCACCCGGCAGACCCTGGCCGGGGTGACGGACCCGGCCGGGTACCTGGTGCACTTCCGGGCGGACAGCATCGTCAAGGACGCGGAGCTGCTGCGTGGGCACCTGACCGGCGACCGCCCGTGGAGTGTGCTGGGGCAGAGTTTCGGCGGCTTCTGCGCGGTCACCTACCTGAGCTTCGCCCCGCACGGGCTGCGCGAGGTGATCATCACCGGTGGGCTGCCGGGGCTGACCGCGACGGCCGAGGACGTCTACCGAGCCACCTATCCGCAGGTGCTGACCGCCAACGAGCGGTTCTTCGCCCGCTACCCGGAGGACGAGGCGATCGCCCGGCGGGTGGTGGACGCGCTGCGGGAGCAGGACGCCCGGCTGCCCGGCGGGGACCGGCTCACCCCGCACCGGTTCCAGACGCTCGGCGGCAACCTGGGCTCGCAGGCCCGGTTCGACCTGATCCACCACCTGCTGGAGGAGGCGTTCGCCGGGAACGAGCTGTCCGAACTGTTCCTGCGCCGGGTGGACTCCCGGGTATCGTTCGCCGAGCATCCGCTGTACGCGGCGCTGCACGAGCCGATCTACGGGCAGGGCGCGGCGACCGGCTGGGCGGCGCACCGGGTGCGGGCCGAGTTCCCGGAGTTCGACCTGGACGGCGGCGGCCCGGTCCGGTTCACCGGCGAGATGATCTACCCGTGGCAGTTCGCCGAGGATCCGGCACTGATCCCGCTGGCCGAGGCGGCGGACGCGCTGGCCGCGAAGGCGGACTGGCCGGCCCTCTACGACCCGGCGCGGCTGGCCGCCAACGAGGTTCCGGTGGCGGCCGCGATCTACTACGACGACATGTACGTGGACCGGGACCTGTCAGTGGCCACGGCCGCCGCCATCAGGGGACTGCGGCCGTGGATCACCAACGAGTTCGCCCACGACGGCCTGCGCCACGACGAACGTGTCCTGGACCGTCTGCTGGGCATGCTCGACGACTAGCGGGGCAGTTCCTTCGCGATGACCTTGGCCAGCTCGCGGAACGCCTTGCCGCGGTGGCTGATCGCGTCCTTCTCGGCCGGGCTCAGCTCGGCGTTGGTCCGCTCCTGGCCGTCCCCGATGAAGATCGGGTCGTAGCCGAAGCCGCCGTCGCCCCGCCTGCTGCGCAGCAGCCGACCGGTCTGGCGGCCCTCGACCAGGTGCTCGCGCCCGTTCGGCAGCACCAGTGCGGCGGCGCAGACGAACGCCCCGCCCCGCTGCTCGTCGGTCACGTCGGAGATCTGCGCCAGCACCAGGTCCAGGTTGGCATGGTCGTCGCCGTGCCTGCCGGACCAGCGGGCACTGAAGACGCCGGGCATGCCGTTCAGCGCGTTCACCGCGATGCCGGAGTCGTCGGCGACGGTGGCCAGCCCGGTCCGGTTGGCACCTTCCCGGGCT
>DATMVU010000079.1:0-7585 GCA_035562875.1 Actinoplanes sp. | reverse complement strand
GTCCTGGCAGCCGACGCCCCGCTCTCCCTGCAGGCCCACCCGGACGCCGAGTACGCCGCCGCGGCGTTCGCCCGGCAGGAGGCCGATCAGGCCGCCCCGAAGAACTACACGGACGCCCACCACAAGCCGGAGATGCTGGTGGCGCTCACCCCGTTCGAGGCGCTCTGCGGGTTCCGGGAACCGGCCGTGGCCGCCACCGCGATCGCCGGATTCGGGCTGCCCCGCCTGGACCCGGTGGTGGACGTGCTGCGGGCCGGTGACATCGGTGCCGCGGTCCGCCTCCTGCTCACCTGGCCGGCCGAGGACCGGGACGCGCTGATCGCCGAGGTGGTGACCGCGGCGCTGCCCGGCGACGACTCGCACCGGCTCGCGGTCCGGCTGGCCGAGTACTACCCCGGCGACCCGGGCGTGCTGGTGGCGCTACTGCTCAACCTGGTGCGCCTGGAACCGGGCCAGGCCATCTGGATGCCCGCCGGGAACCTGCACGCCTACCTCAGCGGTCTCGGCGTGGAACTGATGGCGGCCAGCGACAACGTGCTCCGGGGTGGGCTCACCCCGAAACGGGTGGACGTCGACGAACTGCTGCGGGTGCTGCGGTTCGAGGTGCTGGACGAGCCGCTGCTGCCGGCCGCCCCGGTCGCGCCCGGTGTCGACACATGGCACGTGCCGGTGCCCGACTTCGCGATGTACCGGATCGAGCTGGACGGCACCCGCCCGCCGATCGAGGTGCCGGCCGGTGGGCCGCGGATCGTGTTGTGCGCGGAGGGGACCGTCTTCGCCGGGCAGAGCGACGACGGCACGCCGATCGAGCTGGGGCCGGGGACTGCGGCCTACGTGCCGGCCGGCGCCGGAGCGATCAAGGTGGCGGGCACCGGCCGGGTGTTCGTGGCCACGGTCCCGGAGTAGCGCCCGCCACCTCTGGCCGGGTGCTTCCGGCGGTGTCCTCAGCCCGGCCGGGCGGCCCGGTTGGGACTGTGTGTTGCGCGACGGTGCCTGAGTCCCGACCATCGGGGATCGTGGTGGGCTGCCGAGCGCTGAACGTCGAGGCGGCGGGTTGCCCCCGTGCGGGGAACCTCGGCGCGCCCGGGATCCGGGTCGCCTGGACCGGTGGCCGTGGCAATGGGGGGTTAGGGCCGGCCACCGGCCCAGGCGACGTTCGGCCACCGGAGGCCCCCGGTGGCAGATCTGTTCCCGGCCGTTTCTGGATAAGGGTGCGCGGATTGGGCCGGGCACCCTCGATGAAATGGTCTCGGGGCGGATCCGAGTCGTGTTTCGGTTATTCGATGCGGGACTGTATTCGGCGCGGGGATCCGCTGCAACCCCGTGCGGCTCCCAGTTTCCCGGTGGCTTCACCGGTGTCGTCGATGCGCAGCTGAGCTGCCGTTTCGCCGAGATTCGGGAGTGTTCACTGTAGAGCGACTGCATCAGTGACCAGGGTTGTCGTCTATTTCGTAATGCGTTGAATTATTGGATGCCGCCGGGGTGGCCGGGGTGGCGGGTCGGCGGTTCGCCGGGAGGCCGGAATCGGCCCGCTGGGGCCTGGCGGCCGGCTGCCGTCCGCCAGGTGGGAGCGGGGGCCGGTGGTTGGTGGGCGCGGCGGAGTGACACCCGGAGGCAACCTGTGGAAACAGTCCGAAATTTCTGGAAATTGCTTGACATCGTGGTTGCGCAGTGTGAATCTAAGAGCACGCAGCGTCATTGGTGATCGGGGGGTCCCACGGACGCGCGCGGTACCAAACCGGGGGGATGAACGGGGCGGCGGACTTCGGTCTGTCGCCCCGTTCGCTATTCCGGGGCGGGAGCACGCCACGACATGCCTGGGCGGGGATCGGGACACGCCGCGACGGGGCGGGCTTCTCGACACGCCGGAGCGGGACGGTGCTCCGGTCGTACCCGAGCGGCGCCCTTGAAGTTGATCTTCTCGGGGGTAACCCGTGGGGGTGGATGTGGCGCAACTGGAGCGACGACACCTTTGCAACTTGCAATGAGGGCCGGTCGCGTCGATATGGTGGCCTCGTGGCGAGGCCGACGTCGACAGCACGCCGGGAGCTCGGGGGCGAACTGCGCCGGCTCCGCGGTGACCGCCGCGCGGTCGACGTCGCGACGGCCCTGGGCTGGTCGGAGTCGAAACTCAGCCGGATCGAGACGGCGCACACCGGGATCAGCGAGGCCGACCTGGACCGGCTGCTGACCCTCTACGGGGTGGCGGTCGAGGAGCGCAAACGATTCCGTGACCTGGCCCGGCGCGGGCGGGCCCGGGTCTGGTGGACGCAGTACCGGTCGTCGGTGCCGGATCCGTACGACGAGTACCTCGCCCTGGAAGGGGAGGCGGTCCAGATCCTCGAGTGGGAGGCCCAGATGGTCCCGGGCCTGCTGCAGACCGACGAGTACGCCCGGGCGGTGATCGAGGCCGGCACCGACACCGCCGACCCGATGATCATCAAGAGCCGGCTCGCGTTGCGGATGGACCGTCAGGCCACCCGCTCCCCGGTTCCGCCCCCGGCGCTGCGGATCGTCATCGACGAGGGTGTGCTGTGGCGCCCGATCGGCGGGGCGGAGGTGCATCGACGGCAACTGGACCGGTTGTACGAGGCGAGCAGTAGCCCCGGCATCGAGCTGCGGGTCCTGCCCTTTCGGGCCGGTGCACACGCCGGTCTGGTCGAGTCCTTCATGATCCTGGAGTTCGCGGCCGGTGCGCGTAACCCGGTGGTGCACATCGAGGGGCTGACCGGAGGTCTCTTCAGGGTGAAGCCCGAGGATATCGACGTTTACCAAGAGGCCTTCGGTGACCTGCAGGAACGCGCTTTGTCGCCAGAAGAGAGCCGAACGGCTATCGCTGAGACGAGGGATCGATCGGCTCGGTGATCTTCCGTGGTGAGGTCCAATGGACCTGCATTCCACGACAAGGAGAAAACTATGCGGGACGCCACGCTGACCTGGCGCAAGAGCAGCCGTAGCGGGCCGGCCGGGCACTGTGTCGAAGTCGCCGAGATGCCGGCCGCGGTTCTGGTGCGTGACTCGAAGGACGTCACCGGCCCGGTTCTGGCCTTCGGAAACGGTGACTGGACGGGCTTCATCGCCGGAATCCGTTCAGGGGAGTTCGACCGGCCCGGCGTGTGATCCCAGCCGTGCGCCACGGGCGGTCCCGGACCGGGGCCGCCCACTTTCCCGCTGCTCGGGGTACTCTGCCGGACAAGATCGGCCCCCCAGGTGTCCCGAGGACGGGGATGACAGTGCAAAATTGGACCGCATGAGAGCCCGGGTACTGGTCGTCGACGACGATCCCGCTTTGGCCGAGATGCTCGGCATCGTTCTGCGCAGTGAGGGTTTCCTGCCTTCGTTCGTGGCGGACGGTGAACGCGCCTTGGCCGCCTTCCGGGAGAGCCGTCCGGACATCGTCCTGCTCGACCTGATGCTTCCGGGGATGAGCGGCATCGATGTGGCACGGGCGATCCGTGCCGAGTCGGGCATCCCGATCGTCATGCTGACCGCCAAGAGCGACACCGTCGACGTGGTGCTGGGCCTGGAGTCCGGCGCCGACGACTACGTGGTCAAGCCGTTCAAGCCGAAGGAACTGGTGGCCCGGATGCGGGCCCGGCTGCGACGGGGCGAGGATGCCGCGCCGGAGATGCTGACCATCGGCCCGCCCAGCAACCAGATCACCATCGACGTGCCGGCGCACACCGTCTCCCGGGACAACGAGGAGGTCAAACTCACCCCGCTGGAGTTCGATCTGCTGGTGGCCCTGGCCCGCAAGCCGCGCCAGGTGTTCACCCGCGAGGTGCTGCTGGAGCAGGTCTGGGGTTACCGGCACGCCGCCGACACCCGTCTGGTCAACGTGCACGTGCAGCGACTGCGCGCCAAGATCGAGCCGGATCCGGAGCGGCCGGAGATCATCCTTACCGTCCGTGGAGTCGGCTACAAGGCGGGCACCGGCTGATCGGCACGAGCGGCTAATCTTGCCGCGAGATGCGTGCTCCCTCCTGGCTTCCGATGCCCGTGCGCCGTGCCCTCCGACCGGTGCGGCGCTACTGGCGCATCCTGGCCCGGCACCTGACGCGATACTCCGCGCCGGCCCGCCGGGCCTGGCGCCGTTCCCTGCAGCTGCGAGTGGTGACCCTCACCCTGCTCGCCTCCAGCCTGCTGGTCGGCACGTTCGGTGGCTACATCGCCGACCGCAGCGCGGAGATCCTGCTGAAACGGGCCGAGGACAACGCCCGGGTCGCCATGGACAACAAGGTGGAGTACGCCCTCAAGCAGCTCACCCTCTACCCGCAGGCCCGTGACCCGGAGCTGCCCGGCGCGCTCAACGACCTGGTCAACGACCTGTTCGACGGCGAGGACGCCGCCCGTGGCACGTCGATCATCTCGATCCGGGCCGCGCACCACCCCGACCTGCAGGCGGTCGCGGTGCCCAAGGTCGACGCCACGGACCTGATCACCCCGGAGATGATCAGCGCGGTCTCCGGCGACCGGGGTGGCGTCAACATGCAGATCCGCACCGCCGAGATCAACGGGCAGAACACCAAGTATCTGGTGTACGGCTCCCCGGTCCCGACCCGGTTCGGTCACGTCGAGCTCTACTACATGGTTCCGCTGACCAGCGAGGACCAGGACGCCAACCTGATCCGGAACACGGTGCTCGCCACCGGCCTGGCCCTGGTGATCCTGCTCGGGCTGGTGGCCGGCCTGGTCACCCGGCTGGTGGTGACCCCGGTCCGGGTCGCCGCGCGGACCGCCCAGCGGCTCTCGGCCGGCCTGCTCGATCAGCGGATGAAGGTCGACGGCGAGGACGACCTGGCCCTGCTGGCCGCCGCGTTCAACCAGATGGCCGCCAATCTGCAGCGCCAGATCGTCCGGCTGGAGGAGATGTCCCGCCTGCAGCGCCGGTTCACCTCGGACGTCTCCCACGAGCTGCGGACACCGTTGACGACCGTCCGGATGGCCGCTGACCTGATCTTCTCCGAGCGGGAGGACTTCGATCCCGCGGTGGCCCGCAGCGCCGAACTGTTGCAGGCCGAACTGGACCGGTTCGAGGAACTGCTCACCGACCTGCTGGAGATCAGCCGTTTCGACGCCGGGTTCGCCGCCCTGGACGCCGAGCACTCCGACCTGGTCCCGATCGCCGAGCGGGTCGCCGAGCGGCTGGCCGGGCTGGCCGAGCGGGTCGGTGTCGAGTTGCAACTGAACCTCCCGGACACCCCGGTGATCGCCGAGGTCGACCCCCGGCGGGTCGAGCGGGTGCTGCGCAACCTGGTCGGCAACGCGGTCGAGCACGGCGAGGCGAAACCGGTGCAGATCACCATGGCGACCGACGGCGCGGCGGTCGCGATCACCGTCCGCGACCACGGCATCGGTCTGAAACCGGGCGAGGAGCGGCTGGTCTTCAACCGGTTCTGGCGTGCCGACCCGTCCCGGGCCCGGCAGACCGGCGGCACCGGCCTCGGCCTCTCGATCAGCGTCGAGGACGCCCGCCTGCACGGCGGCTGGCTGGAGGCGTGGGGCTCACCCGGCGAGGGCGCCCAGTTCCGGCTCACGCTGCCGGTCCGGTCCGGTGACCGGCTGGTCGCCGCCCCCCTGCCGTTGATCCCCCGGGACCGGAACGCGGAGGTGAACTCGTGATGACGCATCGAACGCTGGCCGGGGTGGTGGTCGCCGTGATGCTGCTGGGCGGCTGCGGGATCCCGGACGAATCCCAGGTGACCGAGGTCGGCGCCGGCCCGTCCACCGGTACCTCCACCGGGGACGGGAGTTCGCGCGCCCGGGTCACCCGGGACTCCACGAGCGACCGCCGGCTGTTCGTCACCAACTACCTGCGGGCCGCCGCCGGGGACTACGACGGCGCCCTGGAGCGGGTCAAGCAGTTCATGTCCGCCGCCGCCCGTGCCGACTTCAACGCCCCGACCGCGCCCCGGGTCATCCGGCTCACCGACGAACCGCTCGTCAACCAGGACCGGGTGACCGTCAACTACGAGCTGATCGGCACCCTCGGCAAGAACGGGCTGCTGGAACCGGCCACCGAGGCCACCGAGGGACAGTACGAGATCACCCTCGGCGAGGTCACCGGCGACGGTCTATACGTCACCAGCGCTCCGCCGTTCCTGTTGCTCAGCACCACCGCGCTGGACGACTTCTACGAAGAGCGCACGATCTACTTCTGGAACACCGAGCACACCGCGCTGGTGCCGGACGTGCGCTACCTGCTCGGTGACGTGCCGTCCGAGCAGGAACCGACGATCATCCTGAACTGGCTGCTCGGCGGCCCGGCCCTGTGGCTGCAGGACGCTGTCGAACCGCTGCCGGACGGGACCAAACTCCAGGGCAACGTGCCGGCGATCCGCAACGACCAGATGGAGATCGCGCTCAGTGCGCAGGCGGTGCCGACCAAGGACGCCGAGGAGGCCCTGGACCGGTTGCGCCGGCAGTTGCAGTGGTCGCTGCGCGGCATGCTGCCCCAGTTCCTGGACCTGAAGATCGGGCACCAGGAGGCCCGCCGCTACTCCGGTATCGACTACCTGTCCAGCAACCCGGCGAACCGTCTGGTGACCAACCCGGAGCGGTTCGTGATCTTCGACCGCACCATCCGCCGGCTGGCCGAACGCCGGATCGACGACCCGGACCGGGGCAGCGTCGACGGGGTCCCCGGGCTCGCCACCGCCGACAACAAGGACGTCTCCCGGGCCGCCCTGAGCACGGCCGGCCCGCTGATGTACGCCGCCCTGGTCACCGGCACCGGCAAGACTGAACGGCTGCGGGTAGGCGGCGCACAGGCCGTCGAGACGATCGCCCTGCGCCAGGTCACCGGGCTGCCCTCCGGGATCGGACACCCGGTCTGGGCGATCACCCCGGAGGACCGGGTCGACAGCGCGGTCGGGCTGGTCATCGCCGGTGGCAAGCTCTGGCGGTTCCGCGGGCAGGGCGGGCCGGCCCAGCAGGTGTCCTGGCCGGGCGAGGCCGGGCCGATCACCGCGATCTCGGTCGCCCCGGACGGGCACCGGGCGGCGCTGGTGGTCGGTGGCCGTCTCTATCGGGCGGTGCTCACCATCAGCGGGGACGGGCTGGCCCTCACCGGCATGCAGCAGCTCGACCCGCCGCTCAAGACGGTGACCGCCGTCGACTTCAGCGGCGAGGGCTGGCTGACCGTGGCCGGCGAACGCAACGACAACGGCCGGGTGACGATCACCGACGTCTCGATCGACGGGGCCCTGCAGTCGCCGGTGCTCGCCGACATCGGGCGGGAGCCGGTGCTCTACGTGACCTCGTACCCGGCGAACCCGTCGCTGAGCCGGCGGAACGGCACCTCGGTGCTCTACTCGACCAGGGATTACGCCTGGGAGGCACTGTCCACCAACGTGCAGATCACCGAGGCCGACCTGGCCGGGCCGGCCGGGCAGCCGCGTGAGGGCGTGGAACCGACGGCACCGCTCTTCCTGAACTGAGCCGGTCGATGCTTCTCGGGGACCTCGCCGATCTGGTGCTGCCCGCCGCCTGTGCCGGTTGTGGGGCCGAGCGGGTGCGGCTCACCAGCGGGGCGTGTGCGGCCTGTGTGACCGAGCTGGAGTCGCTGCGGCCGCGGAGTGCTCTG
>DATMVU010000078.1:0-22122 GCA_035562875.1 Actinoplanes sp. | reverse complement strand
ACGACCACGGCCGCACCGGCGGTGCTCAGCGGCGTGCAGGTTGTCGGTTATGTCGACAAGTGCCTCTATGCCGCGGCCAACACCGCTGGTCAGCAGCTCGCCATTCGTACCTGTGACAGCAAGGTGGCCAGTCAGCGCTGGCAGATCTACACCGACGGCACGATCCGGCAGGACAAACTCTGCATGGACCTCGCCAACGGCTCCAGTGCCAACGGCACCCGGATCCAGCTCGCCGCCTGTAATGGAAATGCCGCCCAGCAGTTCCTCATCAACAGCAGCTACGACATGGTGAACACCGTCTACGGCAAGTGCGCCGACGTCATCGACGGGAACACCGCCAATGGGGCGAAGGTTCAGCTCTGGGACTGCAACGGTGCCGGCCACCAGAAGTGGATGATCCGGGGCTGAACCGGTCAGCGGGCGACCCTGGCGGAGACCACGGCCCGGCCGCCCGTCAGGGTCACCGAGAAGAAGAAGAGGTCGGCGACGGCCACTTCGGCGTCACCGGTGACCTCCTGCGGGGTGTCGTCGGCCGTCCACTCCGCGACCTGGAGGGATTCGCCGTCGCCGGTCACCGCGTAGAGCCGGTACTTCTGGCCTTCGACAAGCCCGGACACCGTCGCGGTGATCTCGGCGGTCGAGGGCTGGACGTTCGCGGCCTCGGTGACAGACACCGACAGGTGCGCTGAACCTCCGACGCCCTCCGCGGTCACCGCCACCGGGCGGGTCGTCACCGTCTCCGGGGCTTCTCCGGTCGCCAGGATCGCCGCCGTGCCGAAGGAGACCATCGCGATCACGGCGAGCGACGCCATCGTCATGCGGCGCCGGCGTCTGTTGCGGATCCCCGGCGTGGGCGGCCGGCTCGCGGGCCGGCTGCCCGGAGACTTTGCTTCGGAGCGGCTGGCGCTCTCCGAAACAGAGCCGGCGGAGAAACGAGACATCTCCGAAGCAGAGCCGGGGGAGTTTGGGAAAGTCGCACTGAGGGCGGCAGCCTCTTCTGGGGAGAAGTCGCCGAACGACGTGACCAGCGGGCCGAGCCGATCGCATTCGTCCAGGCACAGGACGCAGGTGGCCAGATGCCGCTCGAACTCCTGCTCGGTTTCGGCGTCGAGCCCACCCAGCAGGTAAGCGGCGCAGGACCGTAGCTGGGCGTGGCCGGGGTCGGTGCTGTGGGTATCAGTCATGGATCAGTCGGATCTTGCTGGGCTCCGCCACTGAACACAAGCTGAAAAGCAAAGTCGATCACTTCGATCATCCGTCCAGCGGCCCGATGGCGTTACGTAGCGCCCGCAGAGCGTAGTGCGCCCGGGACTTCACGGTCCCCTCCGGGATGCCGAGCCGGGCGGCGATCTCGCCGGTGGAGAGCCCGCGGAAGTACAGACCGATCAGGACGGTCCGGTGCTCGGCGCTGATCTTGGGCATGGCGGTGCGCACCGTGCGTACGGCGATGACCGATTCGGCCTGGTCTCCCTCGTCGGCGGGCATCCGGGTCAGGTCCAGGACACAGACCTCGGTCGGGCGGACCTTGCGGGCCCGGGCCGCGTCGATGGCGACCCGACGGGCGACGGTGAAGAGCCAGCGCCGCTGCGTCTCCCGATCCTCGGCGATGCCGTCGATGTTGCGCCAGGCACGCATCATCGTCTCCTGCAGCAGGTCCTCGGCCAGGGGTTTCTCGCCGAGGCAGAGCTTGAGAAGGAAACGCAGGAGCGCTTCGGCGTGTGTCTCGTGCAGGTCCCGCATGCGTTCGTCGGCGACGAAACCGTGCCCGGTCGGCTGCGGCTCGGCGATGCCACCGGTGAGGGCCGCTCCCGGAGAATCCAAGCGTCCCCCCACCACCGTCTCGATCACGAGAAGCATACGGTCGGCGTGCGCGAAGATCGACGGCATCCTCCATTGACGATCGACACATTATCGACGTACATCCTCGACGGTCAGGGCGCGCAGGTCGGTGAGGGTGGGCGTGCCGATGCCCCGCAACCGTCCGGCCTGGCGGGTGGCGGCCGCTTCGAGGACCTGCCGGGCGTACCGTCCGTTGCCGAAGTTGTCGCCGCGCGGGATCGACTCGAAGTGCTCGCGGAGGGCGACGAGGGTTTCGCCGGTGCAGTCGTATCCGCCGGCGCGCGCGTTCCCCTCGAAGATCGCCACGAGTTCGTCGGGGGTGTACGACGCGAAGTGGATGCGACGGGAGAAACGGGAGGCGAGCCCGGCGTTGGTGTCGAGGAACTGCTCGATCTGCTGCTCGTAGCCGGCGACGATGACGACGACCTCGTCCCGGTGGTCCTCCATGAGCTTGACCAGGGTGTCGATCGCCTCCCGGCCGAAGTCCTGCGTGGCGCCGGGCGGGGCCAGGGTGTACGCCTCGTCGATGAAGAGCACCCCGCCCCGGGCACGTTCGAACGCCTCACGGGTGCGATGCGCGGTGTGGCCGATGTATTCGCCGACCAGATCGGCACGGGCTACTTCGACGAGCTGGCCGCCCCGAAGAGCGCCGAGGGCGGCGAGAAGACGGCCGTAGAGCCGGGCGACCGTGGTCTTTCCCGTTCCTGGCGGGCCGGAGAAGACCAGGTGCCGGGAGACGGACGGGGCGGGCAGGCCGGCGCGCATCCGGGTCCGGGCGGCGGCGAGCAGGTCGATGAGTTCGGCGACCTCCCGTTTCACGTCGGCGAGGCCGATCATCTGGCGCAACTGGGCCAGCAGATCGTCCAATGCGGCGGTGCCGTCGCCGTCCTGTGCTGTGTCGAGGGCCACGTCGCCCAGGTCCTCCGGGAGCAGCCGGGCCAGCTCCACCCCCTCGGCGTCACTCGTGGACAGCCGGTACGCCTGCCGGCTGATCATCTCCTCGAACACCTGCCGGGCGACCCGGGCGTTGCCGAACGACTCGGTACGGGGCATCGCCGCGAAGTGTTTCGCCAGCGCTGTGCGCGTGTCGTATTCGAGGGCGTATCGGTTGCTGCTGCACAGCTTGTCCACGATGGAGACCAGCTCGGCGTCGGAGTAGCTCTCGAACGCGATGGACCGCCCGAAACGGGAGGCCAGCCCCGGGTTCGCGGCGAGGAACGATCGCATCTGGGCGGAGTAGCCGGCCACGATCACCACGACGTCTTCGCGGTGGTCCTCCATGAGCTTGACCAGGGTGTCGACGGCTTCCCGTCCGAAATCGTGGCCGGATCCGCCGTCGACAGGGGCGAGCGTGTACGCCTCGTCGATGAAGAGCACTCCGCCCACCGCCTCGGTGAACTTCTGCGTCGTCTTCACCGCCGTCCCGCCGATGTGCTCGGCCACCAGGTCGGCGCGGGCCACCTCGACCAGTTGGCCTCCGGGCAGGATGCCGAGTTTCGCGAGGATCTGCCCGTAGAGCCGGGCGACCGTGGTCTTGCCGGTGCCGGGGGCGCCGGAGAAGACGATGTGCCGGGACATCGGCGGGACGGGCATGCCCGCCTCGGCCCGGCGCTTGCCGATCCGGTGCAACCCGACCAGCGTGGCCACCTCATGTTTCACCCCGGCCAGGCCGACCAGGTCGTCGAGGCGCTGAAGCAGTTCGGCGACCGGATCCGTGTCGGTGGCGGCGGCAGGTTCCACTTCGGGAACGGCGACCGGTGGGGCGGACGGTGCGGTGGTGGTGCCGTCGAGGCGTACCGGGAGATCGGTTTCCAGGGTCACCCCACCGGGGACGTCACAGCCGATGACCTGCCCTTTCGATCGTGGGCCGAACCGGACACTGCTGAGCCGGGTGCCTTCGAGGTGCAGTTCGGTGTCCGGGTGGGCGACGGCGCCGTGGCCACGGCTCGCCAGTACCTCACCTCCGGTCACTCGCAGGACGCCACCGGCGACGACCAGGCCTTCCCCGGCGCCCCGGACCGTGACGCCGGACAGGGTCAGGGTGCTGTTGTCCCGTAGCAGGACACCGCTGCCACCGCCCTCGATCGTCACGTTCTTCGCCTCGCCCCGGGTTTGTCCGGCGAGGAGCAGCCCGGCCCCGGTACCCGCGACGAGGGTGCCGCCGGTTACCTGGGGTACGGCGGTGTCGGTGGCACCGATCGCGACGCCGTCCGTGACCTCGATGCGGCAGCCGTCGAACCAGGCGGTGGCCTGCTGACTGACCCGGACGGCGTCACCCTTGGCGGCGCTGATCGTACAGTTGACCAGGGCGGGAGCGGCGGTCTGCTCGACGAGCAGGGCAAGACCTTGATGGGTGCGTACGGTGCAATCGGTGAACCGGGGCTGTCCGCCACTGAGCAGGACGGTACCGGAAACGGTCGTGGCGGTGAGCCGGATCGAGCCGCCCTCTTTGACGACCAGGCCGGGGCCACCCGAGCCGTCGATCTCGCATCGTTCCAGCAGCCCGGCACCGCCCGGGCCACAGAGGACGGCCGTGCCACGGACGTCGGTGATGCGGCAGTCGCGTAGCACCGGATCGGCCGCTGTCAGGATCACCACGCCGGCCGCGCCGATGCCACTGATCGTGGTGCCGGTGATCAGGCCGGTTCCGCCCTTCTCGAAGAGCAGGCCCGAACCGGTTCCGTTGCCGACCTCGGTGTCACGGAGCACCAGGTGACCGCCGGGGACGTGCAGGGCCACGACGCCACCACCGGTCACTCGGCCTCCGGCGATCTCCAGGGTTCCGCCGCCGGTCTGGACACACGGGAGGTCGCCGCTGCCTCCGTGGACGTGGAAATCCCGTACCACCGCATGGCCGTGGGAAGTGAAGAGAGCGACTTCGCCGGTGCCGTCGAGTGTCACGGTTCCCGGGCCCTCCTCCGCGACCAGCGTGACGTCGGCGCTGATCCGGAGGCGTTCCCGGTAGGTTCCGGGGGCGACCACGATCGTCGTTCCCGGACGCGCCGAGGCGAGGGCCGCACCGATCGTCGGCGCGCATCCCGCCTCACCCGGCGAGACAGTGACCATCACAGGTTTCTTCCCCTTCATCGGTGGCGTCGTGCGGCGGGGCGTCCGGCGCCTCCCGCCAGGGCGCGCAACCGCTGAAGCAGCTGCCCCCGGTCTTGCGTGGCGGGTCCGCACTCCGCCAGGTAGAGACGGTTCTGCTCCGGTGCGGCCAGCACCTCGAAGGTGGTTCCGGCGGGGAAGACGGCCCCGGTCCCGTCGAGACCGCCGGTGCGCCGCGCCGACGCCGTCCAGATCACCCATTCGAACGGCACCGCGCCAGCGGAGGTGAGCGTGACGTCCAGGAAACCGGGTTCGAGGAAACGCATTCCCGGCTGTACGGGTCCGGCGGGCGGCTCGGCGACCCGGTAGGTGACCCCGAAGACGGCCGGGAGACGGCGGATCCCGTAGGCCACGCCGCGTGCCAGGACCGCCGGATCGGCTGCGGCCGCCGGGGCACCGCGCAGGTATCCGTTGATCGTGTCGCGTTCGCCGGTGCAGTAGGCGCGGACCGCGATCAGCCCGGCGGACAGACCGGGAGCCGTCAGCGCGGCGATCCGCAGGCCCGGCTCGGTGGAGAGGAGCCGGGCCACGACCCGGGCATGTCCGTCGTACCCGGTCGCCAGGATGCGGCGGAGGGCGGTCAGATCGTCGGGTTCCAGTTCGGCGCCGTCGGGTGCGGCGGGGACCGTCCGGACCTCCGGTGCGGGGGCGGCCGGTGCCTCCGGTGGGGCGGCCGGCAGGGGGCGGGTCTTCTCCTGCTGAGGCGGCAGGGCGAGATCGAGTGGCGGCGGCATCGCGGTGTGGCCGCCGGGAGCGGCGAGGGCCGCGAACGACGGGTCCACCGGGACGGGCCCCGGTTCGTCGGCGGTCCGGGGCAGGACGGGGAAGCCGATGCCGAGATCGCGGCCGGTGGTGACGTCCCGGAACCCGTCGAGGGCGACCAGCCCGCCGAACGGGGTGCGCCCCACCGGCCCGTTCGCGACGGGTTGTCGCGTCATCGCCGGGGGCCGGTGGACCGTGACGACCCGGCGCGGCTCTCCGCCGGGCAGGACCAGGGGCAGAGTGCCGCCCGGGACGCGCACGTGCGATCCGGGGGCGGCCGGGAGACCCCAGCCGGGTGCGGGCGAGACCCGGCCGTCCGGGTCCGCGGTGATCCATTCGACATCCTTCGGTGTGCCGTCACCGTGCAGAACGGGCATGTCGAGGGGCACGGTGACCGGCACACCGAGCTGGTCGGCCAGTTCCTCGGCGATCTCGGCCGGGCTCAGGACAGGATCGAAGACCCCGAGCGGGATCAGCCGTACGCCGTCCGCGCTCCCGGCGAGACGAAGCCCGATCTGCTCGGCCAGATGATCCGTCAGGCGGGTATGGGCGGCGACGGCAGCCGTGAGCACGACCGGCACCTCCCCGGGCACCAGCGGCACACGAGAGATGCAGCCGTCGTCCGATTCGCCCAGGATCAGCACACTCATGGCTCGTCCTCGTCCTGCTCCGACAGCGCGGCGGCGTAGATCGCGGCGAGACAGCGGTGCACGTCGGCCAGGTCCACCGTGCCGGGCAGTCCGGTGCGGGCCGCCGCCTGCAGCGCCGGGTCGGGTGTCAGGCCGTACTCCCGCAGGTAGTAGCCCGCTGCCTCGGACCAGACCAGGCTTCCGTCGGTGCGCAGCCCCATCGGCACGGTCCGGCCGCGCGCCGGATCCACCAGATCCTCGGCCTTCTCATCGATCCGCAGAACCTCGGCACCCCTGTCCAGGTACGCCGTGAAAACCGCCCGATCCACCTCGGAGCAGCGCGGATGACCGGCGGTGAAACCGGGCTGCCCGGGATGGACGGGAAGCACCCGGATCGGGCGGCGGGGTGTGGCCGTCCAGAGCAGGGCGGCCCGGTCGAGGGCGGCACGCTGGTAGTCCGCCAGATCCCCGGCACCGGTGAACACCTCGACGCCGATGTCCTCGGGGAGTTCCGCCTGCAAACGCGCTGCCAGGGCGGCACTGTCCGACTGGCTGTGGACCAGGAAGACCCGGGCCGGAGCGGGCCAGGACGCCCTGAACTCCGGATAGCGCCAGACCCGCCATAGCGCGATCGACCCCGCCGCCGCGGCTACGGCCCGCTCGTCGACGGGGTCGCGGGCGGGCGTTCCCGCGAAACCCTCGGTCAAGTCCAGGCAGCTCGGCACGGTGTCCCCGAACTCGGCGAGCAGGTCGGGGCCGGCGGGCGCGAACACCCACGCCGCCGGGGGTTCCGTCTCGGCGATCGGCAGGGCGCCGGCGGCCGGATCCTCCTCGCGCAGCAGTGCCGCGTCCTGTGCGGTGACCGGGGTTCCGGCAGCCAGGGCTGCGCCCAGCACAGCCCGTCTGACCTGGGCGAACTCTCCCGCGGCGAGCCAGGTGCGAGCCGCCCGGATCAGGCCGTCCGGGACCCGCCCGGACAGCCCCAGGAGCATGCGGTGGTACGCGTCGGCGGCAGTCACGCCCCCACTACGTCCCCGACCCCGCTCCCGTTCACGGCAGATTCGCGAACGCCTCCTCCAGCCCGCGCTTCGCCCAGTCCATCAGGTAGTGGAACTCGTATTCGGTGATCACTCCACGATTGGCGTCCATGATCTGCCGGAACGCGAATCGGGTCGCGCCGGTGGCCGGATTGAGTAGATCGACCTGATAGCTGACCCAATGGGCCTGCCCGACGACGCGGCCGTTGAAGGGGACCGGCATCACCAGGGCGGTGGGCGTGATGTGGATCTCCCAGCCGACGCCGTATGCGCGGGGACGGAACCCGCGAAGGGCGATTTCCAACGCCAGTTGTTCAGTGTTGACCGCGTTCGTGCCGATGGCCAGATTGTTGGCGGCGTTCTGGCCGCCGTCGCCGTACCCCAGCAGGTGGATCCACTCGTGAGAGGCCAGCGTGCCGGTTGAACCGCGCCGGCCGGCCGATCCCACTGCCTCGCTGGCCGACCCGCCCATCACCTGGTTCTGGCTCTGCGCATCGGCGCGGAAAATCAGCGGATGCGCTGATGTGCCGGGATTCGTCATCACGTAGTAGCCGAAGGCGGATGTGAAGGGGCCGCCCGGGTCGAATGCCGGTGATCGACTGACGTGATCATCGAAGACAGCGGAATCCATCGAGTCGTGTCTGATCACCGTATGGCCGTCGGGGCCGACGAACGAGGGATCGGCATGTGCTGTCTCGATGTAGAACCGCAGGGGATACGAGTCGATCTCCGGAAGAGGCCGGAACTGTACCGAAGAGGAGAACCTGTCCTCATTTCGGAAACCCAACCGCTGGGCCAGAGCGAGTGCCTCAAGCTCCTGTCCCGGACGAGGCTCCCAGCGTTCCGCATGGCGGAACGTACGCCCTGGCCCTCCGCCCAGTTGGCGCGGGTATCGGCCCACGATCGCGAACGCGGCGCCGGGGTCGACCCCGGTCGGATGGGGCAGGCCGAGTCCGGCCTGAGCGTTCACCATCTGGATGCGGTAAGTGAAGTACCGCGAGTGGAAAGTTCCTTCCCACTCACTGCGTAACGGTGCCGATCGTGTGGCGGTGTAAGGGGTGGGCCAGTCCCGATCACGGATCAGCAGGGTGTCGATGCCCTGCTGGGGTCCCGCGAGCGCCAGAGGGTTGCCGTCGATCACGTTTCCGGCCGCATCGAACTGTTCCGGTGCGATGTAGAGGGTGTCGAGCCCGGTCAGTGCGGTGGCCTGAGCCTCGACCAAAGCCCGGTGGCCGTCGACCTGTGCCGCGGGCGGTGGCGCCTCGTCAGCGGACACCGAACGTTCGGCCGGGGCCGGAGACTCGTGAACGGCCGGAGGACGGGCCCGCCAGGAATGTTCGGTGGCAGGGGTCGCGTCGTGCAGGACCGCGTTGGCGGCGGTCGTCTCTTCGATGATGCGCAGATTTTCCTCGGTGAGCAGCGGGACGGCGCTGCGGGCGGCGGAGCCCATCACGCCGCCGGAGTCGGTGAAGTCCTGCCGGGAGCGGAAGAGCGAATCGGCAGCCGAGTACTCGTCGCGGAGGCCCAGGAAGTGCAGGGACTCGTGCAGCAGCACCGAGGCGGGGTCGTCGGCGTGCCAGGTCAGTTGGTCGGTGCCGTGCGTGCCCTGGTGCACGGCGATCACGGCGTGCGGGTCGGTGGCGGTGAAGTCGAGCACGAGATGGAACCGGTCGCCGCCGGGCAGGCGGTAGCGGCCGTTGACCTCGGTGTCGACCAGCCGGGTCAGGCGTTCCTGCAGGTCCTGGATCTGGGCGTCGGTCGTCCAGGCGCTGGCGTCCATGGTGCTGTGCCGGGGGTCGAGCCGCAGTTTCACGGTGTACTCGCTCACCCAGATGCCGGGGCTGACCTCCATCCGTCGTACGTCGAAGCGGGTGTGCCCCCGGGAGACCGGGTTCGCGATGGCGGCGAGCGTGTCGGCCACTGCGTCGCCGGATGTGACCGGTGCGGCGGCGGCAGCGTCCACCGTCTCGCTGACGACGGTCCCGACCGGTGCCCACTCCCGCATCGCCGACCAGGACGGTGAGCTGACGGCCGGCTGCCGGATGTCGCGCAGGAAGTTCGGCTTCCTGCTCTTCGTCGCAGGCCCGGGTGCCTGGGGTGGTGGCGCCGTGACGGTCTTGGCGGTCGTCGCCGGGGCCAGGGCCCGGATCGCGGTCGTCGCCTCCCGGCGGCTGGCGATGTAGGTGTCCTGGAGACGGGCGTGTTCGGCCTGGCGGCCCTGGATGATCTCCGCTGTCCGGGTGGCATGCCGGTCCCGTACCGCGCGGATCTCGGCCTCTTTCGCTTCGGCGGCCGACTGCAGGCGCTCGGTCTCGTCAGCCTGGGCGCGGAACTCCTTCAGGGCTTCCTGCTGGAGTGCTTCGAGGGTCGCCTGCTCTTCGCGACGTGTGGCGGCGTCCCGCTCTGCCGTCTCCGCCGCCGCCCGCAACCCGGCTACCTTCTGCTCGCGCTCGGCGGGATCGGCGTCCTTCAGTGCGACGACCGCCGCGTCGACGGCCTCCTGCGCCTCCCTCGCGAGGCGTTCGGCTTCCGTCACCGTCGCGACGTGCTCGTCCCGCAAGACAGCCGACCGGTGCAGCTCCTCGCCGAGCGCGCGTTCGGTAGCCGCCGAACTGTCCCGCCGCGAGTGCAGATCGGCCGACTCGCCCCTCAGGACCGCGTCCTCCCCGGTGAGTTGCTGCAGCTCCGCGTCGTCGAGCAGGGCCTGCGCCTCGTCGGCGCTGTCGTTGCGGCCGTGGGTCTCCCACACGGAACGCGCCTGCACGCTGTCGGCCCAGGCGTCCATCGCCGTGTCGAGATTCGGGGGAAGCCATCCGGCCTGCGTGGCCTCGTGCTCGTTGACCTGCACCGTCACCGGCGGATGATCCACCTGGCCGCCGACGGTGCCGTCATCGCCGCGGACGACGACCCGTTCACTGACCGGCACCGTGAAGAGCAGCGTCCGCCCCCGGTATTTGTGGTTCATGCCGGTCGACGACCCGGTGCCCTGCATAGCCGCCGTCATGTTCGGCGCCATGGTGCCGACGGCGCCGTGGAGCTGCTGCAACGTCTCACCCTTGAGGTCCCCGCCGAAATGCCCCGCGAGGTCGGTGTTCTGGGTGTTGCCGATCGAGTCGCCGGTCGTCGACGTCCGGCTCGCGGCGGACGGATGCTCGGTGCGGAAACCCTCGATCACCCGGTCCAGGCGGGGCGTCCCCAGGCGCAGATAGCGTCCGAGGCTGACCTGAGCCCGGGAGAAGAGCGCCGAGCCGCTGGCCTGCTGGCTCCTGCCGTGCCGGGTCAGCTCGTGCGCGTGTGCGCGGGTGACCGACGGTGAGGCCAGCGTGTTCAGCGCCGCGGGTACGAGCGATCGCGACTCGGAGAGCAGCCGCCCGTCCTGATAGCGGCCCAGAGCCTCCGTGAAGGCCTGAACGGTCTGTGTCGCGTCGGTGCTCGACAGCAGCAGCGAACCCGGCGGCAGAGCCACCCCGCCGCCGAGCCACCGTTCCAGCGCCCGCGGCGTGACCTCGGTGTCCGGCAGAGGTGCCGGAGCGGCTGTTCCGGGGCCGGCCGCCGGTGGCGACACCTCGGTCAGTTCCTCGGAGACCCGGAAGGCGAAGTCCTCGAAGATCCCGGTCCGGCTCACGCCCGTGGCCGGCAGGTTCCGGCCGTGGGCGGTGAAGGTCACGGTCAGGGTGCCGGTCATCCGCACCTGGAGGCCGGTGCTGGTGCTGACCTGCTCGCTGGTGGCGCTCGCGCTGTTCGCGGTGGTCCGGTTGACGGTCTGCCCGGAGGTGGCCGACAACACGCCGCCTGCCCGCTGCACCGGGTCGATGACGTCACGGGAGACCCCGCTCCCGTAGCTCGCCGAGGCGGTGACACCGCGCCCGTCCGACGAGTCGGAGCCGCCCTGAACGCCGCCCTTCGCGTAGAGCTCCAGTTCGGTGTCGTCGTTGTTCACCCGCTGGAAGACCACATCGGACAGGGTTGCCGTGACCTCGATCGTCAGCCCGGTGAAGGACCGGCCGACCAGCAGCACCCGTTCGCTCTCCGACAGGACGACCAGGAAACCGCCGTTGAGGGCCGAGTCGAGCTGGGCGAGGACGTTCTCCCCACTGAGCTGCTGTTCCGCCCGGCTGTGGTTACGCAGGGGATCGTTGAGGTACTGCGAGGTCAGCGCGGTGATTCCGGCCTCGCTGAGCGCCGTCCGGAACTCCTGCAACAGGGCGGTCGTGTCGATCGTGCTGTCGAGGATCGTGTGGCTCATCGAGTTCTGCAGGAAGGACGGCAGAACCCAGGGTGCGGCCGTGGCCCGACCGGCGTCGACCGGCCGGCCGATCGTCAGGTCACCGTCCGGCAGGGGCAGCGGGGCGATCATGGTGCCTTCGGCCTGGGCGTTGAACGCGAGCACGTCGGCGAGGCTGACCGCGACCACCGCCGTCGTCCGGACCGTCTGCTGCCGCTGGACGTCTGCGGCGAGAAACCTCCCGTTCCCGGTCGCGGAGAGCTCCAGGGTCACGTCGAGCCGGTAGTAGACGAACTCACCCTTGTGGACGACGTTGCGCTCGATGCCGCCGGAGATGCCCCGGCTGGTGCCGGTTCCGGTCGCCGAGAGGACATATCCGGCCTCTGCACCGCCCACGTGCCGGACGCCGTGCCCTTCGGCGACGACGTCACCGCCGACCGTGACCTGACGGGTGCGGCTCTGGCTCTGCGCGGCCACGACCGAGGCGCTGTCGCCGGTGGCCGCCTCCATCTCCATCCCGGGCAGGGCCGAGTCGTAGGCGACACTGATCCCGTCGACGCGGGTCGTGACGCTGAGCGCGACGTTGTACCGGTGCAGCAGGCCACGCCAGGTCAGCGGCCCGATCGTCTCGGTCGTCCCGCTCGGATCCGTCAGCCGTCCGAGCAACTGCCCGGCATCGAGGAACCTGGCGATCTGGGCTCGGGCGGTCGAGGCGTCGTCGAGCTGCCTGCCACTGCCGTCGACGTCACGCAGCAGGGTCACGGCCGTCTCCACGACCGTGCTGGTGTCGATGGCCACCCCGTACGTCCGTGGCGGAAGAACTGTCCGGGTGCCCGGAGTCGTCGCCGGCCCCGGGGTGCCGGTCAGCTCGGCGGCCGGAACCAGCAGGCGGGCGTCGACGTTCTCGACATCCGTCGTGGTCAGGGACCGGGTCCGGGTCTTCGCCTGCCCGCCCGAGATCACCTTCAGCGCCCGGCGGGGCCGGCTCCGCTCCGAACCGGTGACCGACACCGTGCCCCGGAACCGGGTCTCGTAGATCGTCGGCCCGTCGCCCGCGGACTTCGCCGTCTGGATCAGCACCGCCCGATAGCGGGCCGCCGTCGTGCCGGTCCGCTGCGTGTCGGAACGCCCGCTCTGGACGGCAACGCCGGTGTGCGTCGTCGTGCCACCCGGATGTGTCCGCGCACCGACACCGAAACGACGCTGCGTCGACCGGGTGTTCGCCACCACCCGGCTGCTGTCCCGGCCTGCCGTGCGGGTGTGCCGCAGCGAGAGGGTTCTGCTCGACCCGATGATGAGGAGTTCACCGTCGGGCCGGAACCGTACCCGTACCGTCGTCGTGATGTTGTGGCCTTTGGTCCTCACCGTCCGCCGGACCACGAGCCCTTCGCCGAGCAGCGACTCGAACTGGGCGCGCATGCCCGGGGAGTTGATGACGTCGCTGGTGAGCAACCGCGGGTCGACGCTGCGCCTGCTGACACCCAGCCGCAGCGACATCCGGGGCGGCGGCGAACCGGCGGGCGCGTCACCGAGCACCCGGAGCACCGCGGCACGGATGTCGGCGAGTTTCGAGACCGACAGGACCGCTGCGTTGCCGAGGCTCGTGCCGCCGAGCATCGTCGGCGGCAGCGGCACCGACCGCTCGATGCCCTCCGGGGTGGTCAGGCTGTCGGCGGACTGGCGGATCAGCAGGTAGTCACCGCCACTGACCGGCACCGACGTCGGCTGCGTCGCCCCCTCGTAGGTGATCGTCCAGGACACCGGCACCTGAAGCAGCCGGGTCTCCCCGACCACGACGACGGTCTGCTTGTGGGCCGCGGACGATCCGAGGGCGGCACTCTGGGTGCGGCTCCAGCCCCGGCTCCAGCTCCCCTGAATCCGGGCGTAGAAGGGGTCGGCGCCATACCCGGCCTGGAAACCGGCGGACATGCCCCCGGTCGTCGCGCTCGTCTGGCTGACCGTCGAGGTCTCCTGCGTCGAGACCCGCAGCGTCACATCGTCGGTGCTGCCCAGCACCGAGGCGTCGCCGGGGACGGCGGTGATCGTGAGACTCCGGCTCTGCTTCCCGTCGTCCGAGGTCAGCACCAGGGTAAGCCCGTCGTCGCCCGACGCGGTGGCCGGCAGGAAGGTCTCGACCGCCGCCGTGACACTGACGGCGCTGACCGCCTGCCAGAGTTGCTCCCGGCTCCGGGAACCCACCTCGGTCAGCGGGGCCAGCGCGTCGATCCCGGTGAGCGCCTCCCACAGTGCGCTGGTCCTGGCCCCCTCCCCGACGTGGGCGGGGCTCAGCTCGAACGCGCTCTCGGTCGCGGGTGCCGCGGTCAGCATGAGTTTGGCGGCCGTGACCAGGGCGGGAGCTGTCTCCGTCCGGCTACTCGTCCCGCCCTCGTGGACGAGGCTGATAGTGAGCGTGGCCTGCGCGGTGAGCGCTCCGGCGTCGGTGTCCGGGCGGCTCTGCCGATGGGTGGTCACGGTGGTGCCGTTGCCGATGCTGGTCGCGACCTGACGCAGCGGGACGCTCACCCCACCCGAGACCGTCAGCACACCCGGACCCACCGGCACGATCAGCGGCAGGCCCGCGCTCAGGTTCACCCCCGACGCCGTCTGCGTCGCGCTACCACCGGTCTTCGACGACGTCACCGCCTTGTCGATGCGGGTCAGGGTCTTCGCACCCTGCTGCGCCGGGGCCTCGGCGAAGTCGTCCAGCGTCAGGGTGACCACCAGCTCGGCGGCAGCTCCGGTCTTCGGAACGCGAACCGTCATCCGATCACCGGAACCGAGCAGGTTGTCCAGCCGGTGCCGGCTGTTCAGCGCCTCCGTGACCTGCTGCACCGCCAGATCCAGCCCTGCGGCCGTACCCCCCTGCGCGATCTCCCAATCCCGTACGAGACTCCGCATCTGCTGCTCAGCCGCCCGCGCGAACCCGTCAGCGAACTGCACCTCGCTCAACCCGAGCGCCGTCGAATCCGCGAGATGAACAGGCAAGGTCCAACCCGGCAGATCCTTCAGTGGTACGCCGTCCGCCTCCCCCAGAAGCACCCCCAACCGACCGGCGTCTCCAACGTCCACCCATGACCGCGGTGAAGCGGCACTGAGCCAGTCCGCGAGTCCGGTCAGCGCCTCCGCCGCCGCCTGAGCCGTCTGCCTCGTCGTCTCGTCCTGACCGGCCCAGTTCCGAACCTGCTCGGCCAGGGCGTCGTCCACCTGCCCGACAGCGGCGTCACGGGCACGGCCGAGCTTCCGTGCCACCGCCTGAAGATCGGAACGTTCCAGCAGTTTCGCCCGTCCCGCCGCGGCCTCGTAGGCGGCGTCGACGTCCAGCGTGTCGAGTGCCGTCGCCGCCTCGGTGGCGAGAGTGCGCGCGGAGGCGTAACGGTCGGCGAGCGCTTGATAGGTCGCGGCCTGCGCTGCGGTCTCGCGGGCCGCCTCCGCCAAACGTGACTGGACGCTCGCGCTGACCTCAGCGCCGGGAGTGTCCTCCGTACTGGTCAGAGCAGCGAGCTCCGCGTGCAGTCCAGCCACCCGAACGAGCACGTCGTCAACGGCTCGCCTGATCCGCCCACCCGGGCCGCTCTCAGACACCCCTCGCCCAGAGCCGTCCCCCTCGCCGCCCCCCGCTCCCGCCTCGGCCGCGTCCGCTCCCGCCTCGCCGACTGCCGTTTCCGGCTCGGTGGCCGTGGCCTCCGGCTCGGTGGTGACCGTTTCCGGCTCGGTGGCGGTGGCCTCCGGCTCGGAGGCGACCGTTTCCGGCTCGGTGAGCGCCGCCGGAGCGGGCGCCGGGGACGGCGGCACGGGTGCCGCCGTTCGCGGTGATCCGTTCTGGCCCGGCGTGACGGTGGCGGCGGCGAGGAGAAGCGACTCCGTCAGGAGCGCTGACGGCACTCCCGTCGTCAGATCCGGTGAGATCGTCACCGCCTGTGGCACCACCGGCGCGCCGTCGTCGAAGCCCACGACCAGCATCCGGGCACCGGCCAGTGACGTGGGTGCCGGGCCGCCGACCGGCCGGACCTCGGCCCGGGCCGAACCTGCCGGGCCCGCCATCGGGTCGATCCAGACCAGACCGCCGGTGTCCGCATCGTGGTGCAGCGCGAAGACGTGCCGGGGTTGCCCGGGCGGGCTGACGTCTAGGTAGGCCGTGGCACCCGGCCCCGCGTCGCGCACCGCCGTCAGCAGATCCTGCTCCCGGCCGACCGGGGTCCACTGCCCGTTGACCGCCGTGGCGAACACCTTCGGATCGGCCGTCTCCACGATGCCGGTGTCGACGGTCGTAGCCGCCAGCCGGCCGTAACCCCGCAGGTGCAGACCGAGCAGCACCGAATAACAGTCGGCCGCCGTCGTGACGGTCCGGAGCGTGCCCGCGAAACCCAGCATCCGGCTGCTGACCTGCTGTGCGTTCCGCGGCGGGGCTTCGGCGAGGTTCGCCCGGGCAGCGTCACTCAGCGCCGCCGACCGTTCGGGTGCGACAACCGCCTGACCAGGTGCCTGACCGACGTGCCCCGCTCCCCCGACCACCTGAACCGGCCCTTGTCCGGAGCCGTCCTGGCCCACTACCGCCTGAGCCGGCGCCTGTCCGACGTCGTCCGAGACCACAGCCGTCTCCGACCACGCCGGATCCGGGCCACCGTCCTCCTGAACGACAGCGTCCTGTCCGGCTTGTGCCACCTGTTCTGTCGGCGTAGCCGGGTCCGCCGTCACGGACTCTGACGTAGTGGGCCCTGGTGTGGCCGTCTGCGGCGTCGAGGAATCCGTCGCCGCAGACGGCGTGGTCGCGGACTGGGGCGCTGTGGACTGGGCCGTCGCAGGCGCCGTCGACGTGGACGACGACGGGGCAGCCACCGAGACGGCTGGAGCCGAACTCGCAGACTCCGACGCCGTAGAGGCCGAATCCCCAGCCGCCGACGGCTTCGATGTGCCGGTGCCGGTGTCAGCCGCGGTCTGGCTGCTCGCTGCCCCCGCGCCGGTCGTGTCGCCGGCTGTCGCCTGATCGCCGTTCCCCGCGCCCGCGTCAGACGGCTGACCCGCGTCAGTCGTCTGACCGGTGAAAGAGCCGTCGCCGACGCGTGCCGGTGCCCCGGGTGCCGGATCGACCGAGGTCAGCAGCGTCTGCTCGACGTCGTCCGTGGAGCCCGGGACGACGACAGGATCCTGATCGGATCCGTTCTTCGAATCATCCTTTTCACCGGAACCGCCGGCGTCATCAGAGCCGCCCGATTCGCTGCCGGAGTCAGCCGAGCCACCCGAGCCGCCCGACTTGCTGCCGGAATCAGCCGAGCCACCCGGATCACTGGCGGAATCCGGCACCGACTCGGTCTGCACCGGGAACTTGGCCAGCTCGGGATGGCTGGCGCCGATCTTCTCGCCGATGTGCTCGCCGGTGACGCCCAGCCCGCCCGAGATCGCACCCGCACTGAGCGAGGCGAGGCTCGCGTCGAATTTCCCCTCAGCGATCCAGTTGTAGGTGCCCTCACTGAGATATTCCGAGGCCGCACCGCTGACGATCTCGCGTACCGGAACGAACTTCTTGAACATCGCGCCGGCGGCGGCCCCGACACCGAGCCCGACGAACCCGCTGACCACGCCGACCCCGGCCGCCTGTTTGGTGAGGTTGCCGTCGATGCTGTCGCGGGTACCGCGCATCATCTGGATGCTCTGGGCGAGCAGATCCATGCCGACCTGGAACGCGACGCTGGTGATGACGGACATGGCGAGCTGGATCAGCAGCGTGATGAGCTTGCTGAGGATCCAGTGGACCTTGAACCGGGTGGCGGCGATCTTCGCGGCGATCCAGCCGTTGAGCCCGGGGAAGAACACCGCCATCGCGATGGCCGACGCCAGTTCGGCCATCAGCTCGACGATGCTGAGAATAATGACGATCTTGACGTATTCGACCTGGGTGCCGGTCTCCCGCGTGGATTCGGCGGCGGCTGCGAGCTGCTCGGCGGCGACGTAGAGATACTTCGGTTCGGCGTTGACGAACTTCGCCATCTCGTCGGCGTACGCCCGCTCGGCGTCCCCGTCGAAGGTGGCTCGGATGGCCTCGACCGACGCGACGATGAGCGGCGCGAGTTCGTTGACCATGGCGTTCGAGGCCGTCGTGTACTCCTCGGCGATGGCGAAGAGCCGGTCCTCGTCGAGGCCGGGGAACTCCTCACCGGAAACCCATTTGAGGAATTCCGCGACGCCCTCGGACGCATGGATCGTCATGGTGTGGTCAGCCCGCCTTCCGGGTCGCGGCGTTGACGACCGGCCGGTCGGCGTCCTCAGCGTTCTGGGCCTCGACGGCGTCGAGCAGTTTGCTGAGCGTGGCGAGTTGGGCGGAGTCGCCGCCGACCGCCTCGGGAAGCAGTTCGAAGAGCTGACCGACGAACTCCTTGACCTGCCCGTACATGGGCATGAAGTTCTTCGTCACCTCGTCGGTCTCGTAGGCGGCGATCGGCTCGTTGGCGGCGAGCCCGTCGTTGAGCGTGGTGCCGATCTTGCAGGCGAGGTTGGCGGCCTCCTGCAGCGTCGGCACCTTGCTCCGCATCTCCCCGGTGTCGGCGGCGATCCGGTTCGCGGTCATGGTCAGGCCCTCCGATCGCTACGGAACCCGGGCTCACCCGGGAACGGGATGTCTGCGGTCCGGACCGCGTCGTCGAAGATCCGGTCGATGTCCGGGTCGCCGGAGAGCACCTCTTCCAGAGGGAAGCTCTCCGGAAGCAGCGGGGCGAAGGCCTCCAGTGCGGCCTCGCTCGCCTGCGTCCGTGCGGCGTCGATGGTCTGCACGAGCAGCGAACTCAGCTCGGCAGGTGCCATCATCCGGTAGGCGCCGGTGTGGAAGACGATGTCGGTGACGGCGCCCCGGCTGTCGACGGTGACGGTCAGTTCGCGGCCCTTCGAGGCTGCACTCAGCTGCATTCCGGCGAGGTCACGCTGGGTGCGGGCCAGTGCCTCCCGGGTCGCGGTCAGTTCGGCGAGAGCCTTCTCGATCTGGTTCTGAACAGGGATGCTCATCGTTCTCCTGCGATTTCCGCCATGACAGGACAAACCGCGATGGATCATCCTCGGCCGCGACTGGTGCCGCGGGCGGGGGAGGACGGCTGTGCGGGTCGCCGGGGAGCCGTGACCGGTCGCCCGGTGGGGGTGGAGGAGGGGTCGGGTGCGGGGCCGCGCCCGAGTACCGCGGGAGCGCAGTCGGGGTCGGCGCCCCAGACCTCCTCGTCCTCCTCCAGCCAGGTCTTGCGTTCGCGTTCCTTCTGGCCCTGCTGACCGCCGCTGGCACCACCCATGCCACCCATGGGCGGCATGAACGGCATCCCGCTCGACGTCGTGCCATCCGTCGCGCTCTTGGTCGAGGCACCACCGGCGCCACTGCCGTCGAGGAGACTGCTCACCCCGTCACCGAGGTTGACACCGTTGCTCCCGGCCCCGCCGGCGGATCCCGCGGAACCGCCCAGGTCCCCGACGTCGACACTGTCGACCGCGGTGGGATAGTGCGACGCGGTGTCGGCACCGGTCGCCCAGGATCCCGCCGCACCCGTCTTGCCGGACCCGCCCATGCTGCCGGTGGCTCCGGGATATTTCGTGCCGCTGCTCCCGGCACCGTGCGATCCCGAACCGCCCATCGCGCCGCTGATCAGGTTTCCCAGACCGGTGAGAGACCCCGGGAGTGGGTTGATGACCGGGGAGGAGATGGAACCCCACCCGCTGGAGGGCACCCCACCCGACCCACCCGTCACCGGGTTGTAGCCGGAGGCCGCGTCGTAACTGCCGCCGGCGTTGTAACCACTGCCCCCGGCGTTGTAACCACTGCCGCCGACGGTGTAGCCACTTCCCCCGAAGTCGTAGCCGCTCGCTCCGCCACCCGTCGTCACGCCGTACGCGCCGGTTCCGGAATCGGCCCCGGTTTTGCCAGAAGCGAACGAGGAGGGATCGAAATCGGACGACGTCCCCGGGTTGACGTCGTAATCACCGGTGCTGCCTCCGCCGTACGATCCGTCCTTCGCGGGGTCGTAGCCGTCGGGGATGCCGTCGCCGTTCGCATCCGTGATCTCCGGATCGGGTGTCTCGGGGCTGCGCGGTTTCGGCTTGACCAAGTCACGCCCGAACGCGGTTTTGGCCTCCTTCAGCATCGTCTCGAGAGCGGTGAGCGCGGTCAGCATCTTGGTGTCGAGGGCGCCGACCCGTTTGAGCCACAGCGTCTTCATGTCGGAGTCGAGCCGTTCCCAGCCGAGTTCCGTGGTCAGGTCGTACGTGTAGAGCTCGTTGTTGACCGAACTGAAGCTGACGTTCTCGAAGTTTCCGCTGCCCAGGCCCGCGACGATGCCCCGGACCCCGTTGATCAGCTCGATCGGTGCGGGGGCGGCCACCGTCCCCCCGTGGTATTCGTCCCAGGCCTGGCTCACGGCCGTGCCGAACGTCTTCATGGCGTCCCGGACCCGGTTCATCAGGACCGACCAGGCCACGGTCTGGTCGCCGACCTTCATGTCGATCGCCAATTTGCGCATGTCGTTGTGGGCGTTGTCCAAGGCGGTCCGGAGCACCGCCGAGGCGGACCCCTTGAAGCCGGATGCCTCGTCGTCAATGCTGTCGATCAGGCCCTTGAGTGTCTTCTTCGTCTCGTCCAGCCAGTATTCGACCGCGTAGACCGAGTCGTTCGCGCTGTCCAGGCTCGTCCAGCGGAAACTGTCGGGCCCGCTGTGGTCGAAGGTCCGGATCGCGCTCTCGCCAGCGGACTGGAAGGCCTGGTAGGCCGAGGCGGGGGAGACACCGCCGGATCCGGGATCCTGGTCGAACACGACTTTGGCCCGGACGATCTGGTACTCGACACGGCGGCCTGAGGAATAGCTGCTGGCGTATGGATTACCAGCGTTCGGGTTGTCCCACTCACCGGTCGGCCGGTAACCCACGATCTCGTTCTCGGCCGGCTCCGGCAGGCTCTTCTGCCCGTACTTCTTCGTCCAGGACTCCTCGAACTCGACCCACCGGACACCGAGACCGGCCACGTCGGCGCGGGTGATAGCCACCTCGCCCGACTTGATCGCGGCCCCGAGGATCTTGGTGAGCATCTCCTCCCAGGAGGTGATCTCGTCGTCGGCCATGTCAGGAACTGGGGGTGGTGTAGTCGATGTGCTCCATGAGGTCGTCGGCCGAGACCTTGTTGAGGTCCTCGACCTTCTCCTGTTCCTCCAGGAACGTCATCAGCCCGTAGTCGAGCTGGTCGAGCGTGGTGCCGTAACCGGTCAGCCGCCCGGTGAGCGTGGCACCCGCGTGGTCGACGGCCTCGGCGGTCTTGACGCCCCGCAGGTAGTCCGCGGTCCCGATCTTCACCAGCATCTGCTCCAGGCTTTCGACCGCGCCCACACCCGCCAGGAGCGCGGGTATGCCGTCACGGATCTTGCAGATCTCGGTCCGTACGCTGGTGATGAATGCCGTGTCGACGACGATCTTCCCGTCGCTGCCCATGTCATCCTCCGATCAAAAGTGGGGCCGGCGCCCCGCGGGCGCCGGCCGTTACCAACGTCAGACCGAGCCGCCGAAGAGGGCCGCGCCCTTGACGTCACCCAGCCGGTAGGAGTCGTGGATCTGGTCGAGGCGGCCCTGTGCCTGCGCGAGGGCCTGGCGCATCAAGTCGATCCCGTTGTTCCATTCGGCCTGCGCGTTGACGAAGGCCTGCTGCGCGTCGCCGGAGTTGGCGCCGATGTAGACCGCCACCGCACCGTTCAGGTCGTCGATGGTGGTCTGGATGCTGCGGGTGATGCCGCTGAGCTCGGCGGAGGTGTCGAGCAGCCCGTTGGCGTTGAGGGCATAGCTGGCCATGAGGGTCTCCTAAGAGTGGCGGGGTTCAGGACGTCCAGGTGGCGAGGCTGCTGTTGTCGGCCTCCAGCTGAATGCTCTGCTGGTAGTAGGTGCCCATCGCACTGTTGAGATCGGCCAGGCCCTGCTTGACCCGGGCGAGCCCGGTCAGCCAGTCCTGAATGGACGCGTTGAACGCGCTACTGGCCTCCCCGGTCCACTGGCTGCTCAGGTAACTCGCCGTGTTGTCGACGGCGAGCTGAGCCGCGTCACACTGGGCGTCGGCGTCGTTCATCGCGTTGATCACGTGCTGGGTGGTGGTGTCGTCGACCTGATTCCCGAGGGTCACGGTCGTTCCTCCTTCATGTGGTTGATGGCGGTCATCCCTTGATCCGGTCGAGGGCGAGCGCCGGCCCGGCCGGGATCAGGTCCAGGACACCGGGCGGGACGACCGCAGCGGCCTGCACGGGGTAGCCGAGAAGCCCGGCGACCTCGGCGTTCTCCACCGGGTAACGGATCCCCGCGTCGGTGATCAGGGAGTAGGCGGTGCCCGGGTCCGCCCCGGCCCGCCCGGCCACGACCAGCCCGCCCAGTCCCGCCTCGACCGAGACGGTGCCGGTTCCGGCCGTACCGGCGGCCAGAGAGACCGCGCCGCCCGGTGCGATCCGGAGGCACGACGCCTGACCGGCCGGGTGCGGAGCCGTCGCGGGCTGCCCCTCGGGAACCAGCGTCGTCACCGCGGGCAGCCGGG
>DATMVU010000077.1:0-1968 GCA_035562875.1 Actinoplanes sp. | reverse complement strand
AGCGTCGCCCTCGGGGAGAGGCGGGTCAGGCGGTGGTGGCCGGTTCCGGGGTGCCCGCCGGCTGGGCGCTGCGGGTGGCCAGGTGGTTGAGCAGGCCGGCGTAGGTGAGCCCGAGGGCGGTCCAGAGGGTGACCTGGGTGCCGAGTGACGAGATCCGGAAGTTCCACAGGAGGGTGGCCGGGAAGTCGTCGGGGACCTCGTCGAAGGTGGGCAGGAGGGTGTAGGCGATGGTGACGACGATCAGGAAGGTGATGGTGCCGGCGGCGGCGCGGCGCCAGGAGTGGGTCTGGGTGCGGGCGGCGAGGACGGCGGCCCAGATGGCGACCAGGCCGAGGATCAGGACGGCCAGGTAGGCGATGGTGCGCTGGTTGATGGTGTCCGGGTCGCCGACGGCCGGTGGGTTGGGCGGGTATTTCAGGTAGGGGACCAGGACGATGCCGGTGAGGGCTGCCGCGGCCAGGCCGAGGGCGGCCTGGGTGTCGCTGCCGGTGCGCAGGCGCTGCCGGAGGACGGTGTAGGCGGTGGCGAGGATGCCGCCGAGGGCTGCGCCGTACAGGGCGGTGGCGAGCAGGAGACCGACGGTGCTCTGGACGTCGCGTTCGACGAGGGCCTCCTCCTGCACGTCACCGGGTGACGGTGCGGGGGCGTTGGCTTCCTCGATGGCGATGGCGGCGTTGATGTGGGGTTCACCGGCGAAGTAGGCGAAGGTGCCGGCGATCAGTCCCGCGATCAGCCCGGCGAGTAGGCCGCGGAGCAGGAACTGGAGGTAGGTGGGGGTTTTCAGTGGCACGGGACACCGAGCAGGTGGCGGCCGTCGTGCATGAGTTCGTGCAGGTACATGCCGCTTTGGGAGATGGTGCCCTGGTCGAAGGCGACGAGGTAGGCCAGCAGCAGCAGGATGCCGGTGAAGCCGGCGGCGGTGGCCAGCAGGCGGGGGGAGACCGTGGGAATGGTCAGCGGCCGGACGGCTTGGGTTTTGGGCATGGTGGAGTGGTTCCTCCTTCGGGATGACGCGTCCCGATCGTGGGGTCTGCGGCGGGTGAGTGTCCTG
Organism: Actinoplanes sp.; assembly: GCA_035562875.1. Classification (GTDB taxonomy): domain Bacteria; phylum Actinomycetota; class Actinomycetes; order Mycobacteriales; family Micromonosporaceae; genus Actinoplanes. Next base: position 917 of record DATMVU010000077.1, on the reverse strand, counting down.
GCTTGCCGGCCCGTTGTCGGGGTTCGGCTCACAGTGGCGCGACCGCACCGGATTCTGACCGGTTTCCCTCGCTCGCCGCAGATTGGCTGGTCTCAACTTATCGGCCGGGGTGCTGGCGGCACAACCGGTGACCGGTAGCATCCACGCCGGTCGTCGGGGGTGTGCGGGGGTGGTCGGCGTGCGGTTCGTGGTGGCGGTGGCGGTCGGTTGTGTCGCGGGTGTGGTGGTGCCGGTGACGGGCCCGGCGAGTGCGGTGCAGTGTGTGGGCGCGGGGGTGACGTCGTCCGGGGTTCCGGCGGAGTTGAAGGCGTATGCGCCGTCGCGGCTGGCGGATCTGGCGACCGGTGCCGGGGTGCGGGTTGCGGTGATCGACTCGGGGGTGGCGCAGCATCCACAGTTGACCGGGCATGTGCTGGCCGGGCGGGATTTCCTGCACGGTGCGGCGAACGCGCGGTCGGATTGTCCGGGGCACGGGACGGCGGTGGCGGGGATCATCGCCGGGTCGCCGGTGGCGGATTCCGGGGTGCAGGGGCTGGCGCCGGGCGCGACGGTCGTACCGGCGCGGGTCAGTGAGGATTCGGATCTGGACGATGCTGGGCGGGGGTCGTCGAGTGCGGCGTCGTTTGCGCAGGCGATTCGGTGGTCGGTGAATACGGCCAAGGCGAAGGTGATCAATATTTCGCTGGTGATGCCGGCGGAGGATCCCGGGGTGCGGGCGGCGGTGGCTGAGGCCGTCGCCGCTGACGTGGTGGTGGTCGCTGCCGCCGGGAACGGTGGTGCGGACGGTGGGAAGGCGTACCCGGCTGCGTATCCGGGGGTGATCGGGGTCGGTGCGGTTGCTGTGGATGGGTCGTTGACGTCGTTCTCGCAGCCGGGGGAGCACGTGGACATCGTGGCGTACGGGGATGGGGTGACCG
>DATMVU010000076.1:0-12105 GCA_035562875.1 Actinoplanes sp. | reverse complement strand
CTGATCCGCGCCGTCGAGAAGTTCGACTACACCAAGGGCTACAAGTTCTCCACGTACGCCACCTGGTGGATCCGTCAGGCCATCACCCGCGCCATGGCCGACCAGGCCCGCACCATCCGCATCCCGGTGCACATGGTCGAGGTCATCAACAAGCTGGGCCGTATCCAGCGTGAGCTGCTCCAGGACCTGGGCCGTGAGCCCACCCCGGAGGAGCTGGCGAAGGAGATGGACATCACTCCGGAGAAGGTTCTGGAGATCCAGCAGTACGCCCGGGAGCCCATCTCCCTGGACCAGACCATCGGCGACGAGGGCGACAGCCAGCTCGGTGACTTCATCGAGGACTCCGAGGCTGTCGTGGCCGTCGACGCGGTCTCCTTCTCGCTGCTTCAGGACCAGCTCCAGCAGGTCCTCCAGACGCTCTCCGAGCGTGAAGCAGGCGTGGTACGACTACGGTTCGGCCTCACCGACGGCCAGCCGCGCACGCTGGACGAGATCGGCCAGGTCTACGGGGTGACCCGTGAGCGGATCCGGCAGATCGAGTCCAAGACGATGTCGAAGTTGCGACACCCGTCCCGGTCCCAGGTTCTGCGCGACTACCTGGATTAGGCCGATCAGTCAACTGTCCGTGTCCGAATGATCACCACCCGTACATCAACGGGTGGTGATCAGACCGTTGTGTAGAAGTGATCGTTGACGTGGCACCCTTGGATCACGGCACACTAGCTAGAACCAGCACGCCGGGCTTGAATTGCCGGTGTGACCTCGGTCCCCCCGGGGCACAGTGGGAAGGCTGCAACGGTGCAGGGTGTTGCACGATGTGTGAGCAGTAGCCGAGGAACATGTTCATCGGTGACGAACAGAGGAGGAAGGCGATGACCCCGACCCTCACGCCGCCGGCCGGAAGTGTGGCCGGCCCCGCAGCCGATGAACGGTGCGACCGCTGCAATGCAGCCGGGAAGCTCCGTTTGACCCTGGCGGGTGGCAGTGAACTGGTTTTCTGTGGCCACCACGCCAACCGGTACGCCAAGGACCTGGTGAAGATCGCGGTGCAGTACAAGGCCGATCCCGAGTTCACCTGGCGCGGTGCGGACATGATGTCGAACTCCAGCAACTAGCAGCAGCGGTCCCCAACTGAAGACGTGACAACAAGGAAGGGCGCCCCCGAGACCGGGAGCGCCCTTCCTGCGCGCCTGAGAGGCCCTCAGGCGCCCCAGAGTTCCTCAACCGTGGTGTTGAGCGCCCGGGCCACCTTGATGGCAAGGTAGACCGAGGGGGCGTAGTCGCCGCTCTCCATCGCGATCACGGTCTGCCGGGACACCTGAACCTCGGCGGCCATGCCCTGCTGGGTGAATCCGGCGGCCTTCCGGGCCTCCTTGATCCGGACGCCGGTCGCGCCGCCGGGCTCAGCGGCCCGGACCGGACCGGGCGGCGCCATCAGTCCTCGTCCAGGACGAGCTGGGCGTCCTTGCGGCGGGCCCGGCGGGTGTGCACGCCCTGGGCGACAGCGCCGGCGGCGAGACCGAGCACCGAGCCGATCAGCGCCGAGCGCCACATCGTCGACTCCGGGTGGACCCGGTAGAGGTAGCCGATGATGAACGCCAGGTAGGGCGCGCCCAGCAGGGTGGAGACGAGCAGGCGCTTGCCGGTCCACTCCCGCGGGACGGTGTCGACCCGCTTCGCCTGCACCCAGATCGAGGTGCACGTGACCGGCAGGAGGACCGCGGCCAGCACCAGGATCAGCGGCTTGGCGACCGGCTCACCGACTGCCCAGACCAGCGCCGCGGCGGCCCACGGGACGGCGATCGACTGCACCTGGGCCAGCACGGTGGAGGCTTCGTACCACCGCTGGCGCTCGCGCTCGTCCCGACCGTAGAGGTCACCGTCGGCGTCGAGGTTCCAGCGTACGAAGCGATCCATCAGTTGCGTCGTCATGCGTCCATTCTGATGTTAAGAGGACTTGACGTCAAGTCCTCTTAACATTCGCGAGAGAGAAGACCTACAACCCCGACGCTCCCATTCAAGAGAAGACCTGCAACCCCGACGACCGTCAAGAAGGGCGCTTGACGGTCGTCTCTACAACCCGGACTGGATCGTGGCGATCCGCTCCTCCAACTGCTCGATGGTGGCCTGGGCGGACGGCGGGCCGCCGCAGATCCGCCGCAACTCGGCGTGGATCTTGCCGTGCGGCAGGTTGGTCCGGTGGTGGTGAGCCGCGACCAGGGTGTTGAGCTGACGGCGCAGACTGTTGCGGCGCTCCCCCGCGCTCATCGGGACGACCTGCTCCCGGACCACCGGCTCGGCGTTCTTCGCCTCCTCGGCCTGCTGCCGTTTCTGCGCCGCCATCTGCTCGGACTGCCGCTTGTTCAGCAGCGTGGTGACCTCGTCGGGGGTGAGCAGACCGGGCAGCCCCAGGTAGTCGGCCTCCTCCGGGGTGCCGGTCCGGGCCGCCATGCCGAACGCGGTGCCGTCGTAGATGACGTGGTCGAGTTCGGCGATCGCGGACAGCGCCTCGAACTTCTTGTCCAGGTCGGTGAGGGCGTCCTCGGCCTTCTGCGCCCGTTCCAGGGTCGAGTCGTCGAGGCCGTCCTTCTCCTTCGGCGCGCCCAGCACGTGGTTGCGCTGCGCCTCCATCTCCGAGGCCAGCCCGAGCAGGTGCGGGACGCTGGGCAGGAACACCGTCGCGGTCTCGCCCTCCCGCCGGGACCGGACGAACCGGCCGATGGCCTGCGCGAAGTAGAGCGGGGTGGAGGCACTGGTGGCGTAGACCCCGACGGCCAGGCGCGGGATGTCGACACCCTCGGACACCATCCGGACCGCGACCATCCAGCGTTGCTCCGAGGCGGCGAACTCGGCGATCCGGCCGGAGGATCCCTCGTCGTCGGAGAGCACGACGGTGGCCGGTTCACCACTGATCTCGTGCAGGAGCTTGGCGTAGGCGCGGGCCGCCGTCTGGTCGGTGGCGATGACCAGGCCACCGGCGTCCGGCATGCCGTGTTCACGGATCTTGGTGAGCCGGGCGTCGGCGGCCCGCATCACCTGCGGCATCCACTCGCCCCGGTAGTCCAGGGCGGTCCGCCACGCCTGCGCGACCAGGTCCTTGGTCATCGGCTCGCCGAGGCGGGCGGCCAGTTCGTCGCCGGCGTTGGTGCGCCAGCGGGTCTCACCGGAGTAGGCCATGAACAGCACCGGCCGGACGACCCGGTCCTTCAGGGCGTCGGCGTACCCGTACACCGAATCGGCCTTTGATCGTTGAATGCCGTCCTGGCCACGCTCATAGAGCACGAACGGGATGGGGTTCTCGTCGGACCGGAACGGGGTGCCGGTGAGCAGCAGCCGCCGCTCGGCCGGCTGGAAGGCGTCCTTGACCCCGTCGCCCCAGGTCCGGGCGTCGCCGGCGTGGTGGATCTCGTCCAGGATCACGAACGTCCGGCGGGACAGCGTGCGCCGTTTGTGCACGGCGGGGGCCATCCCGACCTGGGCGTACGTCAGGACCGCCCCGTGGAAGTCCCGCGACGAGTGCACGTCGGAGTTGCGGAACCTCGGGTCGAGCTGGATGCCGACCCGGGCGGCGGCATCCGCCCACTGGGTCTTCAGGTGCTCGGTCGGGCAGACCACGGTGACCGCGTCACAGGTGCCGTCGACGAGCATCTCGGCGGCGATCCGGAGCGCGAAGGTGGTCTTGCCGGCGCCGGGTGTCGCCACCGCCATGAAATCCTCGGAACGACGACGGAGATAGGTCACCATCGCCTTGCGCTGCCAGTCCCGCAGCGGCGGGAAGAAATCCAGGTTCGGCACAGGCGGACTCAAGCTGCGAGGATCCCTTCTCCACGGAAAAGCCTCCGCGGTGAAGGGGCGCGGAGGCGGGGTCCAGCATAACCGTGGAACGTTGCGTCGCGGGGTTACGGCACCGCCACGGGCGCCGACCAGCGGCGGTGGAGCGCGAGTACCCGAAGACCGGTGATCGTGGCCGCGGCTGCCGCCAGCGGGAGCAGATGTGCCTGGTCCAGCCGGTACAGGACGGCCACCGACACGGCGCCGCCCAGGGCGACGATCGCGTAGATCTCTCGTTGCAGAACCGCCGGGATCTCGCCGGTGAGCAGGTCACGGGTGAGGCCGCCACCGATGGCTGTGAGCATCCCCACCAGGCAGGCGCCGACCTCCGGCACACCGGCCTCGAGAGCCTTCAGGGTGCCGGTCACGGTGAACAGACCCAGCCCGGCGGCGTCCAGCACCAGCACGGTCCGGCGCACCCGGTGCAGAGCCGGGTGCAGCCAGAAGACCGCGACCGAGGCGCCCACGGCGGTCACCGCGTAGCGCCAGTCGGCGAACGCCAGCGGAGGTACCGCGCCGATCACGAGGTCGCGCAGGATGCCACCGCCGAGCGCGGCCGCGAAACCGACGAAGGCGACCCCGAACAGGTCGAGCCGTTTCGCGACGGCAGCCGAGGCACCGGACGCGGCGAACACCGCCACACCGATCAGATCCGCGACGAGCAGTGCGTATCCGCCCGTCACGATGGAATCAGGCCCTCATCGCCTCGTAGATCTCCTTGCACTGCGGGCACACCGGGGAACCGGGCTTCGGCGACTTCGTCACCGGAAAGGTCTCGCCGCAGAGCGCGATCACGTAGTTGCCCATGACGGCACTCTCAGCGATCTTCTCTTTGCGTACGTAATGGAACATCTCCGGACCGGTATCGGTGTCCTGGGTCTCCGGACGCTCAAGGATCTGGGTGCTCACGGTTTATCTGCCCTTCTGAAGAAAGCCAAGCTCCAGCCAGTAAGTCTGACACCTCACGCCTGACCGGTCCAACGTCAACGCGGCCGGCGGGAGTCGTACGGTAGGCCCGTGACTGACTTCGTTATTCGCTACGGCGAGCACGTGGCACGGGCCCGCCGCGACGGCCGTCCGGTGGTGGCTCTGGAGAGCACGATCATCTCGCACGGCCTGCCGCACCCCGACAACATCCGGGTCGCCGGGGAGATCGAGCAGGCGGTCCGGGACAACGGCGCCGTCCCGGCCACCATCGGCATGCTCGACGGCGAGGTGATCGTCGGCCTGGAGGACCACCAGGTCGAGCGGCTGGCCTCGGCCGAGTCGGTGGCCAAGCTGTCGGTGCGGGACCTGGCGATCGCTGCGGCCCGGCGGGCCGACGGTGCCACCACCGTCGCCGCCACCAGCGCGATCGCCGCGGCCGCGGGCATCGGAGTGTTCGCCACCGGCGGGCTGGGCGGCGTGCACCGGGAGGCGAACGTCACCTATGACGAGTCGGCTGACCTGACCGCCCTGGCCCGCACGCCGATCGTGGTGGTCTGCGCCGGGGTCAAGTCGATCCTCGACGTCGGTGCCACCCTGGAGCGGCTGGAGACCCTCGGCGTCTCGGTGGCCGGTTACCGGACCCGCCGCTTCCCCGGCTTCTTCATCACCGACGGCGGCTTCGACATCGACTGGGCGCTCGACTCGCCCGCTCAGGTGGCCGACTTCATCAAGGCCCGGACCGCCCAGGGTGTCACCGAGGGCGCGCTGGTCCTGGCCAACCCGCTGCCGGCCGCCGAGCAGCTGGACCCGGCCCTGCACGACCGCACCCTGGCCACCGGGCTGAACCTGCTGGCCGAGCAGAACATCACCGGCAAGGCGGTCACCCCGTTCCTGCTGGGCCACTTCCACGCCAGCACCGAGGGGAAGAGCCTGGAGGTCAACATCCGGATCATCCTGCGCAACGCCGCACTCGCCGCGCAGATCGCGGTGGCCGCGCAGAGCGGATCGACCGCGGCCGTCGGCTTCGCCGTACCCGCATGATCCTCGTCGTCGGCGACCTGGTCACCGACGTCCTGGTCGAGCACGACGGGCCGATCCAGGCCGGCTCGGACACGGACGCGGCGATCCGGGTCGCCGGTGGCGGACAGGCCGCGAACACCGCCGCCTGGCTGGCCCGGGCCGGCCGGGAGGTGACACTCGTCGCGGCGGTCGGTGACGACCAGCCGGGCCGGGACCGGGTGGCCGAACTGACCGCGGCCGGGGTGCGATGCGCGGTCGAGGTGCTGCCCGGGATCGCGACCGGCAGTGTGGTGGTGCTCACCGGCGCCCACGAACGGACCATGATCACCGACCGGGGTGCGTCGCTGCGGATCGGGCCGGACCACGTCACAGCCGTCGTCTCCGGCACGCCGGCCGCCGTTCACCTGCACCTCTCCGGTTATCCGCTACTACACGCCGGGTCCCGTCCGGCGGGCCTGGCGGCCCTCACCGCCGCGGCGGGCCGAGGGATCACGGTGAGCATCGACGCGGCGTCGGCGGCTCCCCTGCGGGCCGCCGGGGCCGGGGACTTCCTCGCCTGGGTACGAGGGACCGACCTGCTCCTGTGCAACGCCGACGAGGCCGACGTGCTCGCCGGGCCGGGTACCGCGGCCGAGCAGGCGGGGCGGCTGACCGCGCACGTTCGCAACGTGGTGGTCAAGCGCGGGGCTGCCGGGGCGGTGTGGGCCGGGCCGGACGGGGTGTACGCGGTGGCCGGTGATCCGATGCCGGTGACCGACCCGACCGGGGCGGGCGACGCGTTCGCGGCCGGGCTGCTGCAGGCCTGGTGCGCCGGCGCGGGCCCGGAGACGGCGCTGCGGGCCGGCGCGGAGTCGGGGGCGGAGGCCGTGGCCCGGATCGGGGCGCGTCCACCCGCTCGATGAGGCGGGCGTCTGCTCCCCGCGTACCGCAGCAAGGGGTTGATCTTGAAGATCAGTCCCGGCTGCGGGGCTCGTCGACGATCTCCGAGTCGATGGTGACCCAGGTGGGCTCGGGTGGTGGCTGGATGAGGGCCCGGCGCACGTCCTCCCGGGCCGCCGCGTCGGCCGCCCGCTCCTCTTTCGACTTGGGCGGGCGGTCGTTCGCGATCAGCACCGCCATCCAGGGCAGCAGGGCCATGGCGAGGACGCAGAGGACCAGCCAGAGGGGCAGAAGCGGCACCCGGGCGCTGATCAGGATGCCACCGAGGATCAGACAGGCGACCCGCGTGCCCATCATCGTGACGTAGCGGATCTGGCGGCTACGAAGCTGATCGTCCTGGCTGCGAGCGGCGTCGGTGATCAACACCGGGTGCTTCTTCACGCGAGGTCTCCGATCGACACCGCCATCCTCCCACCGGACGGGGCCTCCCGCCCAGCGGCCCCGGGATCTACGCCTCTTTCGCCGCCTTGGCCTCGGCCTTGACCGCCTTCTTGTACGCCCGGACCTTGGCCAGCGACTCGGCGTCGACGATGTCGGCCACCGACTTGTGGGAGCCCTCCTCGCCGTAGCCGCCGGCCGCCGCCCGCCAGCCGTCCGGCCGCACGTCGTAGAGCTTGCCCAGCAGTGCCACGAAGATCTGTGCCTTCTGCTTGCCGAAACCGGGCAGGGCGAAGATCCGCTGGTACAGCTCGGCACCGGTCGCCACCCCGCGCCAGAGGCCGGCGGCGTCACCGTCGTACTCGTCGGCGATCACCCGGCACACCTCCTGCGCCCGGGCCGCCATCGCCTTCGGGAAGCGGTGCAGGGCGGGCTGCTCGGAGAAGACCACCACCAGCGCCTCGGGGTCGAAATCGGCCAGCTCGACGGCTGTCGGCTCATGCCCGAGACGCTGCGCCAGCACCCACGGCGAGGTGAACGCCTTCTCCAGAGTGATCTGCTGGTCCAGCACGATCCCGAGGGTGACCGCGAGCGGATCGCGATTGAGCAGTTCGTTGGCTTCGGCCGGAATCGGCAGGGAGAAGGTCACGCCCTCATGATGGCAGGACGGTCCGGGTCAGGGCCTCATGGGTGATGATCCGGACCTTGAGCGAGCGGCCCGCCACCCGGGCCAGTTCGCCGATCTCCATCACGTGTTCGGCGACCCGTTTCAGGTCGGCCGGGCCCTCCACCGGCCGGTGCAGACCGAGGGCCTGCACCGACAGGTTCCACAGCCCGTCGGCCATCTGCGGACCGACCAGGTCCGCCAGGGCCTGCACGGCGTCCTGCTCGGTCGGCCTGTCCGGACCGTACTCGGCGCCGGCCATCACTCACCTCTCGCTGGGCTGGTCAGAACAGTTCGATGAGCGGTTCGGCCTCACCGTGGACCGCCCCGCCGGTCTGCCGGGCGTGTGTCGAGCGCTGCCGGGACATCACGTGTCTCGACCGCAGTTCCTCGACGCTGATCACCCGGGACAGGAGGTCCTCCTCGGTCAGGGCGTCCCGGACGTACGAGGCCACGTCCTCACACTGCCGGCGGACGTCGGCGACCGCGTCCGCGACGTGCTCCAGCATCTGCCGGCTGATGTCCTGGAACTGCACGTGCGCGACGGCACCGGTGGTCTCGGTGGTGAGGGCGGCAGAACTGCGCTGCACCTGTGCGGCGGCGGTGACGGTGTCCTTGAGGATGCCGGCGACCATCTCCGACATCTCCCGCTGGGCGTCGGCGATACCGCCGAGCCGGCGGGTCATCGCGGTCTCCTCGCTGGTGGCCGGCTGCTCGCCGGCCCGGTCGAACTGGCTGTCGTCGGACAGCACCCCGTCCAGCTTCGCGGTCAGGTCGCCGATGCTGGACCCGATGCCTTGCGCGGCCTCGGCCGACCGGTGGGCGAGTTTACGGACCTCGTCGGCGACGACCGAGAAGCCCTCGCCGGCCTCCCCGGCCCGGACCGCCTCGATCATGGCGTTCAGCGCGAGGATGTTGGTGGCCTTGCTGACCTGTTCGATCTGCTTGACGTGCTGGTCCAGCTCACGCATCTGGTCGACCAGGGTGCGGATCTGGGTGTCCCGGTGCAGGAAGTAGGCGATCAACCGGCCGACCAGCCGGTCGTTGTTCGACGTCACCTGGCTCAGCTCGACCTCGGTCCGGCTGAGGGTGCCGGCGAGCCGGTCCACGTCCCCGGCCATCACCTCCGCCAGCGAGTCGACGGTCAGCAGCTGCTGCACGATCGCCTCAGCGGCCTCCCCGGTCTGTTCGATGACATCCCGCAGGTGCCCGTCGATCACCTCGCAGTAGGCCGGGACACCGTCGACCGCCGCCGCTACGACATCCCCCCGCAGGCCGTCGTCCTCGTGTCCGGCGGAAGTCATCGAGATCTTCCGGAGAAGGTTTGCCATGCGATACCTCCGTCTCGCCTCTACGGATCCGGTCAGGCGCCGGGGAGAACCTGCTTGATGACACCGAGGAGCTGGTCCGGTCCGACCGGCTTGACCAGCCATCCGGTCGCGCCGGCGGCCTTCGCCTCGGCCCGCTTGCTCTGCTCCGTCTCGGTGGTCAGCATCAGGATCGGAGTGAAGCGCATCCCCGGGGCCTTGCGGGCCTCGCGGGCGAAGGTGATCCCGTCCATCTGCGGCATGTTGACGTCGCTGATGATCAGGTTCGGCTTGACCCCCTTGCCGAGTTTGTCGAGGGCCTCCTTGCCGTGGCCGGCCGTCTCCACGGCGTAGCCGGCCTTGGTGAGGATCGACTTGAGGCTCATGAGCATGGTGGCGGAGTCGTCGACGAGCATCACAGTGGTCATGAGGATTCGCTTCCCTGTCTGGCTGGTCCACCGCCCCCGGTGAGCAGTGGTAGCACCTGTGCCGCGAGGAAGGCGTCACTCGGTGCTGAAGAAATCTTCGGTCGGAAAAGAAGCAGCGCCTGGAGTGCGCCGGTGTGCAGATGGTTGCAACGGCGCAGGGCCACCCGTGGTCGTTTCGCGGTCCGCAGCCAGCCGACCAGCTGCTCCACCTCGTCCACGGTGACCACGCCGACCAGGTTCGCGGTCTCCTCATGCAACTCGAGCGGCAAGGCCGAGCACCTCCTTCATGTTGAGCACCAGCAGCACCAGCCCGTCGCCGAGCAGCGCCGTGCCGGAGAACTCGTCGGCGTACGCCAGCAGGCCCTCCATCGGTTTGAGGATCACGTCGACCTCGCGGTGGAACTGCTCCACGAGCAGGCCGACCCGCTGACCGTTGACGCTCACCACCAGGATCGGCCGGTCCGCGCCGTCCGCCAGCGACCAGGGCATGTCCAGTGCCCGGGCCAGGTCGATCACCGGCACCACCTCGCCGCGCATCATCACCACGTCCTGGTGCAGGACCCGGCCCATGCCCCCGGCCGGCACCTTGACGGTCTCCACCACCAGGTCCACCGGGATACCGAACCGCTGACCGGCGACGCTCACCACCATGACCTGGGTGACCGCCATCGACAGCGGCAGACGCAGCCGGGTGGAGGTGCCCTGTCCCAGCTTGGACCGCATGGTCACGGCCCCGCCGAGCTTCTCCACACTCGCCCGGACGGCGTCCATGCCGACCCCGCGGCCGGAGAGCTCGGAGACCTGGTCGGCGGTGGAGAACCCGGGACGGAACACCAGGTCCACCGCGTCCGTGTCACTCAGGGTCTCCAGCTCCTCCTCGGAGATCAGGCCCTTCTCGTACGCCTTGTGCTTGACCCGCTCCGGGTCCACGCCCCGGCCGTCGTCGGAGACCTCGATGATCACCGCGTCGCCGTCGGCCACCGCGGTCAGGGTCAGCCGGGCGGTCGGCGACTTGCCCCGGACCGAACGTTCGTCAGGGGGTTCGATCCCGTGGTCGAGACTGTTCCGGACCAGATGCACCAGCGGGTCGCCGAGCGCCTCGATGACATCCTTGTCGGCCATCGTCTCGCCACCCTCGGTGATCAGTTCGATGTTCTTACCGAGCCGCCGGCTGAGGTCCCGGACCAGCCGCGGGAACCGGCTGAACGCCACCGTCAGCGGCAGCATCCGGACGTCCATCACCGCCGACTGGAGTTCCTCGGCGATCCGGTGCAGGCCCGCGTACTGGTCCTTGATCCGGCGGCTGAGCGCCCGGCTGCCGAACTCCTCCTCGGCCGAAGCGGCCAGGAAGGTGAGGCCGTTCTTCGCCACGTTCAGCTCGCCGACCAGCTCCATCAGCCGATCCACCTTCTCCTGGTCGACCTTGAGGACGCGGGTACCGACCTGGCCACCCGGGTCGTCGGCCCGGCCCGCCGTCTTCTCCTCGGCCCGGACCGGCCCCGGATGATGCACCAGGGCGGCCACCACCGGGGCCGGCGCGGCCTCACCGGCCAGCAGGTCGATCGCCGTGAGCAGTTCGGCCGGCCCGGCCAGGGACAGGTCCACCGGAATGCCCAGAGCCCGCGCCGCCGAGGCGACAGCGTTCCGGACCGACCGCAGCCGGGTCCCCTCGGTCACCACGTCGTCCATGGTCAGCGAGCGCTGGGCGGCGTACAGCACGCTCCGGGCGTCAGCGGCCAGCTCGGTGTCGATCACCGGCGTGACCGCGACGGTGACCCTCTCCTCGGTCTTCAACGGCGGCTCGCCACTGAGGTGCCTGGTGATCGCATCGGCATCCAGCTCGACGATCTGGATCTGATCCGGCACGTAGCGGAACAGGTAGTTCAGCTCGCCGAGGGAGGCCCGGGTGACCACCAGGAACGAGAGCAGGCAGGTGTACTCGTCGTAGTCCTCGACACTGGGCCAGGTGCTCGGCTGCACCACGCTGAGCCGGTCCAGCGCGGGCAGCTGGCGGACCAGGTGCAGCGGGTCCTCGGCCCGGAAGAAGCAGTCGGTGTCCGGCGTGTACCAGAGGAACCGCAGGGTCGATCCGGTGACGGTGAGCCAGCTCGCGGTCTCGGTCAGCCACTCCGCGTCCAGATAGGCGAGCCAGTCCGGGGCCGCGCTGATCACCGGCACCGGGCCGCCGGCCGCCGGGACCTCCGAGACCGTGTCGACACCCAACGGGGCGCGCAGCCGGGTGATCAGCCCGGCCGCGTCGTGGCCGGCCTCGGACGGCAGCCGCTCGTGGGCGGTGACGTGCGCCAGCCAGCCCCGGATCAGGTCGAACGCGGCCAGCAGGTCGTCGGTCATGCCCGAGTCGAGGCCGAGCCGGCCGCCGCGGACCGCGTCCAGCAGGTCCTCGGCGGCGTGGGTGAGCCGGGTCAGCTCCGGGAAGTCGAAGAGGCCGGACGATCCCTTGAAGGTGTGCGCGGCCCGGAACACCTCGTTGACCAGCTCCGGGTCGCCAGGGTCCCGCTCCAGTTGGAGCAAGCCCTCATCGACCTGGGCGAGCAGGTCGTTGGCCTCCGCCAAGAACTGCGCAAGCAACGGATTCATGCCGCCACCTCCG
>DATMVU010000075.1:0-9264 GCA_035562875.1 Actinoplanes sp. | reverse complement strand
CCGGGCCCTCCCCGGAGTGCACCGCAACGAGCCGGTTCTCGTAGAACGAACTGTTGGCGAACGCGATCAGGTCCCGGTGCCGGGACCGATAGTGCCGGTGCAGGGCCAGCACCCGGAACGCCGGCGAATCGGCCATCAGGTCCAGGATCGACGCGGAACCGGGTACGGCCGGCGGCAACTGCTCCCGGTCGCCGACGACGACCGCCGAGGTGGCGAGCTGCAACACCACCGCCGCAGCACCGGGGGTGATCCGGGAGGCCTCGTCGAACACCACCACGTCGAAGGTGTACCCGGCCGGCAGGTGCCGGGCGGCTGCGGCCGGCGACGCCAGGACACCCGGTTTGAGGGCTTGAGCATGGTTGCGGGCGTGTTCCAGCAACAGGCGTACCGGCAGATGGTCGTCGGTCTTCGCGGCCTCCCGGCGGATGACCGCGGCCTCGATCAGATTGTCACGGGGGCGCAGCGCGTTGCAGGCGGCGATGATCCGGGCAACCGCGGCGGAGTGCGACAATCCGTCGTCGCCGGGACCCTGCCGGTCGGCCCACGCCTGCAGGACGGCACGTTCCACCACCCGGGGCAGCTGCGCGGGCGGCACCCGTTCGGTGATGCAGAAGTCGACGACACCGTCCAGGTCGAGATCGGCACGGGCGGCCCGATAGGCGAACCACTCGTCCTGGCCGGTGGTGTCGGTACGCAACGCGGCGATCAGCGCGCCCGCCCCGGCGTAGTCGTCGAGTTCAGCCCGCATGTCGGCCTGCCGGCCCGGGTCGAAGGCGGCGAGCAGCTCGATCCGGGCCTCGTCCCACTGCCGGACGAGCTGACCGAACTGCGGGGTGGGTACGACGTTCTGCAGCGCGTCGGCCTGCGCCGGGGTCAGCGGCGTGTCGAAACCGGTGAGGCAGGTCCGCATCCGCAGCGCCCAGTCCACAGCCGCACCGACCGCGGTGACGGCGGTGTGCTCGCCCCGGTACAGGTGGCCGAGCACGCTGCCGTACTCGGCGGCTCTGGTCTGCAGTTGTTCGTAGGCGGCGTCCACGGTGGCCCGGGCTCCCACCAGCTGATAGGCCTCGTCGACGGTCAGGTCCCGGTTGGTGGCCTCACTGGCGATGGTGGCCGCGGTGGCGGCGGTCCGCAACGGTTCCTGGTGCGCGCGCAGCCAGGCGGCGACGTCCAGGATCGGATGCCGGACCAGGTCGGGCCGGGCCGCCGGGTTGGGTTCGGGAGCCAGCCGGGCCCGCCACTCCCGCATCCGGGTGCGGGTGCGGGCGGCGACGGCCAGGGCCACGTCGTCGGGCCCGGCGTCGCGGGCGATGTGGTTGGCGAGGGTGCCCAGATCGGGGGTACGGGCCCGCTGGATGGCCATCGCGGCGACCGACAGGGCCCGGTTGATCCGGTCGAAGTCGGTGGACCGGCCGTAGTAGTAGGCGCCGAGCGCGGGTGCGTGCCGGGATTCGGCGGTGGCCAGCGAGATCGCGGCCCGGCTCCAGGCCAGTGCCAGGTGCAGGTTCTCCCGGGCGGTGTCCGGGTCGACGTCGTCGTGGGTGACGTCGGCGAGGGCCCGGCGGTCGGCGCGGTACGACGGGACGAACCGTTTCAGGCCACGGTCGTCGGTGAGCCGCCCGGCCAGTCCCTCCACGTCGGTGCCGAGCAGGGCCGGGGTGAAGTACAGCTCGGCGGCCGCCTCGGCCTCGTGCAGGGTGATCACCGCCGCATACAGCGCCTGCATGGCCCGGGTCGCGGCGGTGTGCCCGTCGATCGACAACCAGGCCCGTTCCGGGCGTTCCGGGGCGTGCGCGAGATCGATGACAGCGAGTGTGGAGTCGGCGTCGGCGAACGACACCACCGGCGGCAGGCCCATCATCACGGCCAGCCCGTTCAGGGACCGGGCGGCCGCCTCCAGCATCTCGGCGTCCTGCTCGAAGTAGGCGGCGAGCGACGCGGCCTGATGCGAGGTCAGCCCGCCGATCCGGATCGGGGCGACCGGCAGCGAGTCCAGGGCGGCGGTGCTCAGCGCCGGGACGACGTCGGTGCTCGGCAGCCCGGCCCACGGCGCGGAAGCGGCCCGGCCGGCCTGTTCCTGCATGCCGGCCAGATCACGCAGGTCGGCGGCGAGCCGGTCGACGGCGTCACGGACCTCGTCGAGGCCGGCGCCGGTGGTCAGCCAGTGCTCGGGCACGTTGTCCGGGCGTTCGGCGGCCACCGCCAGCAGCCGGGCCAGGTCGGGCACCTGCCGCAACCGGCCGATGTCGAAGGCGCCGGTGAGCCGGGTGTGCGGGATGGCGACACCGGACAGGGCGTCCAGGGCGGCAGCCGCCGCGTAGAGCCGGGCGTCCAGCGGGCCGCGATGGGTCACCCCGCGCCAGGTGAAGGCGCGGCCCTCGGCGGCCGGCCGCCAGTTGCGGGCCAGGGTGGCTGCGCTGTCCCGCAGCCGGGCCAGCCGGTCGGCGGTGAGACCGGACGTGTCGAGGTCGGCAGTCGGCGCGGCCAGCACCTCACCCCGATCGTTGATCATGGCGGTGACCTGCCGCAGCGACAGTCCCAGAGGCTGACGGGGCAGATCGTCCACACCGGCCGTGGTCTCCCCCGGCACGTGCTCCAGGGCCCGGCCGAGCGCGGCGGCGACCTCCCGCCGGGAATGCAGGTCCAGCAGGTACGGGCCCAGGCCGGCGTCGTGCAGGCGGGTGCGCACGGCGTCCAGGGCGTTGGTGTTCTCGGAGACGAACAGCACCCGCCGCCCGGCGCCGAGCAGGGCACCGATCATGGTGGCGACGGTCTGCGACTTGCCGGTGCCGGGCGGGCCGTCGACGGCGAACGTCCGCCCGGCCAGCGCGGCGGCCACCACCGCCCGCTGGTCGGCGTCGGTCTCCAGCAGCAGCGGGACGCCCGGCGGGAGCGGTTCGTCCGGAAACCCGAATCCGGGGCTGCCGGTGGTCAGCGCCCGGATCACCGGGTGCGCGGCGATCCGGGTCTCGTCGTCGCGCAGCCGCCGGCCGACGGTCCGTCCGGCGAGCGGGAAGTGGGCGAGTACCGCCTGGTCGACGGTTCCGCCGCCGGCCAGGAGTTCCGGGTACGGCTGGTCGTCCAGCCCGAGGACCGGGTTGACGACGGCGTCCCCGGCGGCCCGGCGCAGGCCGGGCAGCTCTCCCGCAACGAGTTCGACCGGCACCAGCAGCACCGGGCTGGTGTGCCGTTCCCCGTCGTCGCCGGCCCAGGTCCGGAAACCGAGCGCCAGATGCAACTCAGCCCGGCGAAGATCACCCAGAGTGACGACGAGGTCGGCCCGCGACAGGCTGGTGGTGATCGCCTCGGCGTCGAAACCCGCCTCGCCGGCCGGCTGGAACCGCAGCACCCGCCCGGCGTCCAGGGCGGCGAGCAGTTCCACACCGTGCGGGCGCAGGATCCGGACCGAATCCTCGGCGCCCAGGGTGAGATCGAACAGGGGATCGACGGCGGCCGGAGTGATCAAGCCGTCCCGCCATTGACGGAGGTGGGCCTGTGGCGTGGGTGCGGAGGTGGAGTCACTGTTCATGGCGATCCACTCCGACGTTAGGGGCTGTGCCGAGTGTCCCACTCCCGCATCCGGACGATCTTGAGAACGTACGGATGACCCGGTCAGGTCCGGTAGGCGAGAACCAGTTGCAACTCGAACCGGATACGGGGGTCGTCCAGGTCGTCACCGAGCAACTCCCGGAGGCGGTTCAGGCGATAACTGACCGTCTGAGGGTGCACGAACAGCTCGCCGGAAACCGCCGTACGCGATCCCCAATGCCGCAACCAGCTCGAAAGAGTGACCAGAAGGGCCTCCCGCTGGTTCTCCCGCAACCCGGCCAGCGGTGCCAGCCGCCGGGCGGTGAGCACAGCCAGCGCACCCGGCTCGCCCCGCAGCGCGAGAGTCGCGAAGTGATCGTCGACGAAGACCGGAACCGGCCCCACCGTGACCAGCTCGGCGGTGCGCCGGGCCAGCCGGACCGCCTGCGGGACCTCGGTCCAGTGCAGCGCCGGGCCGACCACCACGGCCCGGTCGTGCAGCGCCTCGGCCAGTGCCGGGCGTTCGGCGCGCGGCCCGGCCCGCAGCAACAGCACCGCGTCGCGGCCACGCTCGGTGACGACACCGTCGGCACCGAACCGGAACCGGGCGTCCCGGGCCTGATCCGCGGGCAGCAGCACCGGCACCATCACGTCGATCGCCGGCCAGCCGATCCCGGCCGCCGCCTCGCGCACCACGTCCGGCGAACTGCCACCGCTGAGCAGCAGGTCGGCCAGCTGGCGGCGGCGCCGGTCACCCTCACCGGCCTGCTCACGCAACTGGCGGGCCAGGCCGTCGGTGCAGGCCGCAGCCAGTTCGTCGATGAACGCGTTGGTGGCGTCGGACAGCTCCACCACCTCGGCGACACTCACCGCACGCTGCTCGGCCAGGGCACTCGTGGCGGTGCGCAGCAGCAGCCGCCCGGCGATCCGCAGCGACGCGAGCAGGGTCTCCGGGCCACGGTTCTCCCGCGCCTCGGCGGCACCGAGGGCCACGAAGACCTCCCGGATACGCGGCGGCAGGGCCGGTTCGTCGGTGCCGGGCAGATCCAGGAAACGATCGAGAGCCACCTGCACCGCGGTACGGACGTCGCGCTCGAACTTGGGATTCGCGCCCGCGGAGTAGGCACTGACCGCGGTGGAGATGTCCCGCACCGCGTCGGGCAGGCGCGGGCGCATCGCACCGGCAAGATCCGCGGGTACGTGGAACCACGGCGGCTTTATCACGCGGTGATAAGTCACGGACCGATTCTTGCTGATTCACGGACGGTGCCGCGTCCTCGGGTCGGCGCGACGATGGTGGCGGTAAGACCCCTCGCCAACGGACGGATCCGCCTGATGAAATACCGCCTGTCCCGCCAGCACGTCGTCGACATGTGCCGGACGATGCTCGACCGCGGCTACCTGAAGGCGACCGAAGGCAACGTCTCGGTCCGGATCCCCGGACAGCAGCTGTACGCGGTGACCCCGAGCAACTACGACTACGACAAGATGCGAGTCGAGGACATCTGCATCGTCGACTTCGCCGGCAAGCACGTGCCCGACCCGGACGGCGCCGGCGGCCTGGTCCCCTCGATCGAGTGCGGCATGCACGCCAACGTCTACCGCGAGCGCCCCGACGTGAACGCGATCGTGCACACCCACCAGCCGTTCGCCTCGGCCCTGGCGTTCCTGCGCAAACCGATCCCGGCACTCACCGACGAGCAGGTGCGGTTCCTCGGCAAACAGGTCGCGATCATCGACTACGCGCCGTCGGGCACCGGTTTCCTGGCGAAGAACGTGCAGAAGAAGGTCGCCAGCGGGGACAACGCGTTCATCATCGCCAACCACGGGGTGGTGGCGCTGGGCACCGACCCCGACCGGGCGGTGTTCAACATGGCACTGCTGGAGAAGGTGTCGATCGCCTACCTGATGGCGCTCACCTCGGAAGCCGGCAAGGTCTACACGATTCCGGACACGATCCGGGAGATCGCGTTCAGCAAACTGCGCAAGGACGAGAAGCGGATCGCTGCGCAGATCACCGAGGCGGTCGAGCCCGTCCGGGTGCCCGAGGACGAAGAGCTGGTCTCGGCCGGCGCCGTCGACGTGCCTGTCACGTCTGCCTCCAGCGCAGATCTCGGCTACTCGATCACCGAATACCTCGACGTCGACGACACCATGCGCCGCCTGAAAGCCCTGGTCGCGCAGCCGTTGCGCGGGCTGCGCCACGACGCGCTGCTGGACACGCTGAACTACTTCGACACCAAGTGCACGGCCTCCAAGGAGATCACCGACCGGGCGAAGAAGTACATTCCCGGCGGCGTGCAGCACAACCTGGCCTTCAACTACCCGTTCCCGCTCGCCGTCGACAAGGCCGAGGGCGCCTACCTGACCGACCGGGACGGCAACGTCTACATCGACTTCCTGCAAGCCGGCGGGCCGACGATCCTGGGCAGCAACTACGCCCCGGTCAACGAGCGGGTGGCCGAGGTGATCAAGGAGTCCGGGCCGGTCACCGGCCTGTTCCACGAGTACGAACTGAAACTCGCCGAGATCATCAACCAGTACATGCCGCACATCGAGATGTACCGGTCACTGGGCTCCGGCACCGAGGCCGTGATGGCGGCGGTCCGCGCGGCCCGCGCGCACACCGGCAAGAAGATGGTGATCAAGGTCGGCGGGGCGTACCACGGCTGGTCCGACACCGTCGTCTACGGCCTGCGGGTGCCCGGCTCGTTCCGGATGAACGCCAAGGGCATCCCGTTCGGCGCCACCGGCCGCACCCGGGAGGCGTTCCCGCACGACCTGGGCGCCCTCAAGCGCAAGCTGGTCGAGAACCGGGCCCGCGGCGGCACCGCCGCGATCATCGTCGAACCGCTCGGCCCGGAGTCCGGCACCCGCCCGGTACCGAAGGACTTCAACGCCGCCGTCCGCAGACTGTGCGACGAGTTCGGCTCCATGCTGATCTTCGACGAGGTGGTGACCGGGTTCCGCACCGGGCTCGGCGGCGCGGCCGGCTACTTCGGGGTCACCCCCGACCTGACGGTCTTCGGCAAGGCGGTCTCCGGCGGCTACCCGATGGCCGGTGGTGTCGGCGGCAAGGCCGGGGTGATGTCGGTCTTCGGCTCCGGCCTGGACGGCAAGAGCGGCGCCCACATCCAGGTCGGCGGCACCCTGTCGGCGAACCCGCTGTCCTGCGCGGCCGGCTACTTCGCGATCCAGGAGATGGCCCGCACCAACGCGCCGGTGATCGCCGGGCGCGCCGGTGACCGGCTGACCCGCGGCCTGCAGAAACTGATCGACAAGTACGGCCTGCCGTACGTCGCCTACAACCAGGGGTCCATCGTGCACCTGGAGTGCAGCGGCGTCATGCTGTTGGACATGCGCAACCCGGTCAAGCTCTTCAAGGAGAACAAGGGCCGCAAGCAGCTGATGGAACAGATGGGTGCCGCGTACGCCGCGCACGGCATCATCACCCTGGCCGGCTCGCGGATGTACACGTCGATGGCCGACACCGACGAGGTCATCGACGACGCCCTGTCCCGGTTCGACCAGGTGTTCGCGCAGGTCGAGGGGGTCTGACGTTGGCCATCGCTACGCAGGTCCTGGCGATCGACCTCGGCACGTCGGGGATGAAGGCCGCGCTGGTCGCCGCGGACGGCACGGTGACCGGCTGGGCCGAACGTCCCGTGCCGCTGGTCGTGCTGCCCGGCGGCGGGGCCGAACAGGACCCGGTCGCCTGGTGGGACGCCCTGGCCGAGGTCGTCGCCGACCTGGGCCGGACGTTCCCCGACCACCTGCGGGCGGTGACCACGATCTGCTCGTCGACACAGGGCGAGGGCACCATCGCGGTGGACGCCGCCGGTGAACCGCTGACCCGGTGCATCAGCTGGCTGGACATGCGAGGCGCGGCCAACCTGCGGCGGCAGTTCGGCGGCTGGCCGGCGTACGGCGGCCTGTCCGTGCGCCGGATCGCCCAGTGGCTGCGCCTGACCGGCGGAATGCCCTCGGTGACCGGTAAGGACCCGGCTGCGCACATGCTGCTCGTCCGGGACGAGATGCCCGACGTTTACGAAAAGACCAAAACCTTCCTCAACGTCCTCGACTGGATCAATCTGAAACTGACCGGCCGCACGGTGGCGACAGTCGATTCGATCCTGACCTCGTGGGTCACGGACAACCGGAAGGCCCCCCTCATCCGGTACTCCCCCGCGTTGGTCTCCGCCAGCGGGATCGACGCCGACAAGTTCCCGCCGATCGTGGCCTGTACCGAGGTGATCGGCACGCTGTCCCCCAGCGCGGCCGATCACCTCGGCCTGCCCCGCGACATCCAGGTGGTGGCCGGGGCCATCGACAACACCGCGGCCGCCATCGGGGCGGGCACCATCGCCGACAACCAGCCCCACCTCTACCTGGGCACGTCGTCGTGGATCGCCGCGCACGTGCCGCGCAAGAAGACCGACATCACCACCGGGATCGCGTCCATTCCATGCGCGATCCCGGACCGCTACCTGATGACCGCGCTGCAGGCCACCGCCGGGGCGAACCTCACCTGGCTACGCGACAAGATCGTCGAATACGACGACCCGCTCGTCAGCGCCGGCCACGTCAGCCGCGACGAGGGCACCATCTTCGACGCCTTCGACAAGATCATCCCGACGGTTCCGGCCGGCGCCAACGGGGTCCTCTACACCCCGTGGCTGTACGGCGAACGCGCACCGGTGGACGACCCGCACCTCCGTGCCGCGTTCCTGAACATCTCCCTCGACACCACCCGCTCCGACCTGCTGCGCGCCGTGTTCGAAGGAGTCGCCCTGAACACCCGCTGGCTGGCCGGGGCGGTCGACAAGTTCCTCGGCACCCCCGTATCGTCGATGGTGATCACCGGCGGCGCGGCCCGCTCCGACTCGTGGTGCCAGATCTTCGCCGACGTCCTCGGCATCGAGATCCGCCGCGACGCCACCCCGGTCACCGTCAACGCCCGGGGCGCCGGCTGGATCGGCGCCGTCGGCGCCGGCCTGATCACGTTCGCCGACATTCCCGCCCTGACCCGCAACGACCACGTCTTCACCCCCGGCAGCGACCACACCCGCTACCTGGAGATCTACGACATCTACCAGGACCTGCACAAACGCTTGGCCCCCGTCTACCGCCGCCTGAACCGGCAGACCTGATCCGGCTCGGGGTGGCCGGCCGCCACCGGCCACCCCGAGCCCCACTCCCTGCTTCCCGATCATCTCGTCCCGGCCGGCAGGCATGGCGCGGTGCATCCCCGACACCGTTCTCCGCGATCACGGTCGAGCTGTCACCGCTTCCGCGTCTCCTTCTTGAAGGGCGGCCGGTCGTTGCGCGAACCCTCGCGCCGGGTGACCCGATCGTGTGCTCACACCGGCTCCTCAGAACCTTCTTCCTGGTCAGGTGATCGTTCATCCCGAAAGTCCTCACCCGGGTGACCCGGTCACAGCCACCCGGCCTGCGGTGATCCGGATCGGCGTCCGAGGCAATCGGAGTGTCTCGTTTCGGTGACCTGGCCGAGGCCAGGTCACCGGCGGACGTCAGGCGATCTTCCTCCGGTAGATGACCATTGCGAGCGCGTAGGCAGCGATGAGGATGCCCACGCACCAGGCCAGCGCCGCCCAGATGTCGTTGCCGACCGGCTGGTTCTCGAACAGTGCCCGGATCGAGTTGACTATCGAGGTGACCGGCTGGTTCTCGGCGAAGGCGCGCACTGGTCCGGGCATCGTGGCGGTGGGGACGAAT
>DATMVU010000074.1:0-14334 GCA_035562875.1 Actinoplanes sp. | reverse complement strand
ACCGAAGATCAGTGCGGACAGGTACAGCCCACTGAAGAACTGCACGACCGCGCCGAGGATCAGGAACGACAGCGCGGGATGCGGATAGCCGGGCTCGACGAACTGGATGAAGAAGGAGACGAAGAACAGGATCGCCTTGGGGTTGAGCAGGCTGATCACAGCGGCCCGGCGGAACGGGCGCTGCATGCCCGGTGGGGTCTCCGCGGTGCTGGCAGAGGCGATCTCCGAACGCTGGCGCCACGTCCGCCAGGTGTTGCGGATGATGTTGACGCCGACCCAGGCCAGGTAGGCGGCGCCCGCGTACTTCAGGACCAGGAACAGCGGTGGGTACGCGTGCAGCAGCGAGGCGACACCTGTCGCGGACAGGATCATGAGCACTGCGTCGCCGGCGAAGACACCGAGTGCCGCTAGATAGCCGGCCCGGACGCCACGCTGGGCGCCGACCGAGAGCACGAAGATCGAGTTCGGGCCGGGTAGCAGCACGATCGCCACCACGCCCAGCACGTACGTCCAGAAATCGGTGATGCCGAGCATCCGTCAGCCTCTCTCGGACTCGCGGTGAGGAAACACCACGGGACGGGTCATCCCGTCGCCAGCCGCTCCCGGAGTCGCTGTCCCGCAGCCGGCCACTCATCCGCCGTCATCGCGAACAGTACGGTGTCGCGCCAGCTGCCATCGGGCCGCTGCCGCTGCCTGCGGATGACCCCGTCTCGGCTGGCCCCGAGCCGGGCGATGGCATGTTGGGACCGCTCGTTGCGAATGTCCGTGAACCAGAACACCCGCTCGGTGCCGAGCACGTCGAAGGCCCTCTCCAGCAGCAGGAGCTTCGACTCGGTGTTCACCCCGGTCCGCCACCAGCGCCGGCCGAGCATCGTGTGGCCGATGCCCACGGCACGCAGGTTCGTATCGATGTCGTGATAGGTCGTCATGCCCATCACCGCACCGCTGTCCGGGTCGATCTGGACCCAGCCGGAACGCTGGCCCAGCCACTGGCCGTGGAGCACCCCGGCGACGTCGCCGGCGAACTCCTCAGCACTGCGGGGCCGGGGAGTCGGGATGTGCCGCCAGACCTCCTCGTCGTCGAGTGCCTCGAACAGCGCCGGCACGTGCCCGGGCGTGAGCGGCTCCAAGCGGACGTGGCGACCCTCCAGCACGACCGGGGTCTGCCAGTCCGACGGGTGACCGGGCAGATAGGCGGGCGGGGCGGCGGAGACTCCCGGCTCGGTCACCGGTGGTCCGGCCACCACACGCAGCGGGAGCACTCCCGCCCAGTGTGGCAGGTCCAGATCCTCCGGATCGTCGATCACCCCGCCGGAACGGATCCGGACCGACACCTCGGCCAGGGGCAGGGCGAGCAGGGCGGTCTGGGCGAGCTCCGAACGGTTCGGTGGGCGGCTGTCCGCGGCGCGGCCCGCACCGATCTTGTCGGCCAGCGCGAGGAGCACCCGAAGCTTCTCGGCCTCGTCGATGACCGGCCGGGCGGTGCCGAGAACGACCGCGGACCGGTAGTTGGCACTGTGGTTGAACTGGGAGCGGGCATAGACCAGACCATCCAGCAGCGTCACGGTCACGCACACCGGGACGCCCTCGCCGCGGGCCGCCAGCCCGAGCCGCGATCCGGTCGAGCCGTGCAGGTAGAGAATGTCGTCCACCCGGACGTGCAGGTTCGGCAGGACCCGTGGTTCGCCGTCCACGACGAAACCCACCGCGCAGTCGTACGCCTCGTCGAGGATGGCGTGGGCGACGTCCTTCTCGTAACGCATCCGCTTGCGGGTGCGAGTCGCGGTGGTCCGTGGCGTGGGTGTGTAGAGGTCGGTCATGGGTTGCTCCCCGGAGGATTACGCTGGTCGTTCGGGTTGCGATCGTAGCTGTACTAGTACAGAATCGCTCTTGTGTCAGAACAGTACCAGGTGAGTGGTGAGAGCGCCGCCGAGATTTCGGCGAGCATCGAGTCGGGCATCCTCCGGGGCGATTGGATCGCCGGGGCCGCGCTTCCGTCGGTGCGTATCCTCGCGGGCGCCCTGCACGTCAGCCCCGCGACTGTGTCGAAGGCCTATCAGGAGCTGCGACAGCGTGGGGTGATCGAGACCGAGGGGCGGCGTGGCACCCGTGTCCGGTCCCGCCCGGCGCTGGCCGTCTCCCGTGCCGACCTGCGCTCGCCGGTGCCGCCCGGCCTTCGGGATCTCTCCACCGGCGAGCCGGATCTGCGGCTTCTGCCGTCGCTGGCTCCCGCTTTGACCGCAACAGGAAGAAAAGACATTCCACCCTTGGGGTACGTCTCCGCGGTCACGATGCCGGAGCTTGTCGACGCCGCCCGTCTCCGGCTGGCCGCCGAGGGCATCCCGGTCGACGGGGCGGACCTGGTCGTCACCTCCGGAGCACTCGACTCGATCGAGCGGGTCCTGGTCGCGCATCTGCGACCAGGCGACGCGGTCGCGGTCGAGGATCCGGGCTGGGCCGGGGTGATCGACCTGATCGCCGCGCTGGGCATGCGGACGGTGCCGGTCGCCGTCGATGCCGACGGTCCCGATCCCGGCGCGATGCGAGCCGCGCTGCGGGCCGGTGCCCGGGCCGTGATCGTCACCGCCCGGGCGCAGAACCCGACCGGGGCGGCGGTGAGCGCGGAGCGTGCCGATCAGCTGCGGAGTCTGCTCAGCGCGCACTCCGGGGTGGTGGTCATCGAGGACGACCACGCCGCCGAGCTCGCCGAGCGACGAGCCCACTGCATCGGCCCGGTGACCGGATCCTGGGCGTTCATCCGCTCCGCGTCCAAGCCGTTCGGCCCCGACCTGCGGATCGCCGTGCTCGTGGGCGACGAGACCACCGTCGCCCGGGTGGCGGGGCGGATGCGGATCGGCGCGGGCTGGGTCTCCACCGTTCTCCAGCGACTGCTGCTGTGGCTGTGGCAGGACCCCGAGGTGACCGGCCGGGTCGAGCAGGCCGGGCGGGTCTACGGCAAGCGTCGCCGCGAGCTGCGTGACGCGCTGCGGGCGGTGGGGGTGGAGGCGCACGGCGACACCGGCATCAACGTCTGGGTGCCGGTTCCGGACGAGACCCGGGCCATCACGGTGCTCCGCGACCGGGGCTACGCCGTGGCGCCGGGCGCGATCTTCCGGATCGACTCCCCGCCGGGGATCCGGGTGACGATCAGCACCCTGACGAGCGCCGAGGCCACCGATCTGGCCGGAGCGATCGCCACCGCGATCCATCCGGTGGGCGTCGCACCTCCGATGCGATGAGACGGGGTACGCCGGACGGGGTGACCCGGGCACATTTTGTCGTAGGGGAAGGGTAGAACGGTGCAATGCCATGGACGGGAGCGCCATCCGGCGCGCAGCAATGGGTGCCGCCGCACCCTCGGAGTATCGATGAACTGAAGTCGTCAGCGGCGGACTGCCACGGCTGTGAACTGCATCGGGAAGCAACGCAGACGGTCTTCGGCCGGGGTGCTCCGCACGCACGGATCGTCTTTGTGGGCGAGCAACCCGGTGACATCGAGGACCAGCGGGGATTGCCGTTCGTCGGCCCGGCTGGCCGGCTCCTCCGGGAAGCCGTCGACGATGCCGGGATCGACCCGGCTGAGCTCTACATCACGAACGCGGCGAAGCACTTCCGGTTCGAGCGGCGCGGCAGCCGGCGGATCCATCAGACTCCCGGCCCGGCCCACATCACCGCGTGCCGCCCCTGGCTGGTGGCCGAGTTCGCACTCCTCAAACCGGAGTTGGTGGTCGCTCTCGGGGCGACCGCGGCGAAAGCACTGCTCGGTCCCTCGTTCCGGGTGACCAGGGGGCGTGGGCAGCTCATGCCGTGGCCCGCGTCCGCGGAGCATCCGGAGGACTTCCCGAAGGCCGACATCCAGGCTCTGGCCACCATCCATCCGTCAGCGGTGCTGCGGGCCGACGACAGGGAAACCGCCTACCGAGGGCTCGTCGACGATCTCCGGATCGTGGCCCGGGCGGTCGCCCGACCGGCCCTGGCCGCCGGGACGGTTGATACCGCCTGACCGGCGACCAGTCTGTGGATCTCGCAGTGGCGAACACCGTCCGAGAAGTCGCTACTCGGCTGCCCCCGGCACCGACCGATCAGTCGTTCCGGTCAAGGTCGCGGAGAGGATGGTTGGTCTTCCGGGGAGTCGTGCTCGCCGCTTCCCATCGGCCGAGCAGCGCTCTCGACCGGACGTCGGCCGGTGGGGTCCGGCTGTCGGTGGGTGCATCGCGGTACGAAGGGCCGTCCATGGACGGGTCGCTACGAAGAGCACGCTTATGGGTGAGTTGCGGCACGGCTATTGGTGTGTCGGTGGTCACTGAGGCTGTCGGCCCGGTGAGCGGGGAGCGCGGGATCCGGGCGCTCTGCCGTGCGGTGGTGGCGTGGGTACCCTTTCCCGGTGCGGCTGACAGATTTCTGGCATCGACTGGAGCAGAGCTTCGGGCCCGCCTACGCGCGCAGTATCGCGGCGGACCACGCCTTCACGGAACTCGGAGGGCGGACGATCGACGGCGCCATTGCTAACGGTATCGAAACCGTTACCATCTGGCGCGCCGTGGTCGCGGCTTATCCCGATCGGGTGCCCTCGCGACTACGCTGAGCTGCTTTAGAACACCCGTTCTGGCGTGTTGTCGATCGTCGTACAGGTGTTCGGCTATTGTCCACAGCGGCTCAGTCATCCACAGCACACGACGGGGCGGAGGATTTTTGTCATACCCCTCGCCTACCGTGGCGTCCGTGGTGAACAAGAGCTCGTCGACGAAGAACTCAAAGTCGAATACAGGGGTGGCGGGAATGGCGGCAGGGACACCTGATCGGGAGAAAGCGCTCGAACTGGCGCTGGCACAGATCGACAAGCAGTTCGGCAAGGGCTCCGTGATGAGGCTCGGGGAGCGGCCGGTCCAGCAGATGGCCGTCATCCCCACCAGCTCCATCGCCCTCGATGTGGCACTCGGCGTCGGCGGTCTGCCGCGCGGCCGGGTCATTGAGGTCTACGGGCCCGAGTCGAGTGGTAAGACCACGGTCGCCTTGCACGCGGTGGCCAACGCGCAGAAGGCGGGCGGTCTCGCGGCGTTCATCGACGCCGAGCACGCCCTCGACCCGGACTACGCACGGGCCCTCGGTGTCGACACCGACGCCCTGCTGGTCTCCCAGCCGGACACCGGTGAGCAGGCCCTCGAGATCGCGGACATGCTGATCCGCTCCGGCGCCCTCGACATCATCGTCATCGACTCGGTGGCGGCCCTCGTGCCCCGTGCCGAGATCGAGGGTGAGATGGGCGACAGCCACGTCGGTCTCCAGGCCCGCCTGATGAGCCAGGCGCTCCGGAAGATCACCGGCATCCTGAACAACTCGGGTACAACCGCGATCTTCATCAACCAGCTCCGCGAGAAGATCGGCGTCATGTTCGGCTCGCCCGAGACCACGACCGGTGGTCGCGCGCTGAAGTTCTACTCGTCGGTGCGTCTCGACGTCCGGCGGATCGAGGCCCTGAAGGACGGCACCGACGTCATCGGTAACCGGACCCGGGTCAAGGTCGTCAAGAACAAGGTGGCCGCGCCGTTCAAGCAGGCCGAGTTCGACATCATGTACGGCAAGGGCATCTCCCGCGAGGGTTCGCTCATCGATGTCGGTGTCGAGCAGAGCATCATCCGCAAGTCGGGTGCCTGGTACACCTACGACGGTGACCAGCTCGGCCAGGGCAAGGAGAAGGCCCGGGAGTTCCTGAAGGAGAACCCGGACGTCGCTGCCGAGATCGAGAAGAAGATTCTGGAGAAGCTCGGTGTCGGCCAGGCCGGTGCCGGCGATGCCGCCGGTGGTCCTGAGCTGCCGCCGGTCGACTTCTGATCCGGTAAACCGCGATGGCCGGACGACGTGGTGCACGGTCGGGGCGAGGATGGGATGCCATTCCGCCCCGGGCCGGCGCCGACATGTCAGCAGGCGACGACACGGATGAACCGCGGCGTGGGGGGACGCGCCGCGGGCGACGTGGCAATTCCGGGCCGGACGGGCCCAGCAGCTCCGGCGATGCCGGATTCTCGGGCGGTGAGATCCAGGCCCGAGACGGTGGGATTCAGGGCCGCGGTGGGGGTTCGGCGGGGCGGAACGAGCCTCCACGCAGCGAGTCCGAGGTCGCCCGGGAGATCTGTCTGCGTCAGCTCGCGGTTCGGCCCCGGACCCGGGCGGAGCTGACGAAGGTTCTGATCCGCAAGGAGATCTCCGAAGAGGTGATCGCCGAGGTTCTCGACCGGTACGACGAGGTCGGGATCATCGACGATGCAGCCTTCGCGCGGGCCTGGGTCTCCAGCCGGCATCAGGGGCGAGGGCTGGCGCGCCGAGCACTCGCCAACGAACTGCGGCAGCGTGGTGTTGACGCCGAGGTGGCCGATGAGGCGCTGGAGGCGGTCGACGAGGAAGCGGAGGCCGCTGCGGCCCGCTCACTCGTCGATCGCAAGCTGCGCACCGCGTCGGGTGCTCCAGACGCGGTGTTCCGCAGGCTGGTGGCGATGCTCGCCCGCAAGGGCTATCCGGCTGGCATCGCGATCAGGGCCGTCAAGGACGCGCTGGCCGCTCGCGACGCGGAGGCGGCCGAGTTCGCCGACAGTCTCGACGCGGACGCCCTCGCCGACGAATCCACCGGCATCTGACGGGATCAGCTCGCCGATCCGGCGAAGCCACCCGCGCCGATCCCGGGAGAGCGTCACATGCCGGCCCGGGAGAGCGGCATATGCCGGCCCGGAAGCCGGTACATGCCAGCCCGGGGAAAGCGGTACATGCCGGCTTGGCGAAGCTACCCCTACCCATGCCGGGGAAGTCGCGTTTGCCAGTTCGGCGGAGCGGCACTTGCCGGCCTCGCGAAGTCAACGGCCCTTGCCGTGCTGGCGATGTCGTCGCGCTGACTACAAGGAGCCACTTGCCGGCCCAGGGGAGTCGTCGCGCTGACTGCGAAGCGGCACTTGTCGGTCTGGCGGAGTCGACGGTGTCTGCATGGCGAAGCGGCACTTATCGGTCGGCCGGAGGAAGTTGCCGGGGTCGGTTCCGGGCACCCGTGGCGGTATCGGCTTGACCGGCTCGCTGCTTGGTAACCCCTGTCACCCTTTGTTGCTCGGTCGCCTTGTCACCCTTCCGGCGGTGCGGTGCGGTGCGGTGCGGTGCGGTGCGGTGCGGTGCGGTGCGGTGCGGTGCGGTGCGGTGCGGTGCGGTGCGGTGCGGTGCGAGACGGTGCGAGACGGTGCGAGACGGTGCGGGGTAGAGCAGGAATGGGGCGATCGGATTGTGCCCTTGATGGTTTAAGGGTGAGTGTCTCGGGCTTGTTTCCTCTCTTGAACTTGATCTGCCGTCTCACGCTGGATCGTGATGTGTGGTGAGAGCGGCAGTCTGTCCGGCATCTCGCCGGGCGACTCACCGAGTGTCACCCGGTGTGGGGACACCGCGTGTGTGCAGTGGGGGCGCCTACCCGGCCCGCATGATCATCGGGTTGGTGGCATCGGTGGCGGAGTTGTTCGTGCTCTCCGCTCAGGAGTGGGTGAGGTGTTCGACGTGTCACTCGTGCGATCGACCTCGATTGTGGGCTTGGTTACCCGTACCGGATGAAGGTTGTTGGGGCGGTGGCCGAGGGTGTCGCCGATATAGTTCTGATGTGAGGATTGCTCCTCTGGTGCTGGTTCGGCGGGATATCACTGCGTGACGTGGTGGGCGGGATGGCCGATACGTTCCGTTACCGTGGGTATTTGTCACGCTCCGTGTCGCGAGTGATGGCGGTGGTGGGGGTGACGGCAGTGGCCGCGGCGAGGTTCGGTGTGGCGTGATCGCACGGTACGTCGGGAATGTCCCGTGGGAGCGTGAGCTGGGCGTAAGCAAGTCTGTGCCGTACGTCCCATCCGCTGCCGAATCATGAGTCCTTGACCGAAGAGGTGCTTGCGACCTAACCTCGCGTTACACAAGGTTTGTTCGACCATCGTATGCAACAGGCACAACATAGATCGCATTACATTACGGCATCACTTGGGCGGTCAGCCGCTCAGGTTATGCCTCCGTCGGCCGCTGACCGCGTGGCCGGCGGCGCGACATACCGGCGGTCAACCCCACAACTCCACATACTCCTGATTCGGGCGGCCTGCGGGCGGCTCTTCGGAAGGGGCGATCTGCGCCGAATCGGGATCGGGGGGAGGTTTCGGGCGGCGAAGGTTGCTTGAGGCATCCGCTCAATCCCACTGACGGTAACGATCACTCCCGGCCGTTGAGACGACCATGGTGGCGTGGCTACGCAGGGAGACGTTGCAGGGATCTCCATATGGTGATCTTGACAGCGCTGCCGGCCGCGACTCCGAGCCGGAATCCGTCGGTCAGCGCCGGCGGAAACGGACACCGGAAGCTGAAGGCGATCCGAAGTCGAAAGCGACCCAGGGTCGGAAAGGCGACCAGGGAACCTGACGGCGACCGGGCACTGAAGGCGATCCGGAACCCGGGCAACCGGGTGCTGAACGGCGACCTGGATGTCCAAGCGAGCGGGCACTGAGAGTGATCCGTAAGCCTAGGCAACCGGGTGCTGAACGGTGATCCGGACGCCGGGACGATCGGGTGCTGAAGGCTTCCCGGGCGCTGAAGGCTATCCGCAAGTCGAGATGTCTGGTCGCTGAAAAGCGATCCGCATGACGGCCCGCCATGAAGCCCGGTCCGCCGTAAGCAAGGTCCGCCGTAAGCAAGGTCCGCTGTATCGGCCATCGCGAGAAGGCCCGGCGTAACAGCCGGCCGATCATCCCGAAGCCGTGATCCGGTGGTCCGGAATGCGGGCGTACCCCGAACCGAAGGCCCGCGAGGGCCGGATGGCGCGGTGTGACGAGCGGCGCGGGCCGAGAGTCCGGTGCTGTCCGTCAGGTGCGACGCGGACCGGTCGGCGAGGACGGAGACTGGAGGCTCGGGGTAGCCGAAGGCGGTCGCGTACTCCCGGGGCCCGTTGTCGCCCGCGGTAGCTGCCTTGGTCGGGCATCCCGATAGAGATGCTCGCGCGCGTGTGCACCGCGCCGGCGGCGAAGGGAGACGCGGCGAGATGGATCCCGTGGACTGGGTGCTCGTGGTTGCGATCATGGTGCTTGCCGCACTGGTGATAGCCGGGCTGATCCTCGGGACTAGGGCTCTGCGCCAGTTGCGGACGGACCGGCAGGTCGCGCAGGAGCGCCAGGAGCAGGCGGTCGGTGACGCGCAGGCGAAGGTCGAGGACGCGAACGCGAAGGCCGCTTCGGTACGGGCGGAGACCGCCGCGGCGAAAGCGGAGGCGAGTGCCGCCCGGGCGGAGGCGCGCCGGGTTCTGGAGGCGGCCCACGGTGAGGCCGACACGATTCTGGAGCACGCGCACCGGCAGGCCGAGGCGGATGCCGAGCAATTGAGAAGTGCGGCCCGCCGGTCGGGTGAGCGGGAGATCGCGCTGCTCAACGCCACCGTGAAGGAGCAGTCGGCGGAGGTGGAGCGCCGGGCCGCCCGGATCGACGAGCGGGAGCGGCTGCACGGCGAGGAGGTGGAGCGCCTGGTCGAGCGGGAGCGGCGGCTGGCCTCGCTGGAGTCGGAGCTGTCGAAGCGTGAGTCGGGGCTGGGCAGGCGTGAGTCCGAGCTGGCTAAGGCGGAGGAGACGAAGCGCCGGGAGCTGGAGCGGATCGCCGGTCTGAGTGTGGACACCGCCAAGACGGAGCTGATCGAGGCGATCGAGGGTCAGGCGAAACGCGAGGCGGCGATCCTGGTCCGGGACATCGAGACCGACGCGAGGAACACCGCTGACACCCGGGCCCGGCACATCGTGGTGGACGCGATCCAGCGGATCGCCAGCGAGCAGACCGCGGAGAGCGTGGTCAGTGTGCTGCATCTGCCGAGTGACGAGATGAAGGGCCGGATCATCGGCCGTGAGGGCCGGAACATCCGGGCGTTCGAGTCGACCACCGGCGTGAACCTGATCATCGATGACACTCCGGAGGCGGTGCTGCTCTCCTGCTTCGACCCGGTTCGCCGGGAGGTGGGCCGGCTGACGCTGGAGAAGCTGGTGCTGGACGGGCGGATCCATCCGCACCGGATCGAGGAGGTCTTCGACAGCGCCAAGAACGAGGTGGAGCGGCTCTGCGACCGGGCGGCCGAGGAGGCCCTGGTCGATGTGGGGATCACGAACATCCACCCGGAGATGGTGAAGCTGCTGGGCCGGCTGCGGTACCGGACGAGTTACGGCCAGAACGTGCTGAAACATCTGGTGGAGACCGCGCACATCGCCGGGATCATGGCGGCCGAGCTGCGACTGGACGTGCCGACGATGAAGCGGGCCGCGTTCCTGCACGACATCGGCAAGGCTCTCACCCACGAGGTGGAGGGCAGCCACGCGCTGATCGGCGCCGATCTGGCCCGCAAGTACGGCGAGCACGAGGACATCGTGCACGCGATCGAGGCGCACCACAACGAGGTGCCGCCGCAGACGATCGAGGCGGTGCTGACGCAGGCTTCGGACGCGTGTTCCGGTGGCCGTCCCGGTGCGAGGCGGGAGAGCCTGGAGGCGTACGTCAAGAGGCTCGAAAGGATCGAGGAGATCGCCGGCGGTAAGGCGGGCGTCGAGAAGGTGTTCGCCATGCAGGCCGGCCGGGAGATCCGGGTGATGGTCCGCCCGGACGACATCGACGACATCGGCGCCGCGGTCCTGGCCCGTGACGTGGCGAAGCAGATCGAGGAGGAGCTGACCTACCCGGGTCAGATCCGGGTCACCGTGGTCCGCGAGTCGCGGGTGACCGAACTGGCTCGCTGAGCAGTTCCTAGACCGAAAAAGGCTGGGATGGGTCGCCCCATCCCAGCCTTTTCGCCGGTGGACCTCAGAGCGGGCCGGCCGTCTCCGTCACGGCGAGCGGTTTCACGTCTGCTTTGGCCTTGGGCATCCGGGTCAGGCGGCGCTGCAGCCACCAGGCCAGGAGCGAGAGCAGGCCGCAGAGCAGGATGTAGATGGACGCGATGATCAAGTACGTGGGTAGGTAGGGCAGCCCGAACGCGAGCCGCCCGCCGATCGTCTTGCCCACCGTCAGCAGCTCGGGGTAGGTGATGATGAAGCCGAGAGCGGTGTCCTTGAGCAGCACCACCAGCTGACTGACGATGGACGGCAGCATGGACCGGAACGCCTGCGGCAGCAGGATCAGCCGGAGCACCTGGTTCTTCCGCATGCCGATGCCGTAGGCGGCCTCGGACTGGCCCTTGGCGACGGAGTTGATGCCGGCCCGGAAGATCTCGGCCAGCACCGAGCCGTTGTACAGGGTGAGGCCGATGACCAGTGCCCACATCTTGTCGATCGGCCAGCCGTACTGCAGCGGTACGTAGTAGCCGAAGAAGATCAGGATGAGCAGTGGGATGGCCCGGAACAACTCGACCACCCAGGTGGACGGCGTCCGCAGGAGTGCCCGGTCGCTGAGCCGCCCGGAGGCGAACACCGCGC
Source organism: Actinoplanes sp. (assembly GCA_035562875.1). Lineage (GTDB taxonomy): Bacteria > Actinomycetota > Actinomycetes > Mycobacteriales > Micromonosporaceae > Actinoplanes. The sequence goes on along the minus strand of DATMVU010000074.1, from coordinate 2,900 downwards.
CGAACAACAGCGCGAGCACCGCCGCGATACCTGCCGCCTTGAGCGTGAACCAGATGCCGTTGAGCAGTTCCATCTGCACGGCTTTGTACTTGAACTGGTCCCACTTGCGGGCCTCGAACTGGCCGGTCTCGGCGAACTTGTAGATCACGAAGGCGATGAGACCGGCGATCGCCAGGCCGGTCAGTACACCGATCACCTGGTTGCGGAGCCGGGCACGCGGGCCGGGAAGGTCGTACAGGAACGAACTCATCGAGCCACCGCCCACTTACGCTCGAGGGATCGCTGCACCAGCACCAGTGGGCTGATCAGGATCAGGAAGCCGATGGTGATCCACAGCAGTACGTAGAACTGGGGCTCGCCACGTTCCGCCATGTACGCCGGGATGGCTCCCGCTTCGAGTACCGAGAAACCGGCCGCGATGGTGGTGTTCTTCAGCATCGCGATCATGACGCTGACCAGCGGCGGCACCGTGGCGCGCAGGGCCTGCGGCAGCACGATCTGACCGAGGACCTGAGCGAAGGACATGCCGAGGGCGCGTGCCGCCTCCGCCTGCCCGGGGGCGACCGTGTTGATGCCCGACCGGACGACCTCGCAGACGAAAGCCGCGGTGTACAGCGTGAGCGCGACGAAGGCGCTCGTCAGGTACTCCATGTTGACGTCGAGCTTGGGAACGGCGAACACCAGGAACGCGAAGACGAGCGTCAGCGGGGTGTTGCGCACGATGTTGACGTAGCCGGCACCGAACCATCGCAGCGTCGGGATCGGCGAGACCCGGAAGGCGCCGAGCAGAGTGCCCAGCAGGAGACTGCCGACAGCACTGACCAGGAACAGATAGACCGTGTTGGTGAACCCGTCGACGTACAGGCTCCAGTTGTCCGTCAGGACGCGGAAGAATTCCGTCATGCCCCATCCTTAAAAACCGGCCGGCGCCGAGTGGCGGTCCACCCGACGCCGGCCGATGCGGCGTTGATCAGTAGCGCTCGAGGGTGGGCTTGGTGGCGGGCGAACCCGACTTGCCCAGGGTGCCGTCGTAGATCTTCTGCCAGGTGCCGTCGGTCAGAGCGGCCTCCAGCTTGTCGTTGACGTAGTCACGGAAGGCCTTGTCGTCCTTGGGGAGGCCGATGCCGTACTTCTCCTCGCTGAACGGCGCGCCGACGACCTTCAGGTCGCTCGGGCTCTGCGCCGCGTAGCCCTTGAGGATGGCGTCGTCGGTGGTGACCGCGTCGACCTTCTTGTCGAGCAGCTGCGAGACACACTCGGAGTAGGTCTTGAACTCGACGATGTTCTCCGGCTCGGTCAGCGCCTCGTCACGGACCCGCTGGATCGGCGTGGAGCCGGTGGCCGAGCAGACCTTCTTGCCCTTGAGGGTGTCCTTGCCGGTGATCGCCGACTCGTCCTTGCGGACCAGCAGGTCCTGGCCGGCCACGAAGTACGGTCCGGCGAACGAGACGTCAGCCTTGCGCTTGTCGGTGATCGAGTAGGTACCGACGTAGTAGTCGATCTCGCCACCCTTGATCGCGGTCTCCCGGTTGGCGGACGGGATCTCCTTGTACTCGATCTTCGCCGGGTCGACGCCCAGCTTCGAGGCGAGGTACTGCGCGATCTCGATGTCGAAGCCGCAGCGGGTGCCGGAGGTGTCCTTGTAGCCCAGGTTCGGCTGGTCGAACTTGACACCGACGGTGACCTTGGCGGCCGACTTGATCTTGTCGAAGGTCGGGCTGCCGGTGACCGCGGCCGCGGTGTCCGCGGTGAACGTGGTGCCGGAGGGCTGACAGGTGTCGCCGACCGGCGCCGCGCCGCTCGCGCCGCTGTCGCCGCTGGGGGTGGGGGTCCCCTCCTGGCCGCATGCGGAAAGGCCGAACGTCAGAGCCGCGGCGGTCGCCAGGACGGCTACGCGAGTGAATCGCATATCTCTACTCCTTCTTGGATCGGGCCCGCCGTTGTACGACGGGCCCGAGGCAGTCAGTGCGTGAGGATCTTGGAGAGGAAGTCCTTGGCCCGGTCGCTGCGCGGGTTCGCGAAGAACTCCTCGGGTTCGGCCTGCTCGACGATCTGGCCGTCGGCCATGAACACCACACGGTTCGCCGCGTGCCTGGCGAAACCCATCTCGTGGGTGACCACGACCATCGTCATGCCCTCGGCGGCCAGGGACGTCATCACGTCCAGGACCTCGCCGACCATCTCCGGGTCGAGGGCGCTCGTCGGCTCGTCGAAGAGCAGGGCCTTCGGCTGCATGGCGAGGGCCCGTGCGATGGCGACCCGCTGCTGCTGGCCGCCGGAGAGCTGGGCCGGGTACTTGTCCGCCTGATTGCCGATGCCCACCCGGTCGAGGAGGGACATCGCCCGTTCGCGGACCACGTCCGGCTTCTCCTTGCGGACCTTGATCGGGCCCAGCATGACGTTCTGCAGGATCGTCTTGTGCGCGAAGAGGTTGAACGACTGGAACACCATGCCGACCTCGCTGCGCAGTCTGGCCAGCGCACGGCCCTCGGCGGGCAACGGCTGCCCGTCGAAGGTGATGGTGCCGGAGTTGATCGGCTCCAGCCGGTTGATGGCGCGGCACAGTGTGGACTTCCCGGACCCGGAGGGCCCGATGACGACCACCACCTCGCCACGCGCGACGGACAGGTCAACGTCCTGCAACACGTGCAAGGGGCCGAACCACTTGTTGACGTTCTCAAGGACGATGAGAGCCTCGTCTGTCACCCCTGGTCCATCCGCTCGTTGTCGGTTCACTCGAATGGACACACCTTATGGGCCCGCCCGTATCGGAACGTGTCGAGAATGGTCACGGAGCGGTAACTCCGGTATCGCGCTGAGAGAGGGGTCTGAACCATGGACTTTATGGCTGACGGCCCGTGGAACTGGTGCATCGACGGCCGGATCGAGCCCGGGCTCGT
>DATMVU010000073.1:0-2678 GCA_035562875.1 Actinoplanes sp. | reverse complement strand
CGGGGCGGGCAAGGTCCAGATCGAGTTCAAGCGCTTGGACGATGCCGATTTCGGCGAAGACGACGAAGACGTCGAAGACGACGATGAGGACGAAGGGGAGGGCGAGGAGTGAACATCGACCTCGCGGCGCTGCGCGCCCTGGAGCGCGAGCGGGAGATCCCGTTCGACACCATTCTCGCGGCCATCGAGACCGCACTGCTGACCGCCTACCGGCACACCGACGGCGCGGAGAGCCACGCCCGGGTGGAGATCGACCGCAAGAGCGGTGTGGCCTCCGTCATGGCACAGGAGTTCGACGCGGACGGCACGATGGTGCGCGAGTGGGACGACACCCCGCACGACTTCGGCCGGATCGCGGCGATGACCGCCAAGCAGGTGATCCTCCAGCGTCTCCGGGAGGCTACCGACGAGCAGCACTTCGGTGAGTACGCGGGCCGTGACGGTGACCTGATCACCGGTGTGGTGCAGGCCGACGCCGCGCGCGCCGAGAAGAACATCGTGACCGTCGACCTCGGCAAGATCGAGGGGGTGCTGCCGCAGTCCGAGCAGGTGCCGGGCGAGTCGTACCAGCACGGTGCCCGGATCCGCTGCATCGTGGTGCACGTGGCCAAGGGCTTCCGCGGCCCGCAGGTGACCCTGTCCCGCTCGCACCCGGCCCTGGTGAAGAAGCTGTTCGCCCTCGAGGTGCCGGAGATCGCCGACGGGACCGTGGAGATCGCCGCGATCGCACGTGAGGCAGGTCACCGGACGAAGATCGCGGTGCGGTCCACCGTTCCGGGCGTGAACGCCAAGGGTGCCTGTATCGGCCCGATGGGCCAGCGGGTCCGGGCGGTCATGAGTGAACTGCACGGCGAAAAGATCGACATCATCGACTGGTCGGACGACCCGGCTCAGTTCGTCGGTAACGCCTTGTCACCGGCAAAGGCGCTGCGGGTCGAGGTGGTCGACGCGGCCAGCCGTACGGCCCGGGTGACGGTGCCGGATTTCCAGCTCTCGCTGGCGATCGGCCGGGAAGGTCAGAACGCCCGTCTAGCTGCCCGTCTCACCGGATGGCGCATCGACATCCGGCCGGACAGCGAGCCTGCCGGAGTCTCGGAACGTGATGCGGCCGAGGCGGGGAACTGACCGGATACGCGTCCGGCGCGATCGAGGGGTAGACTCGAACTCGGTCGGCCCGACGCGAACCTGCGTCGGCTGCCGCAAACGCGTGCCGGCCGCTTCATTGCTGCGGTTCATTGCGGCAGAGACGGGGGGAAACCTCCGCCTTCTGCCTGATCCGGGCCGCCGACTGCCGGGCCGGGGAGCACATTTGCATCCCGATCCGGCCTGCTTCACGCAGGCAGAGCGACGCCGCGCCTTCGGGCGTGCGTTGCGACTCACTGGTTTTGCTGACCCCGAGCTGCTCGCGGAGCACGTCCGCACGGTGTCCGTACCGTGCGGAACCAACGATGACGAGGCGTCGGCGCCTCGTCACGACCCAGCAAGGTAGGACGACCCAGATGAGCACACGATGAAGTCCCTGAAATGAACAGGCTTCTAGTGCACGAGTGAGGTCTCTGCGGGTACTGCTCGCACGGACCTCAAAGTGAGGAGTGCAGTGCCAGGCAAGGCCCGCGTACACGAGCTCGCCAAAGAGCTCGGGGTCGACAGCAAGACCGTTCTCGCCACCCTCAAGGACATGGGCGAGTTCGTCAAATCCGCATCGAGCACCGTCGAGGCCCCGGTGGCCCGTCGGCTCCGTGGTGCTCTGGAGCAGGGTGGCGCCATTCCGGCGTCCTCGCCCTCTCCGGCGCCCAGCGCTCCCTCCGCAGGTGGCCAGGGTTCGTCCCCGGCCCCGCGTCCGGGACCCCCGATGGGGCGGCCTCAGCCGCCGCGCCGGCCGGGCCCCCCGCAGGGTGGAGCACCCAACGCCCCTACCTCTCCGGCGCCGGCGCCCGGACCGTTCCCCGGTCCGAAGCCTCCGGTTCCCGGTCGTCCGGGCCCCCGGCCCGGCCCGATCGCGAAGCCGGCGAGCGCCCACGACATCGAGGTGGCCGCTGCCGAGGCTCGCGCCCAGGCACTGAAGGCCGAGCAGGAAGCCTCGGTCAAGGCCGCCCGTGAGGCGCAGGCCGCCCGTTCGCGGGATGCCGAGCGCCGTCCGCAGGGCACGACCGAGGGTGGCGCCCAGCGCGGCCCCGGTGGTCCCCGCCCGGGTCCGGGCAGTGTCCCGCCGCGTCCGGGTTCCCCGGCCGCCGGCCGTAACCAGGGTGGCGCCCCCGGCGGCCCCCGTCCCGGTCCCGCAGGTGGCGCTCCGCGTCCGCCGGCTCGTGGCCCGGGTAACAACCCGTTCGGTGTCTCCGGCGGTGGCGCTGCGCGTCCCACGCCGGCCGGCATGCCGCGACCGAACCAGCCGGGCATGCCGCCCCGGCCGAGCCCTGCCTCGATGCCGCCGCGGCCCAGTCCCTCGTCTATGCCGTCCCAGCGCCCGGCCCGTCCGGGTGGTCCCGGTGCCGGTGGCGCCGGTCGTCCCGGGGGTCCCGGTGGCGCCGGTCGTCCCGGTGGCGGTGGCGGCGGTGGCGGCTACCGCGGTGGTGGCGGCGGCGCCGGTGGCGGTTTCCGTCCCGGTGGTGGCGGCGGTGCCGGTGGTGGCTTCCGTCCCGGTGGCGGCGGTGGCGCCGGTGGCGGTTTCCGTCCCGGTG
>DATMVU010000072.1:0-3231 GCA_035562875.1 Actinoplanes sp. | reverse complement strand
GGAGATGCGGCACTACGACGTCGTGGTGAGTCACACCCGATCCTGAGCACCTTCCGCAACAGCGGGAAGCCCCGTCCCCCTGATCTGCGGGGACGGGGCTTCCCGCTGCTCAGGCCGGTTTGCCCGCCTCCATCCAGCGCTGGAAGACGTCGACCTTCTCCGGCGCCCAGGCGCCGTCACACGGCATCGACCCGTTCCGCAGACGGTGCAGGATCGCGTCGGCGTGCTGCTGGACGTCGTCCGCCGACCACAGGTCGAAGACGAACTTCATCGAGTTGCGGTCCTGTGCCCGGAACAGCTGCTTGATGTGCTGCTCGAAGGTGAGCTCCACGTCCTCGCCGGGCAGCTCCACCTCCTTCTCCACCACCACCGGGGCGATCGCGGAGATCCGGGCCGCCGGTGTCGCCTCGCACACCCACCACCAGCGGGGCACCGTCATGCCCTGCGGCGGCCGGGCGTCCTGCTGCGAGTTCTCCACAGCGATCCGGGTGCCCCACTCGATGTAGGCGATGAAGGCGGCCCGGAACTCCGGGTCGGTGGGCAGCCCCGCCTCGTCGGCGGCCTGCGCCATCAGGGCCGCCCAGCGCGAGCGCTGCTTCTCGGTCAGCCGCTTGCCGACGTGCTCGGAGATCATGTGCGAGTAGCCGCCGTGCCGTTCGGAGTAGAGCGGCGGCCCGCCGAACACCTCGCCCAGCCAGGCCGCGACGTGTTCCGGGTGACCCGGGTTCATGTCGGCGAACAGCCGGCCGATCTCCGGGTCCTGCGGGGCGTACTTCGAGTAGAAGAGGTTCGTCATCCGGCGGAACGCGGGCAGGCCACCGGCCCACTCGAAGAGGGTGGGCTCGAAGTCGTCCGGGCGCACCGGGTCGTGGAAGTCGACGTACCAGTGCATGCCGCTGCAGAACGGCTTGTTCTGCGACTGCCCGCATCGGCACAGGCTGTAGTGCTCACGCGAGGCGCCGGTGTTGCGCGGATGGTCCTCGCCCTGCCGGTCGGTCAGCGCGATCCCGCCGGTCACCCGGTACGGCCCGTCCTTGGAGATCTCGATCGCGGCCGGGCGGTCCTGGTCGACGATGTCGCGCATCTCGCGCCCGCCCATCGCCAGGCTCAGCGCCCCGGACGGGCAGGCCCGCACCGCCTGCACGATCTCGTCCAGCCGGCCGCCGCTGGGCAGCACGAACGGTTCCTCACGCAGCCGGAACACAGTGGACAGCCGGTCCGTGCAGAACCCGGAGTGCGCGCAGGTGCCCCGGTTGTCGAAGACCGTCGCCTGCAGTCCGCGGTAGGTGTCCCGCTGGTCGGGGTTCCGGTTCGGGCTCTTGTCGCCGGTGAAACCGGTCCGGGCGTGTGCCCCGTCGCAGAACGGCTTGTCCTCGGACGCGCCGCACCGGCAGAGCGCCACCTGCGGGGGAGTGGACTGCCGGACACCCAGCCAGTCCTCGATGGTCTCGATGTTGGTGACCAGATAGGGGCCGTCCGGGGCGGGCTCGATGCCGGGCGCCGCGGCACCCTGCAACCGGCGCAGCTCGGCGATCCGTTCCCTGCGGTCGCCGGGGCCCTCGGCCGGCGCCAGCCGGCAGGCCAGATCCTGCAGGGCGGCGATCGCCTCGAGCATCTCGGCCGGCTCTCCGGGGGCGGGCCGCAGCACCGTAGCCTCCCGGGCCAGCCGCCACACCACCTCGTCGACCTGGAGATCCGCATTGCCCGCGGTGCCCGCAACGCCTGCCGTGCCCGCAACGCCTGCCGTGCCCGCAACGCCCGTGGCGGACAGCCGGATCGTGCGGTCCGGTGCGGCCGGCAGCCGGGCGAGGGTCTCGCCGAGCGGCCGCAGCACCGAGCCGAACAGCCGCCGCACCATCCAGACCAGGTCGGCGGTGCCCTCGGCGTGCCCGTCGGCGTTCCCGTCGCCGGGTCGTCCGCCCGCCGCGTGCCCGCCGTTTGCCTGTCCGCCCGCTGCGTGCCCGTCGGCTGCGGCGAGGCCGGCAGCGGCGAGCCGGGTCAGCAGCACGTGCAGCAACTCCCACGAGTCGGCGGCCAGCGCGCCCACCGCCGCGGCCTCGCCGCCGAGGGTGCCACCGGTCACCGCGACGGCCGGGCGCACCGGATCGAACGTGGTGTCCGCGGCCGCGCCGGCCCGCAACTCCGCCTCGATCAGGGCCAGGGCCTCTCGTGGATCATCGGGCGCGATCAGGGCGAGAGCGCCGCCGGCCGGTTCGGTTTCCTGATCGGAATCGGACAACTCCCGTAGCTCGTGAATCAATTCCAGGGAGAATACCGAGGTGGCCGCGGACTGTGGAAATGTGTACGAGACATTGGCGTAATCAGGGTCACCGGACAGGTTCGCCAACTTGATCAAGTAATGCATCGAAGCCGACGAGAGCCGCGATTTCCAGGTGCGGACCGCGGCGGCCTGGGTGTCGGTCAAACCGCCCTCGGTGGCCGACGACTTGAGCGAGACACTGGAGAACCAGCAGTTCAGAGCCGAGTCCAGGAGGGTGCCGAGGCGGTCCTGGCGGCCGGTGGAGACACCGCTGGTGATGCTGATGGAGCTTTGATCGGTCACTTCTCAACCCCCGGAGGAAGTGGGTTGCCGTCAGGTGTGCAGACGCCGGGACCCGTATTACGCCGGTGCAATTCCGTGCGTGCCGAACCTATCACGCAGAGTTCGGTCCCGGATTTCCGGAAAGAACTCCATGTAAACGGCCTGAATACTTTCGGCGTCCTGTTGTCGGATCCTCGACAGCATTGTCGAGGATCGATCAAGATTTCCGCTGGGTGAGCGGGTGGCGCGATCCGTGCCCGCGACGTTCGGCCGAGAGCTGAAACCGCTCCCACACGGTGGTGGACCCCGGGCGGCAACCCGGAGCCCACGATGACCGTCGCGCCGGTCAGCCCACCGGCGCCGGGGTCTCCGGCCCGCCGCCGTGGATGGCCCCGCGCAGCGCCGACAGCCGCGTCCCGGTGCCGCCCCGCGCCAGCGCCACGATCTCGGCGACGATGCTGACCGCGGTCTCCGCCGAGTCCACCCCGCCGAGATCCAGCCCGATCGGCGCGCTGACCCGGTCGAATGCGGACACGTCGGCGCCGTCCTCGACCAGTCGCTCACGCAGATCCCGCTGTGCACGCCGGGACCCCAGCACCCCGACGTACGCCAGCGGAAGTTCGGTGGCCACCCGCAGTGCCGGCAGCGCCGTCCGGGCCTCGTGGGTCATCACGCACACCACGTCGCGG
>DATMVU010000071.1:0-5636 GCA_035562875.1 Actinoplanes sp. | reverse complement strand
GACTGATCGATCTGGGCGCGCCCGAGATCATCGTCAACAACGAGAAGCGGATGCTGCAGGAGGCCGTCGACGCGTTGTTCGACAACGGCCGCCGTGGCCGTCCGGTGACCGGCCCGGGCAACCGCCCGCTGAAGTCGATCTCGGACATGCTGAAGGGCAAGCAGGGCCGGTTCCGCCAGAACCTGCTCGGCAAGCGCGTCGACTACTCCGGTCGTTCCGTCATCGTCGTCGGCCCCCGGCTCAAGCTGCACCAGTGCGGCCTGCCGAAGCAGATGGCGCTGGAGCTGTTCAAGCCGTTCGTGATGAAGCGCCTGGTGGACCTGAACCACGCGCAGAACATCAAGTCGGCCAAGCGGATGGTCGAGCGTCAGCGCCCGGTCGTGTGGGACGTCCTCGAAGAGGTCATCTCCGAGCACCCGGTTCTGCTGAACCGTGCACCGACCCTGCACCGCCTCGGCATCCAGGCCTTCGAACCGCAGCTGGTCGAGGGCAAGGCGATCCAGATCCACCCGCTCGTGTGTACGGCGTTCAACGCCGACTTCGACGGTGACCAGATGGCGGTGCACGTGCCGCTGTCCGCCGAGGCTCAGGCCGAGGCCCGGATCCTGATGCTGTCGTCGAACAACATCCTCAAGCCGGCCGACGGCAAGCCGGTCACCATGCCCACCCAGGACATGGTCATCGGGCTGTACTACCTGACCCACATGACGTCCGGTGCCAAGGGCGAGGGACGGGTGTTCAGCTCGGACGCCGAGGCTCGGATGGCGTTCGACAACGGCGAGCTGCACCTTCAGGCGAAGGTGAAGATCCGTCTGCGCGAGGTCATCGGTGTCGACAACGGCGCCAAGGGCGAGACCTGGGTCGCGCCGGAGGAGTGGGTCGAGGGCGACCAGGTTCTGGTCGAGACGACCCTGGGCCGGGTCATCTTCAACGAGACGCTGCCCCCGGGCTACCGGTACGTGAACTACGAGATCCGCAAGGGTCAGCTGTCAGCGATCGTCAACGACCTCGCCGAGCGCTTCCCCAAGGTCGCCCTGGCCGCGACCCTGGACGCGCTCAAGGAGGCCGGCTTCCACTGGGCCACCTGGTCCGGTGTGACGATCGGTATGGGCGACGTCATCGGTCCCCCGCGCAAGCCGGAGATCCTCGCCCGGTACCAGGTCGAGGCGGACCGCATCGACAAGCAGTACCAGCGTGGTCTGATGACCGGTGAGGAGCGCCGCGGCGAGCTCATCGAGATCTGGACCAAGGCGACGAACGAGATCTCCAAGGAGATGGAGACCGCGCTGCCGCAGGAGAACCCGCTCTGGGTCATGATCAACTCCGGCGCTCGCGGTAACCTCCTCCAGCTCCGGCAGATCGCCGCGATCCGTGGTCTGGTGGCCAACCCCAAGGGTGAGATCATCCCGCGGCCGATCACCTCCTCGTACCGCGAGGGTCTGACCGTTCTGGAGTACTTCATCTCCACGCACGGTGCCCGTAAGGGTCTTGCCGACACCGCGCTGCGTACCGCCGACTCGGGTTACCTGACCCGTCGTCTGGTGGACGTCTCGCAGGACGTCATCATCCGCGAGGAGGACTGCGGCACCGAACGCGCGATCCCGATGGCCGTCACCGACCCCGAGCGCGTCGACGGCAAGCTGGTCGTGCACGTGCACGCCGAGACCGGTGTGCACGCTCGTACGCTGGCCGACAACATCGACGACGCCAACGGCAACCGTGTGGTGTCCCGTGGCGACGACCTCAACTCGATCATGGTGGAGGCGCTTGTCGCCGCCGGCGTCGAGACGGTCCGGGTGCGCAGCGTCCTGACCTGTGAGTCGAAGCTCGGCGTGTGCGCGGCCTGCTACGGCCGTTCGCTGCCGACGGGTAAGGCTGTCGACATCGGCGAGGCGGTCGGCATCATCGCCGCCCAGTCGATCGGTGAGCCCGGTACCCAGCTGACGATGCGTACCTTCCACACCGGTGGTGTGGCGGGTGAGGACATCACCCAGGGTCTGCCGCGTGTGCAGGAGATCTTCGAGGCTCGTGTCCCCAAGGGCAAGGCGCCCATCGCCGACACCCCGGGACGCGTGCGGATCGAGGACGGCGAGCGGTCTCGCAAGATCATCGTGGTGCCGGACGACGGCAGCGAGGAGATCGTGTACGACAAGATCTCCAAGCGCGTCAAGCTGCGCATCCCGGACGGCGGCCACGTCGGCGTCGGCGAGAAGCTCACCGAGGGCACCATCGACCCGCACGAGCTGCTGCGCATCATGGGCCCGCGCGCGGTCCAGGTCCACCTGACCAGTGAGGTCCAGGAGGTCTACCGCTCGCAGGGTGTGCTCATCCACGACAAGCACATCGAGATCATCATCCGCCAGATGCTCAAGCGGGTGACGGTCATCGACTCGGGTGCCGCGGAGTTCCTGCCGGGCATCCTGGTCGACCGGGCGCTCTTCGAGTCGGAGAACCGCCGGATCGTCGGCGAGGGTGGCGAGCCCGCCGCCGGTCGCCCGGTGCTGATGGGTATCACCAAGGCCTCGCTGGCGACCGACTCCTGGCTCTCGGCGGCCTCCTTCCAGGAGACCACCCGGGTGCTCACCGACGCTGCGATCAACTCGCGCAGCGACTCGCTGGTGGGCCTCAAGGAGAACGTCATCATCGGTAAGCTCATCCCGGCCGGTACCGGTATCTCCAAGTACCGCAACATCCGGGTCGAGCCGACCGAAGAGGCCAAGGCGAAGGTGTACTCGATGACCGGGTACCCGGAGACCGACTACGGCTTCGGGCCGGCCAGTGGGCAGGCAGTGCCGCTGGACGACTTCGACTTCGGGTCGTACCGCTAAGGGTTTCTGATCGATGGGGCGGCCGCGCACAGCGCGACCGCCCCATCGGCGTTTCTACCGGCGGCCGGCGTAGACCATCCGGTTGTCGATGCCGGGCGGGGTGTCGGCCGGGTCCTGCACGGTCACCGTGAAGTCCCGGGACCGGAGGCGGTCGACGACCCGGTCCAGGGTGTGCCGGGTCTCGTGCACCTCCAGCGCCATCTGCCGGATCCGGGGCCAGTCCGGCTCGTCGATGCCGGCCAGGGCCTCCTCCTCGCCCCCTTCGATGTCCATCTTCACCAGGTCGATGGCCGCGTCCGGCGGAACCGACTCGGCGAGGATCGCGGAGAGCGGGCGAACCGGGACGGTGATCTCCTCGTGCCGGTAGACCTGGTCGAGCAGGACCGGATCGACGTGGGCGGCGATCACCTCCCGGTCCTTCAGTTTCCCGGCCAGATGCACCGTCGAGTTGCCCGGCATCGACGGGAAGTAGTGGAAGGACCGGGTCTCCGCCCGGGCGGCCAGTCCTTCGGCGTGCACCGTGACACCGGACAGCCGGTAGAGCCGGATGTTGGCCCGCAGCGCAGCGGCGGTGTACGGGATCGGTTCGATCGCGATGATCCGGGCGCCCGGGTAGTGCCGCTTGACGAACAGCGTGAAGATGCCGATGTTCGCCCCGGCGTCCACTACCACCGGGTCCGGCGGAAGCGGCCGTAACCTGCGGAGATAGGTGTTCCGGCGGAAGACCTCGGTGTAGATCAGATCAGCCTCGGAGAGGAACGGGTTCGGCGCCGCCGGGCTGTAGCACTTCAGTTCGCCGGCCACGTCGAGCAGGTTGAGGGTGGTCACCGTGAGCCCTTCCCGGTAGTCGAACAGAGCAGGTTCTCCAGTGCCTGGGCGCCCTGCCGGGCGCCGTCCGCGGCCCGCAGCCGATCCCGCCAGCGATCCAGCTCGGCCCGGATCCGGGGGTCGGCGGTGACCGTGTCCACAGCGGTTCGCAGGGTCGCCGCGGTCATCGTCTCGGTGTCCAGCGCGATACCGAGGCCCAGCTCGGCGGCGCGCCGGCCGTTCAGGGCCTGCTCCGGGGTCTGCGGCACGGAGATCAGCGGAACTCCGGACCAGATCGACTCCATTGTCGAACCCATGCCGGTGTGTGAGACGAACGCGGCGGCGTGCTGGAGAACGGCCATCTGGGGCACGGTCCGATGGGCCTCGACGTTGACCGGGAGCGGTCCCGGTGATCCGGAGCGGCCGGTGGCCATCACCACGTGCCACGGGCTGTCGGCGAAAGCCTCCACACACAGCCGGAGGATGTCCGGGCGGTTGTTGACGACGGTGCCCAGTGAGATCAGCAGGACCGGACGATCCGCTGGGGGCTGCCACGAGCCGGTTTCCGCGTACGGCGAAGGGGTTGGTCCGAGGAATCGGAAAGCGGCGCCGAAGGTGCCGCCGGCGATCTGGAACTCGCGTGGATGGAAGACCAGGTGCAGGGGGAGCCGCGCGGCGACCGGCTGCACCGACTCCGGGCGCAACCCGTGTGCCGCGGCGAAGGAGCCCAGCCGGCGGCCGATCCTGCCCAGCCGCGGATCGGTGGGTTTCAGGTCGGCCGGCCAGAGCAGCGAACTCAGCGAGAAGTGCGCGTTTCCCACCAGGTTGGGGGCGAGGGCGACACCCGGGACAGCCAGCCGGTCGGCCAGCGCACGGCCGGGCAGACCCATCAGGTCGAAGCACACGCAGTCGGGCGGGTCGTCGCGGAACGCCGCGACGAGAGCGGAGAAGGTCGCCTCCAACTCGGTGACGCCGTGGTCCATCATCGCGATCATGTGGTCGGCGGTGTAGCCGCGGCCGGCCAGGGCGCTCAACTCGGGCTGCCAGGGCATCTCGACGACACCGGCCCCGACCCGGCGGACCGCTGGGGCCAGCGCCGCGCTGGTGGCGTAGGTGACCCGGTGGCCGCGAGTGGACAGTTCGGCGGCGAGGGCGAGGGTCGGGTTGACGTGACCGTGCGCGGCCAGGGGAACAAAAGCGAAATGTCGTGACATAGATCACCGATCAGGCGAGTGCTGATGGGACTGATGGTCACCGAAGCCCTGGCGCGTTTGCAGCCGCGCCGGCCTGCCGGGCGACTGTTTCCGGGCAGGGCCGTCGCCGGGGGTGCTTGCGGCCATCCTAGGTGCGTCCGGGCCGGGATGCCACCGTCGCATCGATCGAGGACCTTGGACAGGTTCGGCTTCCTCTGCTTGACTCCGACGGGACCACACCACGCATTCCGGCCGGCCGGAGCCTGTGGAGTCTGGCCGGCGCGGGGAGGGGAATCGCGTCATGGCCTGGCACGGCGTGCAGATCTACTACTACGACGAGGACAAGGACGGCCTGCTTCTGGACTGTGTGCGGCCGCTGTTCGAGCAGGTGGCGGCACACGCGGACCGGCTGGTGTTCACCCGGCACTGGCGGCGGGGATCGCATCTGCGGCTCGGGGTGCGGGCCGGGGAGGCGGCCTACCGGGAGACGATCGAGCCGGCGGTGGACCGGACGGTCCGGCCGTACCTTCAGACACATCCGTCGACCACCGCCGTCGACGAGCCGGCGATGCTCGCCGTGCACCGGCTGCTCGCGCCGCAGGAGCAGGAGACCGGGGACCTGGCCCCGTTCCGGCCGGACAACTCGGTGCACCAAGACCCGTACGACAGGCGTCTGCCGACACTGGGCAGCGAGGCCGCCGCGGCCCTGCTCGAAGACTTCTACCACGACACGAACAGCCTGGTCTTCGGCGTGCTGGAGCAGGTCCGGGCCGGGCGCAGCCGGATGACGGTGGCGCTGGACCTGATG
>DATMVU010000070.1:0-1784 GCA_035562875.1 Actinoplanes sp. | reverse complement strand
CGAACGCTTGATAGCGCCACCCGTCGTGGGCTTCGAATAGCGAGAGTTGAGCCCCGGGGTGGGGACGTTCGCGGCGCAGGATCACCCGCATCCCGCCCGGCCAACCGCTCAGGTCCAGCAGTCCGGTGACCTCCGAGACCTCTCCGCCGTCGCGGACCTCGCCCTCAGCGGTCAGCGCCGGGGACCACGACCCGGCCGGCAACTGCGTGATGGCGTCGCGGATGTTCTCCCCGATCGTGAACCCCACGCTGTAGTGCAGCGTCCTGCCTCTGACTTGGCCTTGCGCATGTAACCAGTCCAGCAACTGGTGGGAGGCGCCGGCACCGTCGCAGCGGATCAGCAGGTTGCGGCGATACGGCATCGGGATCTGGGTGATGGCCTCGCTCAGGACCTGAATGTGATCGACGGCGGTGTTCGATCCTGCCCGGCCTGTCCGCAGCGCGGCGGCGAGGAATTCGCCGGTGTTGTCGCACCACACACCGATCGGGTGATACCCGAACGTCTTCTTGAACGTCGGGGCGGCCAGCTCCTTCTCCGAATGCGTGACCACGATCGTGGCATCGACATCCAACACGATCGTGCTGCCCAGATCGGTCCCCGCGACCCGCGAGGCCGGAACCCCGCCCGCGGCCGCCAGCAGTGACCAGGCGTGGCGCCGCACCCGGGCACGGGCGGTCTGGATCTTCCTACGCCTGGCATCGGTGACCTCGTCCAACGCCCGCCACACCGTCGGAGCCGACGCGACCGATCCCAACACCTGGGCCTGGTGGCGCAGCACGTTGATGTCGGAGATCGCCTCACCGCCGTCGGCGAGCATCACCGCCACATCGGTGAGCACCTGGCCACGATCATGGGCCGAGGGGACGAAGCCACGCCTGGCCATCGCCGCGGACAGGGCACCAGTCAGGCCGGTGTTCTCGGCCAGCATCCGCAAGCCGATGCTGCCGGCGTGGGCGACCACACCGGTCCCGTCACCCGTGACTGACAACCCCGACGACCACGCAGTATCCTTCACTTGCCGAGTGCCTTCCGCTATGGGTCTTTTGAGCTTCGCAACTCCAAGTATCCCGTAGTCAGAAGGCACTCCGGCTCATTTACGGCACAAGTCACCCGCCCCGCCATGAACGATCGAGGCTAGCCTCCCTCTTTCATGAGGCGGCTTGAGGTGCGCGTTCCGGGCTGCTGGATCGCGGTTTGAGCGCTGGGCGGGGTGGGGGCGTGGCGGTTGGCCGGCTGACGCTGCCGGGCTGCGGTTCTCCAGGTTCCTTCGGGTGGTGCGGGCGGATGGTGTCAGGCGGGTGGCGGGATCGCAGCGATCCGGGCGAACGCGGCCACGAGTTGCTCGACCCAGGGCCAGGTCTTCGGTAGGCGGAGTCGTCGCCGTCGGGCGCCGTGGACCAGTCGGGCCGGGACGTGCAGCAGCCGATACCTGAGTGCTTTGGGTTCAGCCTTGGCCAGGTCTCCGTCGAGGGTCAGCAGCTTGAGCCAGGCGACCAGATCGGCGGCGATCATCGTGAGCGTCAGCCAGGTCTGGTTGATGCCGAACTCGCGGGATGGGAACCGGCCCAGGCCGGAGTCTTTCGCGTGCCGGATCCGGTCCTCGACCCTGGCATGGGCCCGATGCCGGGCCTCAAGGAACTGCAGCGTGCCGCTGCCGGTGTTGGTGACGAACGCTTGATAGCGCCACCCGTCGTGGGCTTCGAATAGCGAGAGTTGAGCCCCGGGGTGGGGACGTTCGCGGCGCAGGATCACCCGCATCCCGCCCGGCCAACCGCTCAGGTCCA
>DATMVU010000069.1:0-1558 GCA_035562875.1 Actinoplanes sp. | reverse complement strand
TGCCGCTCACCCTGGGCGGTGATGCCGGGCGTCCAGCCGAGGTAACCGCCGGTGAAGGTCTTCCCATCACCGGCGGTGAACCCGTCGGCGACCTGGCCGGAGACGGTCCAACCGGGCCGGGACGCCCGGGTGTCGGTCACCGTCACCGGCCGGAGAGCGCCGTCGCTCTCCCACCGGTCGCCGGCCGCGGACAGTGCCGCGGCGGGCAGGACGACGGTGCGGTCGGCCGGGTCGACGCTGATCACCAGGGCGCCCTCGGTGGCGTTGATGGTGGCCGTCACCGATTTGGCGGTGCTGCCGCCCTCGGGCGGCAACGCCACCCACAGCCAGACCTCGGTGCTCGCCGTCACGACGGTGGTGCCGTCGTAGAGCTTGACCAGGTACCGGGTGCCGTTGAGGGCGTGCGTGGCGGTGAACCCGTACGACGCTGCGGTCTCGCCCTTGATCGGGGTGAAGTCGTCCTCGCCGATCCTCCTGCTGAACCACTGGTAGGTCGTCAGTGGTCCCTGCGGGGTCTGGACCGCCTGCAGGGTGACGGTGTCGCCGGGCTGGTACTCGCCGTCGGCCATGCCGGAGACGGTGAGGCCGACCTCGCCGCCGGGCTGCCGGTCGCCGACGACGAACCGGTAGTCGACCGGCCCGGTGGTCAGCGTGTTCCCGCCGGTCAGGGTGGCGTCGGCCTGGAAGGTGAGGGTGTAGGTGCCGAGGGCCGAGAACACCCACCCGGCGTGGGCGTGGGTGTGGACCGGCACGTCGAGGCGGTCGGGCAGGCCGTCACCGCTCCGGAACTTGATGTTCGGCGTACCCAGGGAATTGGTGTCGAACAGGGTCACGTCACCCGGGCCGTCCACGCCGACCAGGCTCAGCGACACCTTGTCACCGGCGAAGACGCCACGGCCGAGGGTGGTGGTGTTCCATCCCGGCCACAGCAGGCCGGCGTCCTGGACCTGCGGCAGCATCCAGATCCGGCTCCCGGGTGCGCCGAGGAAGGCGAAGGACGGCAGGTCCGGTACGACGGTCTCGGCGGCCGGCAGGACCTGGAAGGTGACGTCGGCGGGGTCGCGTACCACCGCCGGGCTCACGGTGTCGTCCTTGACCTTGAGGGTCAGCGCGCCGTTCTCGTAGTGCACGTCGACGGCGTCGGTGTGCCCCTGGCTGAGGACCACCGTGTCGGCGGCGCGGGCCGGCGTGGCCCCGAAGAGGACGGCGGTGGCCAGGGTGGACACGACCCAGACGAAGGGTCTTCTCACACACACTCCCGACATGATTAATGAAAACGACTCTCGTTTTCATCGGGACGGTAGCATGTGCGGCTATTGAAAACGATATCTATTTTCTTGTACGTGTGGGAGGGTTGGCGTGGCCACCGCCATCGATTACGTTCGAGGCTTCGAGGCGGAGCCGCCGACCACGGGGAGTGTCATGGCGTCCTACCTGCAGCCCCACCTGGACGGTGACCTGCGGTCCCTGCTGGCCGACCCCGGCTGGCTCCACCAGATGACCGACGCCCTCGGCTCCCCGGTCAACGTCGTCCTGCCCGCCCGGCTCGCCCACAACG
>DATMVU010000068.1:0-27612 GCA_035562875.1 Actinoplanes sp. | reverse complement strand
CGGCGACCTGTTCGGCCTGGACGGCCTGCGGGCTGCGCTGGAGGCGGTGCTCCCCCTGGACGAGGAACGGGCCGCCGACGCCCATGTGAACGTGGCGTTCGCCGGCGCCGCCCTGTCCCATCCCCGGCTGGCCGAGTCCCGCCGCGACTCGCACCGCGCGATAAGAGTGCACCTGCTGAACTGCCTGCGCGAGGCCCGTGAGCTGGGCGAACTGCGTCCCGGCGTGGACGACGACGTGGTGATCGACGATTTCATCATCCTGGTCGAGGGCAGCACCCTGTTGAGCCTGGTGGACGGCTGGGCCGAGGAGGGCCGCGCCGAGCGTCTGTCCCGTTTGGCCGACCAGTTCACCGACCAACTGCGACATTGACGCCCTGCTATAGGATGCCCTCGCAACGATCATGGGGGATGTCTTGCAGATCGAACTCCGGCGTACCGCTGTCGTCTCCGCGGTACTCCTGGCCACCTCGCTCACCGGCGCTGTGCCTGCTTTCGCGGCCGATACCGTGCCAGCGGTCTACGCGCGGACCGCGCAGTACAGCATGCGAGGCATCACGCCGGTGAGGTTCCACACCTCACCCGGCATGGACATGTCCGCCGTCACCAGCCTCACTCTGTTCGCCGACAACCGGAAGATCGGTACGGACACCGCGGCGCCCTGGGGCATCGACTGGGACACCACGGGATTCGACGGCTTCGTGACCGTGAGCACGGTGGCGACCACGGCGACCGGGTCGAGTGTCACACGGAGTCAACTGGGCGTGGTCGACAACATCGCGCCGACCGGGCTGACCGTCGGCTTCCCGCGCCGGGACGGCTACATCGGCCGTGGAGGCGAGCTGGCCGTGGAGGCGTCCGACAACCGCTACATGACCGGTTCCGAGCTGGTCGTGGGCGGCCGGGTGGTCTCGTCGAAGGATCTCCACCAGGGCGGCAACCTCGATCTGGGCTGGAATGTCACGGTCCCGAACGGCCGGACCGCGATGACCGTCCGGGTGTGGGACGAGGCCGGCAACGTGACGGCGCTGACCAGGACGGTCACCGTCGACAACGACAAGCCGGTGATCACCGGCAGCACCACCGCGGGCGCGGCCGTCCGGGGCAGGTTCACGGTGGCTCTCACCGGGTTCCGGGACGCCAGCCCGTTCGCCATGTTCGAGGCCTCGCTGATCGACACGAGGATGCACCGGTACTACCAGCAGGAGAACTCCCGCAAGGTCACCATCGACGGCCGGGAGCTGCCAGACGGCCGGTACACGCTCGGCTGGCAGGCCACCGACGCGGCAGGCAACACCGGGGTCGTGAAGCGCGCCCTGATCGTGGACAACCGGGTGCCCACGGTGTCGATCACCAAGGCGCCGAAGAGCGGGACGAAGGTGGCCAAGAAGTTCACGGTCACCGCCAAGGCCGCCGACACCTACGGCATCGCCCGGGTGCAGTTGCTGGTCAACGGCAAGGTGGTGGCGACCGACCGCACCGCCGGCTACTCGTTCACGGTAAACCCGAAAAAGTACGGCAAGAAGTTCACGGTGCGGGTCCGGGCGTACGACAAGGCAGGCAACCTCAGGTACAGCGCCGCCCGGACCTACAAGCGTTAGGCCTGGGCGGCGATCAGGTCGCGGTACCAGAAGTAGGAGTCCTTGGGCGTCCGCTTCTGGGTGTCGAAGTCGACGTGGATCAGACCGAATCGTTCGTCGAAGCCGGCCGCCCACTCGAAGTTGTCCAGAGCCGACCACACGTAGTAGCCGTCAACCCGTACCCCCGCGGCGATGGCATCGGCCACGGCCCGCAGGTGGGCGTCCAGGTAGGCGATCCGCCGCTGGTCGTGGACCCGGCCGTCGGGTCCGGGGTCGGCATCGTGGAACGAGGCGCCGTTCTCCGTGATGATCACCGGCGGCAGCGCGGGGTAGCGGTCGCGCAACGTCACCAGGATCTCGGTGAGGCCGGCCGGCACGATCGCCCAGCCGAAGTCGGTGCGCTCGTCGCTCTTGACCGGAACCGGTGAGAACGGCATGCCGTCGGGAATGTCCACTTCGAGCACTCCGCTGTAGTCCTTGCCCGCCCGCGGCGCTTCGATCATCGTCGGTTCGTAGTAGTTGACCCCGTAGAAGTCGAGCCGCGCCTTGATCAGTTCCAGGTCCCGGTCCAGCTGGGCACCGGCGGTGCCGACCCCGGCCCGGATCAGTTCGCTGGGATAGTCGCCGAGCAGGATCGGGTCGGAGAACGTCCAGTTGGTGAGTTCGGAGAAGAGTGTCGCCGCGGCGGTGTCCTCCGGCGTGTCGGTGGCCGGCGAGACCGGGAAGTGCTGGCTGGCGACCCCCACACTGCGAGCCCCGTGGGTACGCAGGACCTGCACCGCCAGCCCGTGGGCGAGGAGCTGGTGATGCCCGGCCGGAAGGGCTCCGAGTCCGAGGCCGCGGGCCGGTGCGTGGTCGGCGAGCGCGTACCCGTACAGGGTGTGCACGTTCATCTCGTTCATGGTGATCCAGTCCCGCACCCGGTCGCCGAGTCGCAGCACCAGCGTGCTGGTGTAGTCGGCGAGCCGGTGGGCGGTGTCCCGGTTCATCCAGCCGCCGGTGTCCTCCAGGTTCTGTGGCAGGTCCCAGTGGTAGAGCGTCGGCACCGGCCGCAGCCCGGCTTCGACGATGGTGTCGACGAGCCGGTCGTAGAAGCCGATGTCCCCGGCGAGCACCCGTGTCCACGAGAACGAGAACCGGTAGTCCTGCACGCCGGCCGCGGCGATGAGCTGGACGTCTTCGGCGAAACGGTGGTAGTGATCGATCGCCACCCGGCCGTCTTGACCGTTTCTGACCGTACCGCCGCCGCTGGTGAAGTTGTCCCAGATGCTCGGGCCTTTGCCTGCTTCGGCGGCCGCGCCCTCGATCTGGTAGGCCGAGGTCGACATGCCGAATCGGAAGCCGGGTGGGAACTGCTGGTACACAGTGGATCCTTTCAGTGCAGCACACGAAGACGTGGCACCAGGGCCAGCGCGAGAAGCGCAAAACCGGCAGTGACCAGGTAGAGCGTTTGATATCCGCCGAGGGCGGTGACGATCGGTGCGGCCAGCACGGGGGCGAGGAGCTGGGGCAGGCTGCCGGCGATGTTGGCGACGCCGAGCATGGTGGCCCGGGTCTCGGCGTCCGGCAGCACCTGGGTGAGGATCGCCAGGTCGACGGCGATGTAGGCGCCCCAGCCGATGCCGATCAGGATCGAAGCGCCCACCGCGACCGGCACCGTCGGCACGAGTGCCATCAGGGCGGTGCCGAGGGCCAGGATGATCGCGGCGGCCGCCACGAAGATCCGGCGGCGTTCCCAGCGGTCCGACAGCACTCCCCCGGCGAAGCCGAAGATGCCCGCGAACAGCACGTTCACCACGGTCAGGACGAGCACCCAGGTCGCCGGGTCGGCCACTCCGACCCGATCCGACAGGTAGTAGAGCAGGTAGACCAGCACCAGGGCGTTGACCAGGTTGAGCAGGAACCTGATCACCCAGGCCCAGGCGAACTGCCCACCGGGCCAGCGCAGCCGTCCCCGTTCAGCCCGGGAGAGAGCGCCCTCCCGATCGATGATCAGGAGGGTCGCGCCGAGGGCCGGGACAGCGATCGCCACCGCCAGGTAACCGATCATCTGGTCACCGGCCGCGACCGCCACCGCGGTACCGAGGATGACACCGGCGATCTGGGCGACGCCGAAGAGCGATCCGACGGTGCCGCGCTGCTGCTCGGGCACCCGGTCGCCGATCAGCGCGGCCAGCGCGGCGAGTGGCCCGTTCAGTCCGATCTGGACCAGCATCCAACCGGTCACCATGACCGGTGTGGTGCCGGCCGCGGAGAGGACGACCAGTCCGGCGACACCGACGGCGGCGCCGGCCAGGAAGATCGGCCGACGGGAGCCGAGCCGGTCGGAGAGTGCACCCCACAACGGGTTGGCGACCAGGGAAGCCGCCGCGCCCCAGGCCGTGACCAGGGCGAGCAGCGCCTCCTTGCCGTCGTCGCCGGCCAGCCGGGCCGCCTGCTCCGGGAGCAGGATCTGAATCGGCCCGAACCAGCCGGCGGCGACACCGATCATGGCCAGCGCGTAGGCGGTCATCCACTTCCGGCCGACCGGCGCCGGGGCGAGGGTTGTCACCCCCGCGCGCCTTCCCACATCACCGTGTAGGCCTCAGCCCCGCTGAGCAGCTGCTTCTTCAGTGCCGGGCCGTCACTACCGGCCTGGTTGATCAGGTCGGTGACCCAGTCCGCGTACAACCCGTACTGGGCGACGCCGTCGGTGTTGAGGTCGAACGTGCGGGTGCCCATCACCTGCTTCTTCACCGTGGTGCCGTTGGTGGCGGTGAACGGGTAGGTGAGCGGGCTGGACCCGGCATTCAGGCGGGGGGCTGCCTGCGGGCCCAGCCCGTTCACGTCGGTGCCGACGCCGTAGCCGGTGATCTTCGATCCGTTGGCGAGGGCGCGGTGGGTGCGCCACTCGTCGAGGAAGGTGCCGGTGTCCTGGCCGTCGTCGGAGGCGGCGAACGCGTAGCTGGCGAGGAAACCGCCGACACCGAGCGTCCGGTTGATCAGCGCCGGGTCGGACCAGGTGTGCACCGAGGCGACGCCGGGGTAGTTCTTCTGCTCGGCGATGTCGAGCACCGCCGACGCGGTCTTCACTCCCATGTGGTCGATGTGGATGATCATCCCGCGGTCGATCATCTGATTGATCAGGTACGACCCGAGCGAGGTCAAGCCCCGGGTGTTGCAGATCGGCCCACTCGGGTAGACCGGCAGGATCGTGCCCGCCGGCAGACCGACGCCGAGTTCGAGCAGTTCGGCGAGGTCATCGCTGACCAGCGGCTGCTCGTTGTCGGACGGCCCGGTGCAGCTGGTCGCCTGCCACCAGTGACCGGTGGAGATCAGGTTGCCGACGTTGATCGCGGCTCCGGTGACACCCTCGTCGAAGCGGGTGCCGCCGAACGCGTTGTCGAACTTGTGCACCGGGTACAGCCCGCTTACCCCGATCGCTTCCAGCTCGTCGAGGCCGGCGTCGATGTCGGCGGTGGTGCACTGCGCGACACCCTTGATCTCACGGCAGCCGAAGAGTTCGGAGTTCTCCACCCCGATCGTGACGGCGAGTTTGCCCTGGGCGGCGATGGCCCGTACCTCGGCCGGGGTCTTCGCCAGCCGGAAGAAGCCCTTACCCGGACCGCCGCTGCGAGCGTCGATGTAGTCCTGCATCTTCTGCAGGTAGACGGCCTGCGCCCGGATCTGGTCCATCTCGTTGCAGGAGGTGTGCTCGGGCGTCAGTTCGCAGATCACCCGGTTGGCGACCAGCAGCACGTTGAGCACCCGCTGGCCGGACTGCCAGGCCCGTTCCAGGCTGCGGAAGTAGGACGCCTGGTGCAGCAGCGTGTCGTGCTGCGGCCAGTCGGTGAAGGTGGGCCAGCCGTCCTCGGCCGAGTCGATCGGGTCGGTGCCGGCGATGATGGCCTCCAGCAGGGCACCCCAGCCGAGCGTTCCGTGCGAGGCACAACCCTTCAAAGCAACTGCGACACCCCCACTGGCGTACGCATCCCCGCAGCTCAGTGCCCCACCGAAGGCTTCACCTGCGGTGATGTGGGCGTGCGCGTCGATCCAGCCGTTGAGTTTCCCGGCCGCGTCGACGCCGGCGGCCGGGGTGCCGCTGACGCCGGTGGCGATGTCCGGGATCGCCACGCAGCCGGTGGTCGGCGCGAGCTTGAAGGTGGCGCTGCCGCTGCCGAGTCCACCCAGGTAGGAGCCCATCTGCTGGCCGGTCTCGGTGCTGACGAACTTGTAGGCGCTGCCGTCGGTGCTGACCGTCCAGTCGGCGCGGGGGCCGTACTCACCGCCGGCCCACACCCAATTCACCACACTCTGGTACGGGGGCGCTCCGTCACCGTCGCGGAGCAGGTATCGGCCGAGCTGGGTGGCCTCCAGCCGGAACGGCTCGGCGCTGGACACCGCGCTCTTGAAGCCGTAGCCGACCGAGTCCTTCCAGACGTAGCCGAGTGAGGTCGAACCGTTGAACGCCTGGAGGGTGACGCAAGCGCCCTCCAGGTCGTGGGCGGGCGTCCAGCTCGCGGCGGCGTGGGCGGGCGCGGGGAGCCCACCGACGAGGCCGATCACCAGGACACCCGCGACCAGCGAACGTGGCACGAGGCACCCCCTTTGGTCGATCACTTGATCCAACAAAACGGAGTGTAAGAAGCGCCACACCTTCTAGGCCAGAGGTGACTATGAATATTTTTTGAACGGATCTGCTGTGTCCTGCATCGCGCCCCCCGGGCAGCCTCCACCGGACCGGACTAGCGTGGTGGTCGTGGCGCTCTCCCTGGCGGTTTCCCCCTGCCCCAACGACACGTTCGTCTTCCACGCTCTCGTGCACGGCCTGGTGCCCGGCGCTCCGCCCGTCGACCTGACCTTCGCCGACGTCGACGTCACCAACACGGCCGCCCTCGACAGCGCATTCGACCTGGTCAAAGTCAGCTATGCGGCGTTGCCGTGGCTGCTCGACGACTATGAGCTGCTGCACTGCGGGGGCGCGCTCGGCCGGGGCTGCGGGCCGCTGGTGCTGACCAAGGGCCGCACCGACCTCAACGGCGCAACAGTCGCCGTCCCCGGTGACCGCACCACCGCGTACCTGCTGTTCCGCCTCTGGGCCGCCGATCAGCGCCCGGCGAACATCGAGGTGGTCCCGTTCCACCAGATCATGCCCGGGGTCGCCGACGGCCGCTTCGACGCCGGCCTGGTCATCCACGAGGCCCGGTTCACCTACCCGAGGTACGGGCTGACCGCACTCGTCGACCTCGGTGAGTGGTGGGAGAGCGACACAGGACTGCCGATCCCGCTCGGCGCGATCCTCGCCAGGCGCGGCACCGTCGACCCGGCCGCCGCCACCGGCTGGATCCGCGAGTCACTGCGGCAGGGCTGGCGTGACCCGGCCGCCAGTCAGGACTTCATCCTCGCCAACGCGCAGGAGATGGAGCCGGCCGTGGTGAAACAGCACATCGAGCTCTACGTCAACGAATTCACCCTGGAACTGGGCGAAGACGGACTCGCCGCCGCCGACGCCCTGCTGGGGCGCGCGGCGGCGGCGGGTTTGACACCTAAGATTCCGTCGTTGACCGCTGTCAAGCGATCTTCTTGACAGCGGTCTGGTAGTAGATCTTCAAAGAAACTGCACAGATCACTAAATCTCGAACTCGCTGGCGACCGCGTGCACCAACTGCGCGATCTTCAGCGAGGTCTTCTTGTCCGGGTAGCGGCCGCGCTGCAACGACGGCTGCACCGAACTCTCCAGCACCTTGATCATGTCTTCGATCATGCTGGCCAGCTCGTCCGCCGGGCGGCGGCGCAGCTCAGCCAGGGACGTCGGGGCGTCCAGGAGCTTCACACCCATGGCCTGCGCGCCCTTCCGGCTGTCGACGACGCCGAAATCGACACGCTGGCCCGTTTTCAGTTCCGTGACCCCCGCCGGCAGCGCACCCTTGGGAAGGAACACGTCTCCGCCCTCATCACTGGTGACGAAGCCGAACCCCTTCGTAGCGTCGTACCACTTCACTCGACCCGTGGGCACCGCTGACCTCAACTTCACTCAATGGACACAACCGCTCACGCCAAGGCTATCCAGCGGACGGCTCGGACCCAACTGCAATCTCATCGAGTAAAGCCGGGAACCCGGTCAGATTCGGGAGAACGAACGACGCTCCGGCCGCGCGGAGCTCACTCTCCGAACACGGTCCGGTCACCACCCCGATCCCGGGGATTCCGGCGGTCCGGGCGGCGATCATGTCGGCTGTGTGATCACCCACGTACCACCGCACACCGTGTTCGGTCAGCGCCGCGGCCTTGCCCTCGGCGAACAGGTCACCGGCCAGCTCGTCGGCGTGAAGTCCCAGGTGATCGAGGTGCAGCCGGGCCAGCCGGCCCAGTTTCGACGTCACCACGACGACCCGCATCCCGGCCGCCCGGACCGCGTCCAGAGTCTCCACGGCACCCGGTGTCGGCACACTGGGAGTAATCGCCAGCTCCGCGTAGAGCTCGCGGTAGACGGTCACCGTCTCCTCGATCGCCTCTTCCGGAAACCAGTGCCGCAGCTCGGTCCGCAACGGCGGACCGAGCCGGGAAACAGCCAGGTCAGCGTCCACATGGACGCCGGTTTTCGCGGTCAGGGCCCGATACGCCTCCCGGATACCCGGCCGGGAGTCGATCAGGGTCATGTCAAGGTCGAAACCGACTGCACTCACGGGTGACGGCTGGACGCCCGGTAGCTCAGGTTCTCCACCGGAAGGGGGAACGTCAGGTCGTCACCGAAGGGGGACGGAGCGGCGGCCCGGTCGGAGAGGAGCTCCGAGACGTCCAGGTGCCCCTTCATGTCCACACCACGCGGCCCGGAGTGCTCACTCACCGGTGCCTGGGTGCCGGCGTTCTTGGGCTTCGCCACTTTCGGTCCTCCTCGTCAAGTGCGGCCCGGCCACGCCCGGACCCGACACCATCGTCCCATGAACGTTAGCGTTGAAGACGATGGCCACCACATTCGCCGATCAACTCCGGTCGCTGCCCGACGCCGCTCTGGGCGCACTCATACAGTTGCGCCCCGACCTCGTCGTTCCGGTGCCCGCCGACATCTCGGCCCTCGCCGTACGCGCCCAGTCCCGTAACTCCGTCGCCCGCTGTCTCGACGGCCTCGACGAGTTCACTCTCACCATCCTCGACGCGGCCCGCCTGAGCCGCGCCGCCGACACCGCCCTGACCTCGGTCGACGCCATCACACAGCTGGCCGGCACCGAGGGCGTGGCGGACGCGATCGACCGTCTGCGGGTGCGGTTCCTGCTCTACGGCCCGCCCGAGGCACTACACGTCGCCGGCGCCGTCGACGAGGTCACCTCGCCGTACCCCGCAGGGCTCGGCCGGCCGGCCGACTTCCTGGACCCGCAGGCCGCCGCGCTCTGTGCCGACCGGTCCCGGCTCCGCCGCACCGTGCTCGCCGCACCGCCCGGCGCCCGGGCCGTCCTCGACCGGCTCGCCGCCGGGCCGCCGGTCGGCGCCCTCAACCGGGAGTCGGTCGCCGAACCCGTCCGCTGGCTCGTCGACCAGCACGTGCTGGTCCCGGTCTCGGAAGCCGGACGGGCCCCGCGCCCCGACGGTGAACTCGTCGAACTGCCCCGCGAGGTCGGCATGCTGCTGCGCCGCGACACCGGGCCGCTCGGCGTGCTGCGCCCGGTCGCACCGGCCCTCGACGGCCCGGCCCGGGACCCACGGTCCACCGACTCGGCCGGGGCAGGTCAGACCATGGAGGCGGTACGCGCCACCGAAGCCCTGCTGGAGGCCCTGGCCGGCGAACCGGCACCCGTGCTGCGAACCGGTGGACTCGGCGTCCGCGACCTGAAACGGGTCGCCAAGGCGGCCGGCATCGACGAGGCGGGCGCGGCCCTGCTGATCGAGACCACCTACGCGGCCGGGCTGCTCGGCGAATCCGAGAACAGCACCGGACCGGACCTCTTCCTGCCCACCAGCGGGTACGACCTGTGGCGCTCCACCGGCATCGCCCACCGCTGGGCCGCCCTGGCCCGTGCCTGGCTGACCATGACCCGGCAGCCCGGGCTGATCGGCCGCCGCGACGAACGGGACCGGCCGATCAACGCGCTCGCCCCCGACGCCGAACGTGCCGGGGCACCCCAGGCCCGCCGCGAGGCCCTGGCCGTCCTCGGCGACCTGGCACCCGGCACCGCCCCGCCGGTCGAGGACCTGCTGGCGTCACTCGGCTGGCAGGCACCCCGCCGGTCCCGGGGCCGGGAACAGGCACACCGGGACGCATGGGCCGGCGCCGCGATGCTGGGCGTCACCGGACTCGGGGCTCTCACCTCGTACGCCCGCCTGCTCCTGACCGACAGCGGTGCCGACGGCACCGATCCGCTCGGCGTGCACCCCGAGGACAGCCACGCCGACGCGGTCCGCGCCCTGGACGAGCTGCTGCCCGCCCCGGTCGACCACATCCTGGTCCAGGCCGACCTGACGGTGGTCGTGCCCGGCCCGCCGGAACCCGAACTCGCCGGCGAACTCGACGTCCTCGCCGAACCCGAGTCGGCCGGCGGCGCCAGCGTCTTCCGGGTCACCCCCGCCAGCGTGCGCCGCGCACTGGACGTCGGCTACCAGGCCGCCGACCTGCACGACCTGTTCCGCCGCCGGTCCCGCACCCCGGTGCCGCAGACCCTCACCTACCTGATCGACGACACCGCCCGGCGGCACGGCGGCCTGCGCAGCGGATCGGCTGGCTCCTACCTGCGCAGCGACGACGAGGCCCTGCTCGCCGAAGTCGTCGCCGACAAACGGCTCGGCACCCTGGACATGCGCCGGATCGCCCCCACCGTCCTGGTCTGCCCCCGCCCGGTGGCCCGGCTGCTGGGCGCGCTCCGCGAAGCCGGGTACGCCCCGGTCGCCGAGGACGCCGGCGGCGCAACGGTGCTGACCAGGCCGAAGACCCGGCGCGCACCGGCCCGGACGGCCCGCGTCCCGGAACCCACCACCCCGCTGCTGGCCGGCCCCCGCCTGGCCGGTGTCGTCGAACAGCTCCGCCGCGGCGACATCGCCACCCGGGCCGCCCGCCGGGCCCCCGTGACGGTCCGCGCCGCACACGGCCAGGCCGTCCCCGGCCTGACCGTGGTCCAGCAGCACACCCAGGCGATGGCGGTCCTCCAGCAGGCGGTCCGCGACAAGACCCGGGTCTGGGTCGGTTACGTCGACACCCACGGGGCGACCCTGTCCCGCCTGGTCCGCCCGGTCTCGATGAGCGCCGGCTACTTACGAGCCGAAGACGAACGAGGCGAGTCCCTGCACACCTTCGCCCTGCACCGCATCACCGCGGCGGTTACCGAGGACTAGTCCCCTATCCAGTGACTTGCAGCTACCTGCTCCGAGCCTATAGGTTTGGAGCAGGTAGTCGCATGCTTTCACTGGGGAGGGCAGCACCATCACATCTGTCGGCAATCAGTACGACACCGCTTCCAAACGGATCGTCATCGCGAACCCGGAAGCCTTCGGCCGGGCGTTCGGCATCGACATGTCGGGCGGCCTCAAACCCGGCCCCACCGAACTCAACCTGGACACCATCCACGCCGACCTCCGCAACGCGGACCTGGTCATGACCGGCCCCGACCGGGTGGTCCACATCGAGTTCCAGAGCCGAGCCGACCCACACATGGCGAACCGCATGCTGGTTTACCAGGGAATGTTGCGAGGCCAAGCGGACCACGTCAACAAAAAGATCCATCAACACGTCATCGTCCTGGGCAAGGGAAATTCCGCCACCAGGATCTACGAGCCGCCCGACCTGTATTTCAGGTTCGAGACCCACTACGCGCGCAATCTCTCCCCGGACATCCTGCTCGACGATCCGGATTGCGCGCCGTGGGCGGTGCTTGCCGACACCACCGACGACAAAGAGCGGGCGGCACGTCTGGTGGCGATCCTGCAGGCCGTGACGTTCGCCGACGCGAAGTCCGAGGCCGTGCAGCGAGACCTCATCCAGACCGCGCTGACCTTTGCCACCCTGGTGATGAAGCGCGAGAATATTCAGAGAGCCTTGAAGGAGGTCAGCATGCCCGTCGACCTGATCCACGACACCGTGTGGGCGCAGGAGCTGCTCGATGAAGGTCACGCGAAGGGCCTGGCCGAGTCGGCTCACACGAACACCATGAAGAACCTCGAACACCGAGGCGTCGGCAAGCGTGAAGCGGAGCTGATCGCCGAGGCGCTCCTGGAAGCGGATCCGGAGACGTCGGTCCAGCGAGCCGCCTTCGACGACCTGGAGCAGCTGAAGGCCCTCGCCGGAGCGGGCGAATGAGCGAACCGGTGTTCGACGAGGAGGCCGGCACGACCGCTCCTGATTCGCCGGCCGAGGCTGCGAAACGCCTCGCCGCCGGCAATCCGGCCGCGCTCGGCAAGGTGTTCGGCATCGACATTCCGGCCGACGTCACCGTCGTCGAGTTCGACGCCGACAGCAGCCTGAGGAATCTCGGCTTCGACCCTGCCGCCTTCCGAGGCCTGCTGGGGCGCTGACCGGAGAGAAGTACGGGGCGACGGGTGGCGCACCCCCGATCTCATGCACCACCCGCACCTCGTTGCCTGTTACACGCCTTGGGGCCCCGTCACGTTGCATGAGATCTGGGTCACTCGATGCGCGTGCGGCGGCACGGCCCCTCTCCTCTACGACGGTGGAAGTGAGCGGGAAGGTTGTAAGCGAATTTCGTGGCACACTTGAGGGTCGACTTTTGGCTTCTCGGAGGGTGTGCGCGTGAGCGGCGGCGGACCACTGATCGTGCAGTCGGACAAGACTCTGCTCCTGGAGGTTGATCACCCGGATGCTCAGGCCTGCCGGATGGCCATTGCGCCGTTCGCGGAGTTGGAGCGGTCTCCGGAGCATGTGCACACCTATCGGCTGACGCCGTTGGGGTTGTGGAATTCGCGGGCGGCGGGGCATGACGCGGAGAGTGTCGTGGACTCGCTGATCAAGTTCTCTCGGTACCCGGTTCCGCATGCGTTGCTGGTGGACGTCGCCGAGACGATGGACCGGTACGGGCGCCTGCAACTGTTGAACGACCCGGTGCACGGCCTGGTCCTGCGTGGTCTGGACAAGATCGTGCTGGTCGAGGTGGCGAAGTCGAAGAAGCTGGCGGGCATGCTCGGCGCCCGGGTCGACGACGAGACGATCCTGGTGCACGGTTCGGAGCGGGGGCGGCTGAAGCAGGCGCTGTTGAAGCTGGGCTGGCCGGCC
Source organism: Actinoplanes sp. (assembly GCA_035562875.1). Taxonomy (GTDB): domain Bacteria; phylum Actinomycetota; class Actinomycetes; order Mycobacteriales; family Micromonosporaceae; genus Actinoplanes. The sequence continues at coordinate 14,844 of DATMVU010000068.1, read as the reverse complement.
GAGGACCTGGCGGGTTACGTCGACGGGGAAGCCCACCCGATCGAACTGAAAGAGGACGGCTGGACTCTCCGGTCGTACCAGCAAGAGGCTGTTGATGGTTTCTGGGCCGGCGGCTCAGGGGTGGTGGTGCTGCCCTGCGGTGCGGGGAAGACGCTTGTCGGTGCGGCGGCCATGGCGACGGCGAAGGCGACGACGCTGATCCTGGTGACCAACACCGTCGCCGGGCGGCAGTGGAAGCGGGAGTTGCTGGCGCGGACGACGCTGACCGAGGAGGAGATCGGGGAGTACAGCGGCGAGCGTAAGGAGATCCGCCCGGTCACGATCGCGACGTATCAGGTGCTGACGTCGCGGCGGGGTGGCGCGTTCACCCATCTGGACCTGTTCGGGGCGCGGGACTGGGGTCTGGTCGTCTACGACGAGGTGCACCTGCTGCCGGCGCCGATCTTCCGGTTCACCGCCGATCTGCAGGCCCGTCGGCGGTTGGGGCTGACCGCGACGCTGGTCCGGGAGGATGGCCGGGAGGGTGACGTCTTCTCGCTGATCGGCCCGAAACGGTACGACGCCCCGTGGAAGGACATCGAGTCGCAGGGTTGGATCGCCCCGGCGGAGTGTGTCGAGGTCCGGGTCACCCTGACCGAGACGGAGCGGATGTCGTACGCGGTGACCGAGGCCGAGGAGCGGTATCGGACGGCGGCCACCGCCCGTACCAAACTGCCTGTGGTGAAGGCACTCGTCGAGCGGCATCCGACCGAGCAGGTGCTGGTGATCGGCGGGTTCCTGGATCAGTTGCACGAGTTGGGTGAGTTCCTGGACGCGCCGATCGTGCAGGGTTCGACGACGAACAAGGAGCGGGAGCGGCTGTTCGACGCGTTCCGGGACGGCTCGTTGCGGACGCTCGTGTTGTCGAAGGTGGGTAACTTCTCGATCGATCTGCCGGAGGCTGCGGTGGCGATCCAGGTGTCGGGGACGTTCGGTTCGCGGCAGGAGGAGGCGCAGCGGCTGGGGCGGGTGCTGCGGCCGAAGGGTGACGGGCGGCAGGCGCACTTCTACACGGTGGTGTCCCGGGACACGATCGACACCGATTACGCAGCGCACCGGCAGCGGTTCCTGGCCGAGCAGGGGTACGCCTACAAGATCGTCGACGCCGACGACGTTCTCGGCCCACCCCTCCCCAAGATCGACTGAATGACATACTCCCCGGCGTGAAGATCACGGGGAGCCACCAGTACACCTATCGGACGTTTCGCCGGGCCTACCGCGAGACCGCCGGCCGAGTGACCCCCGTCATCCTGTGGATCGGCGGGGGCCTCGCGCTCGGACTCGTCCTACTGGTCATCGTGGTCACCGGCTTCAGCCCCGCCATGCTGAAACCGCTGGCCCTCGGCGTGTTCTGCCTCGCGCTTCCGGAGTTGTTCGCCCTCCTCACCTGGAATCTCCAGCGCAAGGACGCGGGACAGCCGGCGAGATACGAACTGGACGACGAGGGCATCCGGATGTCGACGGCGACCGCCGATACGACGTTCACCTGGTCCGGTCTGCACTGGGTGAAGGTGCGGCGTCACACCTGGCTGCTCCGTAAGGGTCTCGGCCAGGTGCTGGTTCCGCGGGCCGCGTTCAGCCCCGAGCATCAGGCCGACATCGACGCGTTCCTCAAAACCGCGCCGGTCAAGGTCAAGTCTTGACCCACTGCGGGGCGAGCCGCGTTCTCAACGGTTCGCGGCAGTGACCGACCACTGAACAGCGCTTCGGCTCACGCGCCCGGGCACTCCCGCACCGTCCCCCACTGTACGGAGATCCGGGTCGCGGCACGTTCGGCCCGGATCTCCATCAGGTCGCCGAGAATCACCGCACGGTCGGTGACCACCGGCTCGTCGTCCATCGAGTAGGTGGTCCGCTCGCTCACGAACACCGGGCTGCCCGCCGGACGGCCCAGCCGGGCGGCGCTCGTCGTATCGAGCAGACCGGGAACGATCCGCTCGGACGCCCGCACGATGGTCACGCCCGCCTCGGCCAGCGCCACATAGAGTGACACCCGCCGAAAGTCCTCGTCGCCGACCCGGGAGCCGTGCGGTTCCGGCACCCATGACGTCTGGTGGATGACCGGCTGGTCACCGAGATACCGCACCCGCTCCAGCCGGAGACCGTCAGTGACCGTTTTCGACAGGACTTCGGTGGTCACGTCGTGGCCCTGTTCGCGCAGGTCCTCGACGAAGCTGCGCAGGGTGTCGACCCGATAGGTGGCCTGGACCGGTGCGACGAAGGTGCCGCGCCCGGCGTGCTGCACGATCAGCCCGTCATCCCGCAGTGACGACAGGGCCTGACGCAGGGTCATCAGGGTCACGCCGTACCGCACGCTGAGTTCCCGTTGGGCCGGCAACGCCTCACCGGGCCGGTAGACCCCTGTCCTGATCTTCTCGGTCAGATCAAGAGCGATCTGCCGGTACGCGGGAACCCTGCTCACGAGGCACCACGCTATCGTCCAGCGCCTGCCGGAACGAGGCCAGGACGTCCCCGAGTTGTTCCGGTGTCCCGCCGTCGAGGATCCGCCGCATCAGCGCGGCCCCGATCACCACCCCGTCCGAGTGCCGAGCGGCGGTGACGGCGTGTGCCGGGGTGGAGATGCCGAAGGCGAGCAGCACCGGCCGGTCGGTGTGTTCCCGCACCGCCGCGGAGACCCGTCCGCCGGATTCGGCGAACGCGGTTCCGGTGGTGCCCATGACCGATACCGCATAAACGAAGCCCCGGGACGACGCGGCGATCGCGGCGAGCCGGTCCGGTGGGGTGGCCGGTGCGGCGAGCAGTGTCAGTGCGACGCCGGCGTCCTCGGCTGCCGTCCGCAGCGTCGCGGCCTCGTCGAACGGCAGGTCCGGCACGATCAGCCCGGTGATCCCGGCCGCGGCCAGTTCCCGGCAGAAGCCCGGGTCCTGGAGGACCAGGTTGTAGTAGGTCATCGCGATGAGCGGGACACCGGCGTCGACGGCGGCCACCTCGTCGAGCAGCCCGCGGACTGTGACGCCCCGGCGCAGGGCGCGGTCGGAGGCTTCCTGGACGACCGGCCCGTCCAGGATCGGGTCAGAGAACGGCAGTCCGATCTCGATCGCGTCGGCGCCGGCCCTGGCGTACTCGGTCAGGTATCGGGTCCAGTCCGCGCTGATCCCACCGGTCAGGTAGGGCACCAGGAGCGAACGCCCTTCGGCGCGGCGCCCGCGCAGGTGCTTCTCGACGTTCACGATGCCTCCATCAGGGTCGCCATGTCCTTGTCGCCGCGTCCGGAAACGGTCACCAGCACGGTCGAGCCGGCCGGCAACTCCCCGGTCTGCGCCGCCCGGATCAGCCAGGCGATCGCGTGTGCGGATTCCAGTGCGCAGAGGATTCCCTCGGTACGGGCCAGGCGGCGGACCGCAGGGACCACTTCGGTGTCGGAGACCACCACGTACCGGGCCCGGCCGATGTCGTTGAGGTGTGCGTGTTCCGGGCCGATACCCGGGTAGTCGAGTCCCGGTGCGATCGAATGCGCCTCGCTGACCTGCCCGTTCTCGTCCTGCAACAGGTAGGAGCGGAAGCCGTGCAGCACACCGGCCCGCCCGAACGCGATCGCCGCGCCACCCTCCGCCTCGACACCGATCAGCTTCGCCGTGGTGTCGGCGAACCCGGCGAAGGTGCCGGCCGCGTTGGAGCCGCCGCCGACGCAGGCGACCACGTAGTCCGGGACTTCGGGGCACTGCGCCCGCGCCTCGTCGCCGATGACCCGCTGGAATTCCCGGACCATCCACGGGTACGGGTGCGGGCCCATCACCGACCCGAGGCAGTAGTGGGCCTCGTCCACACAGGTCACCCACTGGCGCATGGCCTCACTGGTGGCGTCCTTGAGGGTGCGGGTGCCGCCGGTGACCGGGACGACCTCGGCACCGAGCATCCGCATCCGGAAGACGTTGAGGGCCTGCCGTTCGATGTCGATCTCGCCCATGAAGACGGTGGCGTCCAGTCCGAGCAGGGCGGCGGCGGTCGCGGTGGCGACTCCGTGCTGTCCGGCTCCGGTCTCGGCGAGCAGCCGGGTCTTGCCCATCCGTTTGGCGAGCAGGGCCTGCCCCAGCACGTTGTTGATCTTGTGGGAGCCGGTGTGTGCCAGGTCCTCCCGCTTGAGCAGCACCTCGACACCGAGTTCGGCGGAGAGCCGCCGGGCCGGGGTGAGCGCGGTGGGCCGCCCGGCCTGCTCGGCGAGCAGCAGGTCCAGCTCACCACGGAACGCCGGATCCGCCCAGGCCTCCCGGAACGCCGTCTCCACCGCGGCACACGCCGGGATCAGCGACTCGGGCACGAACCGCCCCCCGTAGTCCCCGAACCGGCCGGTCTCACTCGGCGCACGCATGGCACCTCCACTGTTCTAGAACTGAGTTCTATAACAGTTATACACAGCAGCTGTGGACGAGGCAATCCCCACTCAGCGCGCGACCGTTGGGGAACGCAGAGCCCACACCGCCGTCAGCAGGAGGGCCACCGCGCAGACCACCAGGGCGGCCCCGGCGTCGAGCAGGTCGGCCACCGAACCCAGGACGTTGTTACTGAGCAGCAGCGGAAGGCTCTGCGCGAGCACCAGCACGGACTGGACCCGGGCGAGATGGGTCGACGGCGTGCCGCCGAGGATCAATGGGCCGACGTGTGTGGAGAACACTCCCGAGCCGATTCCCACCACGGCGGCGGCCCCGATCGCGGCGGCCACCGTCTCCACCAGGGCCAGGCCCAGCACTCCGGCCGCGGCCACCGCCAGTCCCCCGGCGGCGACAGCGCCGGGCCGGCGCAGTGCTCCGGCCGCCGTCACCGTGACCGCGACGGCGACGATCCCCAGCGCGACAGTGCCGGCCAGGACGCCCCCGAGGTCGGCGTCCCACCGGCGCTGGATGGCGAGCAGTGGAATGAGCAGCCCGGACACCGGCAGCAGGAACCCGGCGGCAACGGCGACAAGACCCAGCGCGGTCCGCAGCACCGGCTCCGACCAGGCCACCCGCACGCCGTCCACGGCCCCGCGCAGGCCGCCACCACCGGCGGCGGGAGCCGGGGCGGACATCTCGGCACGCGGCCGCAGACCGACCAGAACCAGGGCCATCACCAGGAACGTCGTCGCGTTCACGAAGGCCGCCGCGACGAGTCCGGCTGCCGCGATCAGCAGACCACCGGCTGCCGGGCCGGCGAACGTCGCCATCTGCCCGGCCACCTGCCGTGCCGACATCGCCCGGGCCAGGGCCGCAGCGGTCACCAGCCGCCGCGGCATCGACCCGGAGCTGGGCAGGTAGAAGGCGTCGACCACGCCGATGACCACCGCCGTGACCAGCAACAGGTACGGCTGGACCCCGAGCAGCAGGATCGCGCCGCCGAGCAGCAGGGCGGCGGTGGCCATCACGAGGTCCGCGGTGATCATCACCCGCCAGGCACCGATCCGGTCGGCCAGCGCGCCGCCGAACAGCAGCAACGCCACCCTGGGCAGGTTGATCGCGGTGAGCACGGCGCCCGCGAAAGCGCCGCCCCAGCCGGCCGCCACCCAGGTCATGCCGAAGGCCAGCATCTGTGAGCCGAGCAGGGACAGGGTGACACCGCTCAGCCAGATCCAGTAGCGACCCGAGACGTGCTCGTGCGACGCGGACATGGCGGTCAGCCTCGGCCCTCGACCAGGTCGAGAGTCAACGTGGAGTCAGGACGGCACCTCGGGACCGGGCCGGAGCAGACCGGCCAGGAGGTCGCCGTGGTCGTCGACCCGGTCCAGCAGGACGGCCGGGGCGAACTGGGCCGCGGGCTCGGCGCCGGTGGCCATCGCGATCACCTCGTCCCAGGTCAGCGGGGTGGAGGCGGTCGGGGACGAGCCGGCCCGCAGGGAGTACGGGGTGACAGTGGTCTTGGCCGCGGCGTTCTGACTCCAGTCGATGAAGACCTTGCCGGGGCGCAGTTGCTTGGTCATCTTCGCGGTGATCGAGCCGGGCACCATGGTGGCCATCTCCTCGGCGACCCGATGGCTGTATTCGGCGACCACCGCGGACGGCTGGGTGCCGGCGATCGGGCAGCACAACTGCATGCCCTTGCGGCCGGAGGTCTTCGGGTGGGCGGTGATCCCGTCGGCGGCCAGCCGGTCGCGCACCAGCACCGCCACCGCGCAGCACTCGGCCAGTCCGGCTGGCGCGCCCGGGTCCAGGTCGACGACGAGCAGATCCGGGTCGGCGCCGATCCGCCACTGCGGGGTGTGCAGTTCGAGGGCCGCCAGGTTCGCCAGCCAGACCAGGGTGGCCAGCTCCTCGGCCACCACGAAGTCGATGGTCTCCCGGCTCTTGGTGGACCCGGGCACCGGCAACGTCGCCAGGCGCACCCAGGACGGCGTACCGCCGGGCTTGTTCTTCTCGAAGAAGTGCGGCTCGTCGACCCCGTGCGGGTAGCGGATCCGGGTGACCGGGCGGTCTCTGAGGTGCGGCAGCATCACCGGCGCGATCCGGGTGTAGTAGTCGATCACCTCGCCTTTGGTGAAGCCGGTCGCCGGATACATCACCTTGTCCAGGTTCGAGAGTTCGATCTCACGGTCCTCGATGGTCACCAGGATCCGGTCACGAGGCATCGTCGGCACACTCCGCCGGTGGCTTGTCGCCGCGCAGGCGCAGGAAACGGGGAAATCTCAGCCTGCGGTCGGGCGTCTGATTGCCGTAGCGGATCTCGGCGACCAGCTCCGGGCGTACCCAATGGGCTCCTCGGGCATCCTCGCGGGGCACCGCACCGGGAGCGAACGGCGAATCCGGTGTGGCGAGCGGCGCCAGCCGCGAGAGAAGGTCACGCTCGGCAACTGCTCCGATTCCACCACCGACACGTCCCCGAAAGGCCAGACCCCCTTGCGCCGGTACGCCTACCAACAGTCCCCCGAGCTTGCGCACCCCCGGCCGCCAGCCGCCGATAACGTAGTCACCGGTCCGGTCGAACTTGACCTTCACCCAGTCCGCGGAGCGACGTCCGGGCAGGTAGACGGAGTCGGAGCGTTTGGCCATCACGCCTTCGAGACGGTTCTCCCGGGCGGCGGTCTCGGTGGCCGGGCCGTCCCCGAACGACGGCGGCACCATCCACCGCGCCCCGGCCAGGCCGAGTTCCTCCAGGCGCTCCCGGCGGGCCAGGTACGGTAACCCGGTGTAGTCGATACCGTCGAGGAACAACAGGTCGAAGATCAGGTAGGTGACCGGAACCGTCGCGGCCAGCCGGGCGGCCCGCTGCTTGTCCCGAACGTGCATCCGCTCGGCGAGGGCGGTGAACGACGGCCGGCCCGAGGCGTCCAGCACCACCATCTCGCCGTCGAGCAGTGTCCCCTCAGGCAGGTGCAGGTCGGCGACCTCCGGGTAGGCGGCGGTGATCACCGCTCCGGAGCGGGCGAACAGGTCGGGCGGCCCGCCACTGAACAGCGCCAGTGCCCGGACCCCGTCCCACTTGAACTCGTAGCTCCAGTCCGGGCCCACCGGCAAGCCGCCCGCTGTCGCGAGCATCGGAGACAGGGGTGATCCCGGCACTCGATCACCATAGGCAAAATCGTTCACCTGACGCAGGCGTCTCAGTGATGCCATTCTGAGGTCATGCGAGCGATCTGGAAGGGCGCCGTCTCGTTCGGCCTGGTGTCGATCGCCGTCAAGCTCTACTCGGCGACCGAGGAGAAGGACATCCGCTTCCACCAGGTGCATCGCACCGACGGTGGCCGCATCAAGTACCAGCGCACCTGCTCGGTCGACGGTGCGGTGGTGAGCTACGACGACATCGCCAAGGGCTACGACATCGGTGGCGGCGAAATGGTGATACTCACCGATGAGGATTTCGCCGAACTTCCACTGAGTACGTCAAGGGCAATTGACGTGCTCGAATTTGTGCCATCCGAACAGATAGACCCCATCCTGTTCGCCAAGGCGTACTATCTCGAACCCGAGGGACAGGCCGCAAAACCGTACGTACTGCTCCGGGACGCCCTGCGCGACGCCGAGCGGGTGGCCATCGTCAAGATCGCGATCCGGCAGCGGGAACAACTCGCCACCCTGCGCGTCCGCGACGACGTGCTCGTCCTCAACACCATGCTCTGGCCGGACGAGGTACGGATCCCCGAGTTCGGTTTCCTCGACGAGGACATCGAGACCCGGCCCGCCGAACTCGCGATGGCCAGTTCGCTCATCGACTCGATGGCCGGCAGTTTCCAGCCGGACGAGTTCACCGACAACTACCGGACCGCGCTGCAGGAGGTCATCGACGCCAAGGTCGAGGGCCGCGAGGTGGTCCAGGCCGACGAGCCGGAGGAGGCCGCACCCGCGGCGATCGACCTGATGGCGGCGCTCAAAGCCTCGGTCGAACGGGCGCAGAAGGCCCGCAGCACCGAGGGTGAGGCGGCACCTTCCTCGACGGCGAAGAAGGCGTCTCCGGCGAAGAAGGCGCCTCCGGTCAAGAAGGCGACGCGAGCGAGGAAGACCACTTCCGCGGCGAAGGCCACGAAGAAGTCCGCGTGACTACTCTTCTCCCATGGGCGTGGGATGTGGGGTGGCGCGATGGCACTGACGTGGGCGGAGTCGTACCTGGGGAAGGTCCGCGCGAGCGTCGGTGACGGCGACACGATCTTCTTCGTCGGGGCTCGCACCGTGGTGCTCGACGAGCAGGGCCGGCTGTTGTTGATCCAGCGATCCGACAACCGGCGGTGGGCGATCCCGGCCGGGGCGATGGAGCTGGGCGAGAGCATGCAGGAGTGTGCCGTCCGTGAGCTGTGGGAGGAGACCGGGCTGAAAGCCACCTCGCTCACGCCGTACGCGTTCTACACCGCGTACACCTACACGAACGAGTACCGGCACACGTACCAGCAGGTCCTGATGTCCTTCGTGGTGCACTCCTGGGAGGGTGAGCTGCTGCGCGAGACCGACGAGAGTGTCGACGCCGGTTTCTTCCCGCTGGACGCGCTGCCCCAGGAGTCGTTCATCCTCGACGAGGCCCTCGCCGACCTCGCGACGTTCCGGGAGACCGGAATTCTGGTGATGAAATAGGGATCGCCTGGCAACATGGCGGCTCGTGACCTCGAAACGCCGGTTCGGACTGGACCTCTCCCCGTTACGTACCTCCCGGGATTTCCGGTTCGTCTTCATCGGTGGCGTGGTCACCGCGTTCGGGTCGTTCATCAGCTACGTCACCATCCCCTACCAGGTGGCGAAGCTGACCGACGATCCACTGATGGTCGGCCTGATCGGTGTCTGCGAGCTGCTCCCGCTGCTGATCATGTCGTTCGTCGGCGGGGCCCTCGCCGACTACATCGACCGCCGGATCCTGGTCCGGGGCAGTGAGCTGGCCCTCGCCGCGATCTGCGGCATCCTGCTGTTCAACTCGCTCTCCGACGAACCACACCTGTGGCTGCTGTACGTGGCCGCGTTCCTCACCGCCGGAGTCGCCGGTCTGCAACGGCCCGCCCTGGAGGCGATGATCCCGCGGCTGGTGAAACCGGAGCAGGTGCCGGCCACCATGGCGGTCCAGTCGGTCGGCATGCAGTTCGCCCAGCTCCTCGGCATGCCCCTGGCCGGGGTCCTGCTGGCCACCTTCGACCTGCACTGGGTGTACCTGTTCGACCTGGGCACCTTCGTGGTCTCGCTGATCTGCCTGACCCTGGTCAAAGCGGTCCCGCCGCCGGTGGCAGCCGACCGCCCGTCGCTGAACAGCGTGGTCACCGGCCTGAAGTACGCCAAGTCCCGTCCCGAACTGCTCGGCACCTACCTGGTCGACATCAACGCGATGTTCTTCGGCATGCCGGCCGCGCTGTACCCGTTCCTGGCCGACGACCTGGGCGGCCCGAAAGTGCTCGGCCTGCTCTACGCCGCCCCCGCTGTCGGATCCCTGCTGGCCACCGTCGGCTCCGGCTGGACCGCCCGGGTGCACCGGCACGGCCTGATGGTCCTGGTGGCGGCCGGTCTGTGGGGTGTCGGCATCATCGGCGTGGGCCTGTCGGACACCCTCTGGCTCACCCTGTTCTGTCTGGCCTTCGCCGGAGCCGCGGACATGGTCTCCGGCCTGTTCCGCATGATCATCTGGAATCAGACGATCCCCGACCACCTGCGCGGTCGCCTGGCCGGCATCGAGATGCTCTCCTACACGACCGGCCCACTGCTCGGCCAGCTCCGCTCCGGCGCGATGGCCCGAACCGGCCTCGGCATCACCGGCGCCATCTGGGCCGGCGGCGTCCTCTGTGTGGCCGGCACTCTGGCCCTGGCCGCCACCCTGCCGAAACTGGTCTCCTACAACGGCAAGGACGGCATGGCTCTGAAGAAGGCCGCCGACGACGAATGGAACGCCACGGCGGCCGACCGCACTACTTCACCTTGACCGCGTCGTACTTCGTCTGCGCCTGCCGGGTACCACCACCCGCGTAGACGACCTTCCACGTACCCGACTTGGCGGCCTTGATCTTCTTGCTGTACTTGCCGCCGGTCCCCGTGGTGGTCTGGCCCTTGTATACATAGGTCGCCGTGCCGTTGGCCTTGAAATAGAACTTCAGCACAGCACCCTTCAGACCCTTCTTCGCGCCGTACGACACCGGGTCCGCCTTGAGCACTCCCCGGTGCGTCAGAGCGCTGTTCCGTTTCACCGGTTCCGGCGTCGCGTCATAGGTCAGCGACGTCGGGCGCTTGACCGAGAACCGGTCGACCCGCTCCACGACGTAGTCGTCGTAGTTCTCGTCCCACCACTTCAGCTCGGTCTGCACCCGGTAGGTGCCCGGGTCGTCGAAACCTCCGCAGAGGAAGACCCAGTCGGTGTAGTTCACGTAGTCACCGCTGCGCGACGCCTGCGACGGGAGGAGGAAGGTGGTGACGTCCCCGTCCGGTCCGACGACATCGGCGGACAGCGACAGCACCTCGTCGTCGTCGCTGCGCGGGTCGTACACCTTGAAGGTCACCTTCACCCGGTCCGCACAACCGGCGTCACCGTCGAGTACCACCGTGTTCGTCGACATCGTGACACCGACAAGCCGGACATCGGCCCGGGCCGGCGAGGCCCCCAGCGTGAGAGTGGCAACCCCGGCGACGACAGCCAGCGCCGCCGCAGCCCCACGACGAACAAGAGACTTACGCATGAGATCCCTTCCCGCGTACGAACGGGTACGTTCCGTCGTATCGGGCACGATCTTCTCCCGCCCGCAGCGTCGCTTTCCAGCCACACCGCGGAGTTCCGGCCGCCCGTCCCACCCCCTCCACCCGAACAGACACCCGGAAAGACCCAAACAGCTTTCACCTCTTCGCCAAACTGGTCCTCAGCTGTTGATCGACCCTTTCGCCGGCTCGCGCAGGGCCGGCACCAGGGCGATCGACAGGACCAGCAGCATCGCTACCGCCAGCAGGCCCTTCGAGACCGTGAAATGGTCACCGAGGAAGCCGATCAGGGGCGGGCCGCTGAGGAAGGCGCAGTAGCCGATCGACGCGACCACCCCGACCCGGGCCGGGGCCTTGACCGGGTCGTCGGCGGCGGCGCTCATGCCGACCGGGAAGCCGAGTGAGGCGCCGAGGCCCCAGAGCAGCGCCCCGGCGAAGGCGACCGGCGTGGACGGGCCGAAAACGAAGATCAACAATCCGGCCAGGCCGGCGACGGCGAGGAGCCGGAGCGTGGTCACCCGGCCGTACCGGTCCAGCAGGTTTGGTCCGTACCATCGGCCGACTGTCATGGCGGCCAGGAACAGGGCGAACCCGAGGGTGCCGGTGGACGCGGTGGTGTCGTGGTCGTCGATCAGGGCGATGCTGATCCAGTCGATGCCGGCACCTTCAGTGAGCGCGAAGGAGAGCACGAACAGGCCGATCAGCAGGGTGCGCGGCTCGGTCCAGGCGGTGCGGGCCCGGGGTTTGTCCGCCGCGGTGGCGTTCGCCACGTCCTCGTCGGTCACGAACCACCGGACCGCAACGACGACCGCTGCCACCACCAGCGCGCTGGCGGCCACCACGTGTGCGGTGACCGAGACGCCGATCTTGACGGCGCCCGCTCCGACGAGTGCCCCGGCGACCGTGCCGATGCTGTACCCGGCGTGGAAACGCGACATGATCGACCGGCCGAGCCGTCGTTCCACGACCGCGGCCTGCACGTTCATCGCAACGTCCCAGGCTCCGGTGGCGAGCCCGTACAGGTAGAGCCCGATCACCACCGGGACGACCCCGTAGTGGTAACCGACCGCAACCGAGGCCAGCGCCGACCCGAGCATGACGGCGCCGGTGCCGACCACGATCCGGGAGCCGAACCGGGCGACCAGATGCCCGGCGATCGGCAGTGAGGTGATCGAACCGGCCGCGATGGCGAGCAGCACCAGGCCGAGCTGTGACGGGGAGAGCCCGAGCTGGTCGCGGATCTGCGGGATGCGGGCCGCGAAGCTGGCCATCGCGATGCCGAGGAAGATGAAGGTGACGTAGACGGATCGGGTGGAGGCCCGCAGGCCGACCTTCTCGATGGTGCTCACAGGGGGACCCCGTCGAATGGTGAGAGCGTTTTCAGCTGTCACCGTACCGAACGGATCCGGCCAGGCCGCCGGCGTGACCTGGCCGCCGATCTTCGTTCACAGATGGGATCTGACCTGCCATGGCGCCCATTGCACCGGAGCCGCGAAGCCCTCGCGCCGGGCGTCCCTGGCCCCGGCGGAGGAGAGCGGCCCCTCCTGATCCGTTTTCACTCCGGCCCCGATCAACCTGGTCTCGAACCACGAACCACTCAGACCACGGCGTACGCGTTCCCACAGTCCCCCCTCGATCAGGGCGTCGGTGTGGATCCGCAGCGACTCGGCCGTGATCTTCGGGTCCTCGTCGCAGATGTCGCAGGGACAGGCCGGCAGCGCCTTCTCCCACCACCGGCCGAAACGCAACCGGAGTCCGGAGTCGGTGAACTGCACCGCGACCGGCGCGGCGGTGGGCATGCGAGGGATGAGCCGGACGGTCCGCGCGAGCGCTTCGTCGAGCCCGAACGGTTCCTTGTTCTCCCGGCGCTCCACCAGGTAGCGCTCGGTGAGATCGTCCAGCAGGGTCTCGGCCGCCTCGGTCAGTAACGCGAAGCGGTCGGTGCCGGTGGTGTCGGGTATGCCGTCCACCTCTGCAGTATGCCGCGCTCGGCCCGCGGCATCAGCCTGCTCCGGCCGAAGTTTCATTCGATACCGAAGTCCCCGTCCCTGACTCCAGCTACGAACGCGATCCACTCCTCTCTCGTGAAGGTGAGGATCGCGCCGCCCGGTACCTTGGAGTCACGGATCAGAACCTGCTCCGCGACACGCGCCACCTCGACGCAGGCGCCGGTGGAACAGCGCCCACTTCGGCGCCAGTGTGGCTCTTCCGGTTTGATCATTTGTGTGCACCTCCGTGACGGTTCGAATCCACGGTATGCGAATGAAACGGAACCGAGCGGGCGCCCGCATGAATGAAAAAGAGAAAATGCCGCTTAACTCACTCATTGGGAGTTATGCGGCGTCAATTTGTAACTATATAATTGTTATGCGAGTATTATTGACCGGCCCGCTCTGGTCGTTCGCGATCTCGCAGAGCGGGCGGCCCAAGCTTCAGAAGCGGAACTCGCCCGCGGTCACACCCTCCACGAAGGCGTCCCACTCGTCCTTGGTGAAGGAGAGGGCGGCAACCTCGGGGTTCTTCGAGTCGCGGATCAGGTACTGGTCTTCGACCTTAGCGACCTCGACACAAGTCGACGTTCCGCAGCGGCTGCTCTTACGCCATGCGGGCACGTTCATCTGTTCCATCGGGGACCTTTCAAAGAAATATCTGCGGATTAGTGTATTTTCAACCCCGGGACGATCCGTCCGTAACGGTTCGCTCCAGCTCTTTGATCTGGGTGTCGATGAATTGAATCGTGTCCTCCTCATCGGCGGCCTCACTCCAGACCCGGCTGTATCGCGCATGATGCTTCGCAGCCACGGCCTGGTCCTCGACCATTTCATCGCCGAGCCCGGTCTCCCGGTACAACGCTTCGCCGCCGCTCATCGTCAGGATGTCGAAGCTGGCATTGTTGGTCACCGAGGCATCGAGCGAGAAGGGCACCATCCGGATCCTGATGGTCCCGTCCTTCACCTTTGTCCGCAGGTCGCGGAGCTGATCGGCGAAGACTGCCGCGCCGCCGATGGTCCGGCGGAGCACCGACTCGTCGACCATGACCAGGATCTGCAGACCGTCGGTCCGGCTGAGCAGGGCCTCACGGCGCCGCATTCGGGCGTCGACGCGATTCGTCCGTTGCTCTTCGGACAGCTCTTCCTCGAACCGGGACATCAGCGCGGTCGCATATCCGCGCGTCTGCAGGGGGCCCGGAATGTAATAAACCGAGTACGAGCGGATTTCTGTCGCCTCGGCCTCGTACTCGATGAGTTTACGCATGTCATCGGTGAGAGTGCTCTGGAATTCGCTCGCTTGATACCACGGTTTCTGCGAGCGCGACCGGGCGATGCGGGTCGCCGCGAGGAGACCGGCGACCACATTCTTGTCCCGGACACCGAGAAATGTCAGTACGGAACGTAGATCGTTCGTGGAGATGGTGACATCCCCGTTCTCGATCCGGATGACCTTGCTAGTCGACCACTCCATCTCTTCGGCGACCTGATTTTGGGTGAGACCGGCCGCCTCCCGCGCTTCACGGAGCGCGAGACGCACGCGGCGGCGCGCGATGGTCGGTGAGTCACCCTCGGTCATGAGTCCTTCATCGTCGAAGTTAGTGGTGACATACGGTAGTCAAATAACATCAGTCTGCCACCTCGCTGAGTGCTAGCTGGCAACCAGCGAGGTCGCGGACATCCTAGTACTGTCCTATCAGAACGACGGACGGCAGGTGCGGTTTTGACGCAAGACGCGATCT